>JAUNVL010000015.1 GCA_030537675.1 Propionibacteriaceae bacterium | reverse complement strand
TGGTGGGTATCGGCGCGCGAGAAGTCGAGGGCTGGAAGGTCTCTGTCCGATAGGGTTCGTGATCGTGGATGCATTACAGCTGTTGCCAGCCGTCGACGTGACAGACGGCCGCGCCGTCCAGTTGGTCCAGGGCGTGGCAGGAACCCAGAAGGAATTCGGCGACCCGCTCGCCGCGGCCATGCGCTGGCAGGACCAGGGAGCGGAGTGGATCCACCTCGTGGACCTCGACGCGGCCTTTGGACGCGGCTCCAACGCCGAACTGCTGAGCGACATCATCGGGAAGCTCGACGTGGAGGTGGAACTCTCCGGCGGGATCCGGGACGATGCCTCACTGAACCGGGCGCTCGCCACCGGCTGCCGACGTGTCAACATCGGCACGGCCGCGCTCGAACAGCCCTACTGGTGCGAGCGCATGATCGCCGACCACGGCGATCGGATCGCCATCGGTCTGGACGTGCGCGGCGACAACCTTGCGGCGCGTGGCTGGACCCAGGAGGGCGGCCCCTGGCAGGAGACCCTCGACTTCCTCTCCGAAGCCGGCTGTGAACGCTTCGTGGTCACCGACGTCAACTCCGACGGCATGCTGACCGGTCCCAACATCGACCTTCTCCAGGCCGTGTGTGAACTCACGGACGCAGCCGTGATCGCCTCCGGGGGCATCGCGACGCTGGAGAACCTCAGGGCCCTGCGCACACTGGTCCCGATCGGTGTCGAGGGTGCCATCATCGGCACCGCCCTCTACATGGGCGCCTTCACGCTGCCCGAGGCGCTGGAAGTGGCAGGGGGAAAGACGCATGGCTGAGGCGCCGCGCAGCAGCTTTGGTGCGTCGGACCACGCAGGGGTGCACACCCCGCCGTTGCTGACCGGTCGTATCAAGGACCTCCTCGCCGGCAAGAAGATCGTCATGACGGGCGTCACGGGCTTCATCGGGGAGCAGATGCTCTGGAAGATCCTCACCGAGTGTGACGATGTCCGCACAGGTGTCCTCGTACGCCGCAAGGGCTCGGTCACTGCCGAGCAGCGAGTGAAGAGCCTGCTGAAGAAGAAGATCTTCGCCGACGTGGTGGCCGCGGCCGGCTCCGTCGAGACCCTGATGGCGGAGCGTGTCCAGGTCATCGAGGGCGACCTCCCGCGCGTTCCGGACCTGCCGCGCGACCTGGACATCCTCGTGCACTGCGCAGGTGACGTGTCGTTCGATCCTCCGATCGACCAGGCGTTCACCACCAACGTCGTCGGCACCAAGGCGCTGCTCGGCAAGCTGCGCGAGGCATGCAGCGACGCTGAGGGCAACCTGGTGAAGGTGCCGCACTATGTGCACATCTCCACGGCCTACACCGCGGGTCGTCGACGCGGACCCATCCCCGAAGCCGCGCACATCCACGACGTCGACTACGAGGTGGAAGCGGCAGCCGCTCTCGCCATGGCGGAACACGTCGAGGCCCGCTCCCGGAGCTCCGAGCAGCTCACGATCCTGCGCAAGCAGGCGGAGCGTCTCCACCGCCGAGCCGGCTATCTCACCACATCGGAGGACACCGAGCGACGCCGCAAGGAATGGGTGAAGCAGGAACTGGTGTCCGCCGGGACTGAGCGCGCGCGCTCGCTCGGCTGGACCGACGTCTACACTTTCGCCAAAGCCATGGGGGAGCGCGTGGTGGCCGAGATGGGCCATGACATGCAGGTCTCCATCGTGCGGCCCGCCATCGTCGAGTCATCGCTGCGGTTCCCGCACGAGGGCTGGATCGAGGGCTTCAAGATGGCAGACCCGCTGATCCTTGCCTACGGTCGCGGCCAGTTGGCGGAGTTCCCCGCCTCGCCGGACGCGGTCATCGACATCATCCCGTGTGACTTCGTGGTCAATGCCATCATCGCCGTCTGCGCCACGCAGCCCACCGTCGGGGAGCCTGAGTACTACCACTGCAGCTCAGGGGCCCGGAACCCCCTGACGTTCAGGGGCATCTACCAGCACATTCGCAGTTACTTCACCAAGCACCCCTACGTCGTCGGTCAGGGCTCCGCGCCGTTGGCCACCTGGAACTTCCCCGGCGCAGAACCTGTGGAGCGCATGCTGTGGTTCGCGGGCAAGGGCACGGCGATCGGCAACCGACTGCTCAGCTTCGCCCCACGCGGGCACAGGGTGCGAGCTGCCGCCACGGCGCTCGACAAGACCACCAAGCAACTGGAATTCCTCAACAAGTACCTGTCGCTGTACGGCGAGTACCTGCAGTCCGAATTGCACTTCGTCGACGACTGCACCCTGGCGCTGCACCGCTCCCTCGACGAGGCCGACGTGGATGCGTTCAGCTTCGACTCGGCGAGTTTTGACTGGACGCACTACATCGAGGATGTGCACTGCCCCGCGGTCACTGACCCGGTACGGCGCCTCGAGTCCGCGCGCAAGCGCCGGCAGGCGCGCTCGGCCACCTTCAAGGACCTGAAGCCGGCTGAGCCGGGCACCGTGCTTGCCGCCTTCGACCTCGATGGCACCGTCATGGTCACCAACGTGATCGAGACGTACCTGTGGCTCCGGCTGCCGGAACTCTCGGTCGTGGAACGCGCCGCCGAAGTGGCCCGGGTCGTCGCGCAGATGCCCAACTACCTGGCGGCGGAGCGCAAGGATCGCGGCATTTTCCTGCGTCAGGTCTACCGCCGCTACGAGGGTGCGAACCTCGCCGACATGGAAACCTACGTCGACGAGAAACTGGCGGCCCACATCCTGGACCGCAGCTCTGCCGACGCTCTGCGACGCATCCGGGCACACCGTGAAGCGGGCCACACCACCATCCTGATCACCGGCGTCATCCGTCCACTGACCCGGCCGTTCGAGGGTCTCTTCGACCACATCGTGGCTGCTGACCTCGGTGTGGACGCCGAGGGGAACTGCACCGGATTCCTGACCGGCCCACCCATGGTGGGTGAGTCACGCTCTGCCTGGCTGGATCACTATGCGGCCCTGCACGGCATTGACCTCAGCCAGTCCTTCGCCTACGCCGACAGCCACGTCGACCTTCCGATGCTTCGCGCTGTCGGCAATCCGGTGGCGGTCAGCCCCGACATCGGTCTGATGCGCGCCGCGCGCACCAGTGGCTGGTCCATCATTGATTGGCCGGCGAGCTCGCCCCAGCCCCGCTGGAAGCTACCCTCTTAGATCACCGACAGGAGCCGTCACCACCCATGCCACGCCCCGGATTCGTCCTCGAGGTCGACGAGAAGACCCCACCGCTGCTGACCATGGCCGGCGCATCGGTCAAACTGGAGCGCTTCGGTCCGGGAACACGCGTGGCATACCCGGCCGATGCGGTCCCCTCCTCGGACCCTGTCCCGCTGATCGATGCCGCGCTGGAGTCACCGGTCGTCGGTCAACCCCTGGCGGAGCGCCTCGCGCCTGATGTTCGCCTCACCATCGTGGTCACCGACAACAGCCGTCCGCAGCCACGGATGCGCTTCGACGTTCGCCGCACGATGGTGGAGCGGGTCCTCGAACTTGCTGCTCGGAACAAGGTGGACGACGTCCAGGTGGTGATTGCCACCGGGCTCAATCGACGCTGGTCCGACCGTGACATCACCGAGGTGTTGGGCGATCGTGTGGCCACGTCATTCCTGGCCGACAACCTGATCACCAGCCACGACGTCACGAGCGATGACCTGGTCAGCATCGGGGAGGTCGGCGGCCACGAGGTGCGGATGAATGCGCGCGTGGCGTCGTCGGACCTGGTGGTCAGCATCGGAGTCCGCGACGACCATGCTGAGGGCCACCCGTTCACGCTGGGTCTCACTGACGTGGACACCATCAACAGAATCGCTGGATTCGGCGCGGCCCCCTCTGCGACAGAGGATGTGGCAGCGCTCATCTCCGCGCAGATTCCCACGTTCGCGGTCGTTGCCGTCCTGGGGCAGCCACGGATGCACCCCAGCCTGTCGTTCCTCAACCGGCGCGAGTGGGAGTGGCGATTCACGGACCACCTCGCCTATGCCGCAGCACGCCAGTTCGTCGCAGCGCTGCCCAAACAGGGCGCCCAGAAGCTGTATGCCGCTCCTCGGGCGGACTACGTGGTCCTCGACATGGTGGGTGGGGAACCCGAGGCAGTGCACGCCGAGGCCCGTGAAGTGTGGCGGGCTGCGCACCTGGTCGATCTCGGTCGGCAGGCGGATGTGCTGGTGGCGTCGGTATGGGGCTCGGCCTTCGACGTCGGCAACCCCGTGGGTTCGCCCATCCGGGCAGCCCACAACGCGCTCGTGGAGCAGGCAGGTTGTCACCTCGGCCAGCCCCTGGTGCGTGACCAGGGTGTGGTGGTGGCCCTGCACCCGCTGGTGCAGAACTTCTCCAACCGCACGCAGTCAGCCTCCGCCGACTTCTTCGTCAACGTGCTGCCGCAGACGCTGGATCCCTTCGAGATCCACGAGCGCTTCGAGGCTGCTGCGGCCGTGGACCCCTGGTATCTCAATTTGTACAAGGAGCGCTTCGCGCACCATCCGCTGGGCGTGTTCCACACCTGGTACCGGCTCCGGGAAGCAACGCAGGGGCTCGCCGACGTGATCTGGGTGGGGGCGGACCGCCGTACCGCTGCAATGATGGGTCACCGCGCGGCCAGCACGCTGACGGACGCCTACGAGATCGCCGCCGCAGTCGTGGGGCATCGTCCCGAGATCACACACCTGCACGGTCCGGGACGGGTGCTGGGGTCCGTGTCATGACGCGTGAGCTGAGCTCCTGGACGAGGACGTCCAGCGCCAAAAGAGCCCCGCGCATCACGTGGCCGGGTGACATGCTGGCGTTCGCCGGGACCCTCTTCGGGCTGCGTACCCGACGGCCCCACAGCGCGCCACCGCGCGAGAGCGAGCCACGCGACCGGCTGTCCCGCAGCGACCTGCGTCGCATCCCGGACATCTTCAACATGCTGGCCTGGCGGGTGGATTACCAGGTGATGGGCATCGACGCGCTCACAGGTCTCGAGGCCCCCGTCGTGTTCGCCGTGAATGAGCAGGGACCGCTGGACTGGCAGGTGTTGCGACTCGTGCTCCCGCCCCGGCTGCGCACCACCCACCGTCGCCTCAGCCGCGCACTGTCGCAGGGTCGCAGCGTCGCGGTGTTCACGGATGATCCCTTGGTGCCGGACCAGGTGGGCGATTTCACCACCGTGGCCGCGGACCTGGCCACGCAGTACAGCATCCCCATCGTGCCGGTCGCACTCGGGGGAACGTTCAAACTGAAGGAAATCCTGCGCCTGACGCTGAAGTCCAAGCCCAAGGTGTGGGTCTGCTTCGGAGCGCCGATCTACGTGCACGGGCGGTCGCTCGGAGGAACGACGGCGGAGGTGCAGGCCGCTGTGGGTGAACTCTTCCAGGCGGAGCACCTGTCGTGGTGGGCTGTTCAACGGGGTGCCGCAGCCCCTGCATGTCGGGCCGAGGCCATGCCGCGCTGGCGCAGGCTGTGGGGGCAGACGTCACCCCGGGAGCAACCGCAGCACAATCTTTGGCGCTGACCCCACCCAGGCGTAGTGTCCCCGCAAGGCATTATTTCCGCACTTTCATCGAGTAAGGTCCATAGAACTCCAGCAGACGCAGGGAGGACCGGCGTGGACAGTTACGTGGAAGACCATTTGCACTGGCGAATGATGGAACCCGGCGACATGGAGGAACTGGCCAGGTTGCGTCACCAGATCGAAGCGTTCGACGACACCATGATCACGACCGTCGAGGGACTCCTGTTCCACGATGGGGCCACGCTGGACGGTGGGCATTGCGTGGGCGGCTGGGACAATTACGGCAGCCTGATGGCCTACGGCTGGAACATCGTCCACGCCGATCAGGATCATGCGCGCGTGACATTGGCCGGCGGGGTGCACCCCACCCATCGCTACCTCTCGATCGGACGCAAACTCTTTGACTGGCAGGTGGCGCGCGGCATCGAGTGGCGCGATGCCGAGCGTCCCGGGATGGACCTGTGGTTGGGCTGCTACGTGGAGGGGACCCAGGCGGGATTGCACCACATGTTGAAGGGACTGGGCTTTCAGGAGGAGCGTCACTTCATCGACATGCAGCGCCCCCTCGACGTCGTCCCCGTGCCGCGAATGGTGGACGGTGTCTCCTTCGTGGCCTTCGATGATGCCAACAGTGAGGAAGTGCACCAACTCCACCACCTGTGCTTCGGCTCCGACGCTGAGCACGACCACTGGGAGAGCTCGCTCTCACGTGTGCGCCCCGACTGGTCCTGGGTGGCGATCAACGGGAAGGGTGCGGTGGGATATGTGCTCTCAGGTGAGGACGATGCGGCCGCCGTCGACGGGGTGGTGGAGGGCTGGACCCAGCGCATCGGGGTCCATCCGGCCTACCGCCGCCAGGGCATAGCGAGTGCCCTGCTGGAGAGAACAATGGAATCCATGGCGCACTCCCAGTGCCGTGGGGCGGGGATCGGGGTGGACACCGACGACACGGGAGTGCCGGAAATGTTGCGGGATCCCCTTGGCTACGAGGATCGCGACAGCGTGCTGCTCATGAGCAAAACCATCCCGGGGACCAAGTCTGTAAGGTGAGCGATGCAGTATTGATCTCTCTACCTGAGGCGGGATGCATGGCCGGCCACTCCAAATGGGCAACCACGAAGCACAAGAAGGCGATCGTCGACGCCAAGCGCGGAAAGCTGTTCGCCAAACTCGTGAAGAATGTCGAGGTGGCGGCGCGCGTGGGCGGCGGTGACCCCGCCGGCAACCCCACGCTCTACGACGCCATCCAGAAGGCGAAGAAGGCGTCGGTCCCCAACGACAACATCGACCGTGCCCACAAGCGTGGCGCAGGCACCGAGTCGGGTGGTACCGACTACGAGACCATCATGTACGAGGCCTACGGACCAGCCGGCGTGGCCATCCTCATCGAGTGCCTCACCGACAACCGCAACCGCTCAGCTTCTGATGTCCGGGTGGCAGTGACGCGCAACGGCGGCACCATGGCCGACGTGGGCTCCGTCGCCCGGCTCTTCGCGCGCAAGGGCGTCGTCACGGTTCCGAGGGAACACGACGGACTGGAGGTCAGTGAGGACTCGGTCCTGGAGGCGGCACTGGACGCCGGGCTCGAGGAGGTTCTGGAGGCGGGGGAGTCGTGGGAGGCAATCTGCGACCCGAACGACCTCGTCGAGGTCCGCAAGTCCATCGAGGCCGCGGGGCTTGAATACGACTCCTCGGAGGTGGTCTTCGTCGCATCCTTCGACCAGGCCGTCGACAAGGTGGACGTGGCGCACACGGTTTTTCGCATCATCGATGCTCTCGAGGACTCCGACGACGTGCAGAACGTATTCACGAACCTCGACCTCACGCCAGAGGTCGAGGCGGCACTGGACAGCGACGACTGACCCTCACCCATCCGAGCGGGGCTTGACCATGCGTGTAATGGGGATTGATCCCGGCCTGACCAGGTGTGGCGTCGGCATCGTCGACGGCACGGTCGGCCGTCCCCCCACGCTGGTGGCGGTGGGGGTCGTGCGCACCGACGCAACGCTGGACGTCGCCAGCCGCCTGATGGAGATCGCCGCCGGCCTGGATGAATGGTTCGACGAGTACTCGCCGGAGGCGGTGGCCATCGAGCGGGTTTTCGCCCAGCACAACTTGGGCAGCGTCATCGATACAGCACAGGCATCGGGTGTGGCGGCGCTGCTGGGGGCACGCAGGGGGCTGTCGGTCACCTACCACACGCCCAGTGAGGTGAAGGCTGCCGTGACCGGCTCAGGCAGTGCAGACAAGGCGCAGGTGGGTGCCATGGTGGCCCGTATCCTTCGGTTGGCCTCACCGCCGAAGCCGGCGGACGCCGCCGACGCGCTGGCTCTGGCCATCTGTCACGCGTGGCGGGGCGGCCACACCAATCGTTATGCCGCCGCGGCGGCCGAAGCAAGGAGAAGACGTTGATCCAGCAACTGCGGGGCACCGTGATCGAGGCGGGCGCCACCACGTTCACGATCGACGTCGGCGGCGTGGGGTTCAAGGCACTGACCACCCCGGCGACCGCAGCGGGACTGCGGTTGGGTGAGCCGGCGACTGTCCACACGAGCCTGGTGGTGCGCGAGGACTCCATGACCCTGTTCGGGTTCGACGACCCGTCCGAGCGTGACGCCTTCGAACTCGTGCAGACCGCCTCAGGTGTCGGACCCAAACTCGCAGTGGCCATTGTCTCTGTCCTCAGCCCCTCCGAACTGCGCCGGGCGATCAGCTCCGAGGATCTCGCGAGGCTGTGCAGCGTGCCCGGCATCGGACGCAAGGGCGCACAGAAGCTCGTCATCGAACTGAAGGACAAAGTGCTGCTGCTGGCCGCCTCCGAGGATGCCCCACGCCCTGTCACCACCGGGGACGAGCAGTGGCGCGAGCAGGTGTCCGAAGGCCTGCTGGGGCTCGGTTGGTCCGCGCGTGACGCTGCCGCCGCGTGTGACAACGTCGCCCACCTCGTGAAAGAACAGCCGGGCATCGCCATCGGGCAGCTCATGCGCTCCGCGCTGAACTCCCTGGCGAAGCGATGATGGAACACTCCGAGGTCGACCCCGACGTCGTGCCGGAGGAACGCGACTTCGAGTCCGCCCTGCGGCCGAAGAGCCTCGCCGAGTTCGGGGGACAGCCGCGCGTGCGTGACCAGTTGGGTCTCGTGCTGGATGCTGCTCGCCACCGCGGCCACAGCCCTGATCACGTGCTGCTGTCGGGGCCACCCGGGTTGGGCAAGACGACGCTGGCCATGATCATCGCTGCTGAGCTGGGCGTCGCTCTGCGGATATCCTCGGGACCCGCCATCACCCACGCGGGTGACCTGGCGGCGATCCTCACGGGCCTCAGCGAGGGCGATGTGCTGTTCCTCGACGAGATCCACCGGCTCGCACGCCCCGCCGAGGAACTCCTGTACCTGGCCATGGAGGACTTCCGCGTGGACGTCGTGGTGGGCAAGGGTCCGGGCGCCACCGCCATTCCGATCGAGCTCCCGCCGTTCACCCTGGTGGGTGCCACCACGCGTGCCGGCCTGCTGCCGGGGCCGCTGCGCGACCGGTTCGGTTTCACGGCCCAACTCGACTTCTACGAAGACGCGGACCTGGCGCGCATCGTCACCATCTCTGCCGCGAAGCTGGACGTCACGATCCACGCCCGCGCCGCCGACGAGATCGCGTCGCGCTCACGTGGCACGCCGCGTATCGCCAACCGCCTGCTGCGCCGAGTCCGCGACTTCTCCCAGGTCAAGGACCACCCGGTGGTGGACCTGGACGTCGCCTGCGCAGCCCTGGAGATGTACGAGGTGGACCAGTTGGGTCTGGACCGGTTGGATCGTGGGGTGCTGGATGCGCTCTGCCGGTTGTTCGGTGGGGGACCCGTGGGGTTGTCGACCCTGGCGCTCAGCGTGGGTGAGGAGACGGAGACGGTCTCCGAGGTGGCCGAGCCGTTCCTGATCCGCGAAGGGCTCATGATGCGCACGCCGCGCGGACGAGTCGCGACCCGGGCAGGCTGGGCGCACATCGGTCTGCGACCGCCCGCAGGGGCCGTGCCAGCCCTGTTCGACGACATGGAGTGATCCCAATGGGGCTCTGGGGACTGCGTCGGCTATTGTGATCGCTGGCCAACCACGCATCTCCAGCGAAGGAAAATTGATGGACCTGATCCTGATGATCGTCGCGTTCGGCGCGCTCATGTACTTCCTCATGATTCGACCCCAGCAGAAGCGCGTGAAGGAGCACCAGGCCTCCATCGGAGCTCTCACCACGGGAACGCGCGTCCTGCTCACCTCCGGCGTCTTCGCCACGGTTCGCCACCTCGGTGAGCGTCACGCGATCGTCGAGCTCGCTCCCGGGGTGGAAATCACCATCATCAAGGGCAACATCGCCCGCCCCACCACGGCTGATGAGGAGGAGTTCGAGTTCGCGGATGACGTGGACGTCGTCTCCGACGTGGACGGACTCGTCCTCGAGGGCGATGAGGCCTCCGCCGATCTGGTGGACCCGGACATGACGATTGACCCCGAAATGAGATTCGACCACGAAACGACGTTCGACCCACGGGGGGACGACATCTCGCCCGAGGAGCTCCAGCGCAGGTTCGACGAAAACTGACCGTGAGGCGCCCATCGGGCACCAGTAGAGAAAAAGACAACTGTGGCTATTAGCTCCCGCAAATCCCGTCCGGCAGTGGTGTTGTTGCTGCTCCTGTTGGTGATCGGCATCATGTTCTCGATCATGGCAGCCACGCGCACCTGGACCCCGAAGCTCGGCCTGGACCTCCAGGGCGGCATGACGATCACACTGACCGCCACCAACTCGACGGTGCCGGCCGAATCGCTGGAACTGGCCAAGAACATCATCCAGGACCGTGTCAACGGGCTGGGTGTGGGTGAGGCGTCCGTCGCCACCCAGGGCGACCGCCACATCGTGGTCTCCGCCCCCAACGTCCAGCGCGACGACCTCGTCGAACTGGTGGGTGCCACGGCTCAGCTGGCTTTCAGGCCGGTGCTGACCGTTGCTGGCGCAGGCGTGACGGCGCCGCCCACCGACGAGGACGGACCGGGACTGCCCACCGCACCGCCGGTGAAGAACGACGTCGGTGAGGGCGAAAGGCTCGACATCGACACCGTGCTGGCTTTCCAGCCCAGCGACGCCGACCTGGAAGGTTTCGCGGCGCACGAATGTGGCGCCGACGTCGTCGACACCCTGGACGCGCCTCTGTTCGCGTGCGACGAGGAGGGCACCACCAAGTACCTTCTCGGACCCGTGGCCATCTCCGGGGAGCAGCTCACCACCGCTGCTTCCGGCATTCCGTCGGGACAGTTCGCCCCCGTCGTCACGTTGAGCTTTGACTCCGAAGGAAGCGCCGCCCTGGCGACGCTGACCGGTGCACTCGTCAGCAAGCCTGAGCCCACCAACATGTTCGCCATCGTCCTCGACGGCGTGGTGCAGTCCGCTGCCACCGCCAACGAGCGCATCCCGGGTGGCCAGGCGCAGATCAGCGGCAACTTCACCGAAGCCAGCGCCGCGTCGCTGGCCAACGTGCTGAAGTTCGGCTCCCTGCCGCTGTCGTTCGAGCCCTCCCAGGTGGAGAGCGTCTCCGCGACGTTGGGCGGCGAGCAGTTGCGCGTCGGGCTCATCGCCGGCCTCATCGGCCTCCTCATCGTGATGGCGTATGCCTTCGCCTACTACCGGGGACTGGGGCTGGTGGTACTCGGCTCCCTCCTGGTGGCGGCGCTGGGCACGTACTCCTCCATGGTGTTGCTGGGCTCCGCGGTGGGCTTCACGCTGAACCTGCCCGCCATCGCTGGCGCCATCGTGGCCATCGGTATCACCGCCGACTCGTTCGTCATCTACTTCGAGCGAATCCGTGACGAGATCCGGGACGGTCGCAGCCTGCGCTCGGCCATCCAGACCGGCTGGGTCAAGGCCCGCTCCACCATCGTCGTGGCCGACATGGTCAGCCTGCTGTCCGCCATCGTCCTGTTCGTCCTGGCCGTCGGCAGCGTGAAGGGGTTCGCGTTCATGCTGGGCCTCACCACGCTCATCGACCTCGCAGTGATCTTCTTCTTCACCCATCCCCTGATGCAGCTCCTCGGCCGCACCAAGTTCTACGGTGAGGGCCATCGGCTCTCCGGCCTGGACGCCACGCACATGGGCGTCTCGCGTGACTCCCTGCTGGGCCGCCGGAGCCGCCGCACCACCCGCATCGCGCAGGAGGCATGATGAACAACGCCAAGCTGGGCCTCGCCCATCGTCTGTACACCGGGCAGGTGTCCTACGATTTCGTCAAGAACCGGAAGCTCTGGTACACGGTTTCCGCCATCGTGCTGAGCATCTCGATCCTTGCGCTGATCATCCGTGGCCTGACGCTGGGTATCGAGTTCAAGGGTGGCACCGACTTCCAGGCCCCCATGCAGGTCACCTCCGGCACCGTCGAGGAGGTCCGCCAGGCGGTGGACGGCTTCGAGGTCCCCGACCTCGAAGCACAGGTGTTCTCCATCGGCGACGACGCGGTCCGCATCCAGACCCGCGTCCTGAACCCGGACGAGACATCCAGCGTGCGCGCTGCGATCGCCGATCTGACCGGCGCCGACCCGGCTGACGTCACCTACAACGCCATTGGTGCCTCATGGGGCAAACAGGTGTCCCAACAGGCCGGAATCGCACTGTTTGTGTTCACGATCCTGGTGATGCTGCTCATCTGGGTGTGGTTCCGCGACTGGAAAATGTCGGTCGCCGCCATCCTTGCGCTGGCGCACGACCTGATCGTCACCATCGGCATCTACGCGCTGGTCGGATTCACTGTCACCCCGGCCACCGTGATTGGCGTGCTGACGATCCTCGGATACTCCCTCTACGACACCGTGGTGGTCTTTGACAAGATCAAGGAGAACGTCCTCGGCCTGGAGGACACCAACAAGACCTACTCCGAAGCGGCGAACCTCGGCATCAACCAGGTGCTGGTGCGCTCCATCAACACCACCATCATCGGGGTGCTGCCCACGGGAGCCCTGCTGGTGGCAGGCTCGATCCTCAACGGTGGCCCGCTTCAGGACCTCGGTCTCGCGCTGTTCATCGGCATGATCGTTGGCGCCTACAGCTCCATCTTCATCGCGACCCCCATCCTCACCACGCTCAAGGAGCGCGAGCCGGAGCAGATCCAGCACCGCGCCACCCTGGTGCGTCGCTCGGAGCGTGCCGCAGTGAAGGCCAATCGCCGCAGCGACACGGACCTGCTCGAAGGTGGCGACGGCGTGGCCGTCACTGCTGCTCCCGCCGGCCCGAGGATGCAGCCCCGCACCGGCGCGTCGCGCGCCGAGCGCAAGAAGCGGCCCGGCACCCGATGACCTCCCGACTGGAGATGCTGCGGGGGCTCGTCCGCGACGTGCCGGACTTCCCGCAGCCGGGCGTGGTGTTCAAGGACATCACCCCCCTGCTCGCCTCGGCCGACGGCTTCCAGGCCGCCATCGAGGAACTGGTGGCCTCGGCACCCGAGGACATCGACGTGGTGGTGGGCATGGAGGCGCGGGGTTTCATCTTCGCGGCCCCCGTCGCACTCGCGCTGGGCGCTGGCTTCGTTCCCGTGCGCAAGCCCGGGAAGCTGCCGGGCGACGTCGTGTCGCAGGCCTTCGACCTCGAGTACGGTTCCACCGCACTCAACATGCACCGTGACGCCATCGTTTCCGGGGCCCGGGTGCTCGTCGTCGACGACGTCCTGGCCACCGGCGGGACCATCGGGGCCACCGCCAAGTTGCTGGAACAGCTGGGTGCAGAACTCGTGCACGTCAGCGTGCTCCTGGAACTCGGCTTCCTGGAAGGCAGGCAACGCTTGCAGGAACTGGGCATCCACAACTGCAGCGCGGTCCTGAAGGTCTGAGAAACATGCCCAGGATGCGTCACCCTGGCAAGCGCAGCGACGAGGTCTCACTCGTCAGCATGCCGCGGCTCGGCGTGCATCCGTTCAGGCAATTGGGACGTCGCGCCATGTTCGCGGGCGTGCTCCTGCTCGTCAGCACGGCGCTGGTGTGGCTGGACCGCGGCGCCTACGTCGACAACACGGGCGCAGACGGCGTCAGCTTCATCGACGCCCTCTACTACTCCACGGTCACCATCACCACCACCGGGTACGGCGACATCACGCCACTGGCCCCGCACGCGCGGCTCATCAACGCCCTGGTGATCACGCCCATGAGGATCGCGTTCCTGGTGCTGCTGGTCGGCACCACCATCGAGGTCCTCGCCAACGAGGGCACCCGCATCATCCGTGACCTGCAGTGGAGGAGAACAATGCGCAACCACGTCGTCGTCATCGGATACGGCACCAAGGGCCGCAGCGCCGTGAACACCATGCGGCGTCACGGTCAGGCACCAGAGAAGATCGTCGTCGTCGACAACGACGCTCTGGCCATCAATGACGCCAATCTCGACGGGTTGGCCGCGTTCCAGGGGGACGCGGGAAGGCGCGACCTGCTGCGCCGTGCCGAGGTGAGCAAGGCCAAGGAAGTGGTGATCTGTCTGGACCGCGACGATGCCGCCATCCTCACCACCCTGATGGTGAGGCAGCTCAACCCGCAGGCCGGCATCGTGGTGTCGGTCCGGGAGCACGAGAACGTACCGCTCGTCAGACAGTCAGGCGCCACCTCGGTGGTCACGTCGTCGGACACGGTGGGCCGGCTGATGGGCCTGTCCGCCATCGGACCGGAACTGGGCGCAATCATCCAGGACCTGCTGACCAGTGGCACAGGTCTGGAGGTGACGCAGCGCCAGGCCCGTCCCGACGAGGTGGGCGCCAATCCCAGCGGCATCGGCAACGAGCGCGTCATCGGCCTCGTGCGCAACGGGACGCTCCGACGGTTCTACGATTCGACGGCGGCACGCATCGAAGCGGGCGACCAGCTCATTGTGGTGCGTAAATCGGTCAACACCGTCGAGGGACTACGCGACCTCGACGACTGAGCGCCGTGCGGGCCAGTACACTTCTGCCAGTGAATCACTGATCCATGACTGTGGAGGGGGACCCGATGGCGGAGCAGCCTGCTGAACGGGAGCCGGAACACGGCGTTCTTCAGCGTGTGTCCTCGGGTCCGGAACAGCCGCGGCTCAGAATGCGGCACCGGCTCGCCCGTCTGGGAGCAGTGCGTCCCCGGGTCGCGGTGCTGGACCCCCTTTTCAAGATCATCCGCAGCAACCATCCGAAGGCTGATCTCGACATCATCGAGCGTGCCTACCGGACGGCCGAGCACTACCACGATGGCCAGAAGCGCAAGTCGGGCGATCCGTACATCACGCACCCGCTGGCCGTGGCGACGATCCTGGCAGAACTGGGCATGACGGAGCCCGTCATCGTGGCGGCCCTGCTGCACGACACCGTCGAGGACACCCCGTATTCGATGGAGGCCCTGCGGGAGGACTTCTCCGACGAGGTGGCCCAGATGGTCGACGGGGTCACCAAGCTGGACAAGGTCACCTACGGGGAAACCGCGAAGGCCGAGACCATCCGCAAGATGATCATGGCCACCAGCGAAGAGGTTCGCGTCCTCGTCATCAAGCTGGCCGACCGGTTGCACAACATGCGGACGCTGGGCTTCCTGCGTCCCGACAAGCGGGTGCGGATCGCCACGGAAACGTTGAACATCTACGCACCGCTGGCGCACCGATTGGGCATGAACACCATCAAGTGGGAGCTGGAGGACCTGTCCTTCGCCACGATCGAGCCGAACATCTACAGCGAGATCGTCGAGATGGTCGGCACCCAGGCGCCCGGGCGCGAACGGTACCTGCGCGACCTGATCAGCCAGTTCCAGTCGCTCATGACGGAGAACAAGATCAAGGCGTCGATTTACGGACGCCCGAAGCACTACTACTCCATCTACCAGAAGATGATGGTGCGGGGCCGCGACTTCTCCGACATCTTCGACCTGATCGGGCTCAGAGTCCTCGTCGACGACGTGAAGGACTGTTACGCGGTGCTCGGCGTCGCCCACAGCACGTGGAAACCGATACCGGGCCGCTTCAAGGACTACATCGCCAACCCCAAGTTCAACATGTACCAGTCGTTGCACACCACGGTGCTGGGGGAGAGCAACGAACCCGTGGAGTTCCAGATCCGCACCCACGAGATGCACCGTCGAGCCGAGTACGGCGTTGCGGCGCACTGGAAGTACAAGGCGAACCTGCGCGAAGGAGTGACGCCTGAGGAGGCGGGCCTGCGCGCCATGCACCAGCTCGGCGTCATGAGCAAGGAGACGGCTGACCCCGGCGAGTTCCTGGATTCAATCCTGTTCGAGATCAACTCCGACGAGATCTATGTGTTCACGCCCAAGGGCGAGGTGATGGCTCTCCCCGTGGGCGCCACACCCGTGGACTTCGCGTTCGCCGTCCACACGGAAGTGGGGTTCCGGTGCATCGGTGCGCGCGTGAATGGCCGGCTGGTGGCGTTGTCCACCAAGCTCCAGCAGGGCGACAAGGTGGAGGTGCTCACCTCGAAGAGCCCCAATGCCGGCCCCAGCCGCGACTGGATGAGTTTTGTTGCCTCCAGCCGCGCCAAGCAGAAGATCCGGCAGTACTTCACGCGGGAACGCCGTGACGAGGCCGAGGACACGGGCAAGGATCTGCTGGCGAAGCAGTTGCGACGCACGGGCCTGCCCATGCAGCGGCTCCTGACTCTGGAAAACCTGACTGCGGTGGCGAACGTGCTGCGCACCAAGGATGTCTCCAGCCTGTACGTGGCCATCGGGGAGAACCAGATCAGCGCGCAGGCGGTGGTCCAGCACCTCATCGACCTGCACGGTGGTGAGGACGAGGCCGTCGACACCGTGACCGAGGACACGGTGGTCAAGCAGCGTCCGCGCGCGTCATCGAAGAGTGACGTCGCGGTGCTCGTGGACGGCGATTCGACCATGATGGTGAAGCTGGCCAAGTGCTGCTCACCGCTGCCCGGCGATGACATCCTGGGTTTCGTGACGCGCGGCGACGGCGTCTCCGTGCACCGCACCGACTGCACCAACGCGCCCTCCCTGCGGGAGCAGTCGGAGCGGCTCGTCAACGTCTCGTGGGCGGAGACGGGCACCGGCAGCTATCTGGTGACCATCCAGGTGGAGGGCATCGACCGTGCCCGCATGCTCTCCGACGTCAGCGCAGCCTTCTCGGAGCAGCACGTGGACATCCTGTCTGCGTCGATCTCCACCAACAAGAACAGGCAGTTCGTGGGGCGGATCACCTTCGAGTCGCCGGACCCCACACACCTGTCGCACGTGCTGAGCCAGGTCCGGAAGGTACCCGGGGTCTACGACGTGTTCCGGGCCAACTACTGAGAAACCAGCACATCGTGGAGTGCGGGACGGAGCGCGAGATGACCCTGAGCGTGTGGATCCGTCGGGTCCAGGAGGAACCGACGCACAACGACGGCACGAGGGTGCTCGTGGACAGACTCTGGCCCCGCGGGATGAAGAAGTCCGAGGTCGTGATGGAGCACTGGATCAAGGATGTGGCGCCGTCCCATGAACTGCGCCAGTGGTACGGGCACGATCCGGAGAAGTTCGACGAGTTCGCCCGACGCTACCGCGCCGAGCTGGAATCATCCGCTGGCGTGGCTGCATTGAAGGAGCTGCGGGACTGCGTGCGCGGGACACGTCTCACTCTTCTGACGGCCACCAAGGACGTGGAACACAGCCAGGCCCGAGTGCTCGCCGACGTCCTGTCGGGTGCGTAGCCCTTCAGGTGCGCAGCAACGACCTCAGCGGGTGCGTGCTGTCCGCCAGGAGGCCGGGGTCGATGGCCTGACCCGAGCGCACCAGCGTGGTGATGTCGCGCACCGCTCGCGGATCGTTGACGTGCATGCCGGCCAGCACCGTGTTGTCCCGGAGCCAGAAGGCCATCCAGGCGTGGTCATCCGGCGCGCCACGCAGGACCACGGAATCGTGACCTCCGTCTCCAGTGTGGCCGGTGTACTCCATGGACAGGTCGTACTGGTCGGAGAAGAAGTGGGGGAGCTTGTCGTAGGAGGCGGCGATCCCGAGCATCGACTGGGAGGCCACTCGCGGTTGCCATGCGGCGTTGGTCCAGTGCTCCACCCGGACGTGTCGCCCCAGCAGTGGGTGCCAGGCGTTGGCGACGTCGCCTGCGGCAAACACGTCCGAGTGCGACGTCCTCATGCTCGCGTCGACGAGGATGCCGTTGTCCACGGCGAGGCCCGCGTGTTCGGCCAGTTCCGTGCGTGGCGTCACGCCGATACCGACGATGACCGCATCGGCGTCGATGTGCGTTCCGTCGGAGAGGTCCACGCCCGTGGCACGCCCATCGCGGCCGGTGATCGCCACCGGCTGCACACCGCAGCGCAGGTCGACGCCGTGGGACACGTGCAGCGTGGCGAAATGCTGCGCGACATGGCTTCCCAGCACCTTCTCCAGCGGAAGAGCGGCAGCTTCCACCAGGATGACCTCGATGCCCTTCACGCGGGCTGCCGAGGCAATTTCGAGCCCCACCCAACCGGCGCCGATGATGATGATCCGCCCGGCCGTGGCCAGGACCCGCTTCAGCCGGTCGCTGTCACCGATGGTGCTGAGGTACACCACGGCGTCGAGGTCCGAGCCCGGAACCTGCAGCCTGCGTACCCGGGATCCGGTGGCGATCAGCAGTTTCTCGTAGCCCAGTTCCTCACCGGTCGACAGCTGCACACGGTGGCCGTCCACGTCGAGAGCCTCGACCCTGCTGGAGACCCGAAGCGAGACGTCGTGCTTGGCGTACCACTGCTCGGGGAGCACGTGGATACCGCCGCGCTCCGCCTGGCCACGGAGGTACTCCTTGGACAGGGGCGGACGGTTGTACGGAGCTTCCGCCTCGGCTCCGAGCAGGGTCAAGGGGCGGGTGTAGCCCTCGCGTCGCAACGACTGCGCCGCCTTGGCCCCGGCCAGTCCGGCGCCGACGATGATGTGCCCCGGCACGTCAGGCCTGCTGGAACTCCGTGAGCGTCATTCTGGCCTGGTCGAGCCACGCGTTGTAGGTCTCCAACGACTTGGCTGCATCTCGTGCCTTGCGGGAATCGCCCTTGGTCTCGGCGTCCGTGATGTCACGATTGAGCTTGTCCACCTGGGCCTGGAACAGCGCCACCGTGTCCTCGGCCCGCTTGCGTGCCTCCGGGTCGGTGCGCCGCCACTCGTCGGCCTCCATGGTGGCCAACCGGTCACCGAGGGCTCGTACCCGGCCATCGAGATCCCGCATGGCGTTGCGCGGCACATGTCCCATTTCATTGAACTTGGACAGGAATTCGCGGTGGATGCCCTTGGCGCGCTCCACATCGGTGACGTCGGCCAGGTCCTTCTCCACCTGCTCCACCAGCGCGGTCTTGGCCGCGAGGTTCTCCGCCTCCTCGCCGTCCACTGCGCTCTGCGCGGCGGTGCGGGCATCGAAGAACTGGTCCTGCAGACCGCGGAAGCGCGCCCACAGGGCGTCGTCGTCGGAGCGTCGGGCGCTGCCGGCGGCCTTCCAGCGAGCCATGAGGTCGCGGAACATGCCGGAGGTGGGGCCCCACTCCGTGGACGAGGCCAACGGTTCGGCCTCGGCGATGATCTTTTCCTTCAGCGTCTTGACCTCGTCGCGACGGCTGTTGACCTCGGAGAAGTGCGACTTGCGGCGGCGCGTGTAGGCGGTGCGGGCCGTGGAGAACCGGTGCCACAGTTCGTTGTCGGTGGTGCGGTCGATGCGCGGCAGCGCCTTCCACTCCTCGAGCAGTGTGCGGAAGCGATCCACCCCGCCCCGCCAGTCATTGCCGGCTGCCAGCTTCTCGGCTTCCTCGACCATGGTCTGTTTCGCCGCGACCGTGGCTGCATTCTGCTGCGCGCGGGCCAGTTTGCGGGCCTCGATCTGCGCGGGAAGCATCTCCTCGATCTTCGTCAGCGTCTCCAGTAGGGCGGGAAGATCGCCGACGGCGTTGGCCTTCTCCACGGAACCGCGCGTGACGGTGATGGCCTTGCGCGCCTCCTCGGGGGACATCGTCTGACTCTTCACGCGAGCCTCCAGCAGGCCGATCTCGGCCGCCAGGTTCTCGAATCGTCTCGTATAGAAGGCCATTGCCTCTTCGGGTGTCGCATCAGGGACCTGTCCCACGTTGCGTTCACCTTCGGCGGTGCGGACCCAGACGGTGCCGTCCTCGTCAACCCGACCGAAGTCTGAGGGCGCTTGCATATCGCTCATGCGCCCAATCTAGCCGGATAGGGTGGCGCAATGCTCATCGAGGCCCATCCCGTCTCACCGTGGCAGGCGAATTGCTACCTGGTCGCGGCGGAAGTTGACGACCCCCAGTCCCCGAGACAGTGCCTTGTCATCGACCCCGGCATCATGTCCTTCGACATCATCACCAATGCCCTGGCGCAGCGCGGTTGGCAGCCAGCAGCGGTGGTGCTGACCCACGGACACCTGGACCATGCCGGTGACGCGCACGCCGTGGCTGCCCGCTGGGACGTACCGGTCTTCTGTGCCGGTGCCGACCAGCCGATGCTGGAGCGTCCCTCACTGGGGCTGGGGGAGTCGTTCATCAGCATCATCGAGCAGTTCCTGGGCGCGGATGCCCTTCCCCTGCCTGCAGAGGTGCGGGGGCTGGCCGAGCCCTTCCAGGTGGCAGGGCTGAGGGTGAGACCCTTCGCGGCGCCCGGTCACACCGCGGGCTCCACGCTGCTCGAGGTCAGCGATGACACGACGGTGGTGGTGTTCACCGGGGACGTGCTGTTCGCGGGGACGATCGGGCGAACCGATCTGCCCAGCGGTAACATGGCGGAGATGCGCGAAACTCTCCGACGGATTCGGGACTCATTTCCCGAGGACGTTCCGCTGCTGCCGGGCCACGGTCCGGGCACCACGCTGGAACTCGAGATGGAACGCAATCCCTTCATGCACGACGAAAACTGAGGAAAAAGACTTCACTGATGGCACGCCCCAAGCCGATCTCCGGCTTCCCCGAGTTCCTCCCTGCTGGCCGCATGGTCGAGACTCGCGTTCTCGACATCATCTCGAGCACCGCCGAGCTGCACGGGCTGGCCTCCGTCGAGACCCGCGCCGTCGAACCACTGGAACAGCTGACCCGCAAGGGCGAGATCGACAAGGAGATCTACGTCGTGCGCAGGCTGCACGCGGAGGCCTCCGACGTGGACCAACTGGCCCTGCACTTCGACCTCACCGTGCCCTTCGCGCGGTACGTGCTGGAGAACTCCGGACACCTGCACTTCCCGTTCCGCCGCTACCAGGTGCAGAAGTCGTGGCGCGGCGAGCGGCCCCAGGAGGGTCGCTACCGCGAGTTCACGCAGGCAGACTTCGACATCGTCGGCTCCGGCACGCTGGCCCTGCACCACGACGCGGAGCTCCCGCTGGTCGCACTGGAAGCGTTCGGACGCATGCACCAGGACCTGGGACTGCCCCCCGTCCTGATGCGGCTCGGCAACCGGAAGCTGGCGCAGGGCTTCTACGCCGGCCTCGGGATCGATGATCCCAGCGCAGTGCTGCAGCGCGTCGACAAGCTCGACAAGATCGGGCCCGACGGCGTCGCCACCCTGTTGCGCGAGCAGCTCGGCATGGACGACGCCCAGGTGTCGGCCGCACTGGCGTTGGCGCGCATCCGGAGCAACGACCTCTCCTTCGCCGACGAGGTTGCCGCGCTGGGCATCGAGAACGCCCTGCTCACCGAGGGCATCGAGGAGGTCAGCAGCGTGCTGGAGGCGGTGTCGTCGCAGTTCCCCGGGCAGATCGCTGCCGACCTGCGGATTGCGCGCGGACTCGACTACTACACGGGCACCGTCTACGAGACCGAGATGGTGGGCTTCGAGTCCATCGGCAGCGTTTCGGGTGGCGGCCGCTACGACGCGCTGGCGAGTGACGGCAAGAACACCTACCCCGGCGTGGGTCTCACCATCGGGGTCACCCGCATCCTCGCCCCCCTGATCGGGCGTGGACACCTGAGCGCGAACCGCTCGGTGCCCAGCTGCGTGCTGGTGGCCGTCGACACCGACGACACCCGCACCACCGCTGACGATGTGGCACGCCGGCTGAGGGCCCGCGGCATCGCCTGCGAGGTGGCGCCCAAGGCGGACAAGTACGGCAAACAGATCCGCCACGCAGAGCGTCGCGGCATCCCCTTCGTGTGGTTCGGCACCTCCGTCAAGGACATCCGTACCGGCGAGCAGCAGGAGGCGGACCCCGACGTGTGGGCGCCACCTGCCGACGACCTGAGGCCCGGCATCACCACCACCTGGTGAGCCACGGCCACATCACCAAAGCACCTGCATCATCCAAGGAAAGGGACTGAATCCACATGCTTCGCACCCACAAGGCCGGAGACCTGCGCGCAAGTCACGCCGGTCAGACCGTCGTCCTCACCGGCTGGGTGGCCAAGCGCCGCGACCACGGCGGTGTGGCCTTCATCGACCTGCGTGACGCCTCCGGCGTGGCCCAGGTCGTCGTCCGCGACGAGGTGCTGGACTCCTCCGGCGCCCACGACCTGCGCAACGAGTTCTGCGTGCAGGTGACCGGTGTCGTCGAGGCGCGCCCCGAGGGCAATGCCAACCCCGACCTCGCCACGGGCGAGATCGAGGTGGCCATCTCGGAGCTGGTCGTGCTCAACACGTCCGCACCGCTGCCGTTCCAGATCGACGAGCGCAGCGGAGTCGGCGAGGAAGCGCGGCTGAAGTACCGCTATCTCGATCTGCGCCGCCCCGCCCCCGCGGAGGCCCTGCGCCTGCGCTCCGCCGTCAACCGCGCGGCCCGCGCGGTGCTGGACGCACGGGACTTCGTCGAGATCGAAACGCCCACGCTGACCCGCTCCACCCCCGAGGGTGCACGCGACTTCCTGGTGCCTGCCCGTCTGGCGCCCGGCTCCTGGTACGCCCTGCCCCAGTCGCCGCAGCTGTTCAAGCAGCTTCTGATGGTGGCCGGGATGGAGCGGTACTACCAGATCGCCCGTTGCTACCGCGACGAGGACTTCCGCGCCGACCGGCAGCCCGAGTTCACCCAGCTCGACGTCGAAATGAGCTTCGTCGACCAGGACGACGTCATCGAGTTGGCCGAGGCCGTGCTCCGCGACGTATGGGCGTTGAAGGGCGTTGAGCTGGCCACGCCGTTCCCGCGCATCACGTTCGCCGAATCCATGGATCGCTACGGTTCCGACAAGCCTGACCTCCGGTTCGAGCTCGAGATCACCGAGCTGACGGATCTCTTTGCTGAGACCGCCTTCCGCGTCTTCAAAGCCCCCTATGTGGGCTCCGTCGTGATGCCCGGAGGTGGATCGCAGCCGCGGCGCACGTTCGACGCCTGGCAGGAATGGGCCAAGCAGCGTGGCGCCAAGGGCCTGGCCTACGTCACCGTCGCCGAGGACGGCACTCTGGGCGGTCCCGTCGCCAAGAACCTCTCCGAGGCCGAGCTTGCCGCACTGCCCGAGCGCACCGGGGCCAAGCCCGGCGACTGCATCTTCTTCGCCGCTGGCGCTCGCACCGCGTCGCAGAATTTGCTGGGTGCCGCCCGCGCCGAGATCGGTCGCCGCTGCGACCTGATCGACGAAGCGGCGTGGAGCTTCCTGTGGGTCGTGGACGCACCCCTGTTCAAGCCCACCGGTGAGGCACTCAGCGAGGGCGACGTCGCACTGGGCGATTCCGCCTGGACGGCCGTGCACCACGCGTTCACCTCACCCAAGCCGGAGTGCGTGGACACCTTCGACTCGGATCCCGGCAGCGCACTCGCCTACGCCTACGACGTCGTCTGCAACGGCAATGAGATCGGCGGCGGCTCGATCCGCATCCATCGCCGCGACATCCAGGAGCGAGTGTTCCGGGTCATGGGCATCGGTGAGGAGGAGGCGCAGGAGAAGTTCGGCTTCCTGCTGGATGCCTTCGCCTTCGGCGCCCCGCCGCACGGAGGCATCGCCTTCGGCTGGGATCGGATCGTCGCACTGCTGAGCGGCGCGGAGTCCATCCGCGACGTCATCGCGTTCCCGAAGTCGGGTGGCGGGTACGACCCCCTCACGCAGGCCCCCGCGCCCATCACGCCCCAGCAGCGCAGGGAAGCCGGTGTCGACAGCAAGCCGGTGGCCAAGGACGTCAAGCCCGCACCGTCGGAGTCCGCGCCCGCCACGCAGGTGCCCTGACCGGTCAGGCCACAACCTCAGGCAGGGGCGCTGCGCGGGACCCGTGCAGCGCCCCCATGCTTGCCACCACCACACAAGCCATGGCAAGCATCTCCACGGGGCGCAGTTCCTCGCTGAGCACGAGCCAGGCGAGCACCGCCGCCGCCGCCGGTTCCAGGCTCATCATGATGCCGAACACCCCGCGGTCCATGGTGCTCAGCGCCCGCAGCTCCAGTCCGTAGGGAATCACCGAGCCCAGCAGTCCCAGGGCCAGCCCCCACAGCCAGACTCTGGGATCCGTCACCCACTCCGTCGTCCCTGCGCCGAGCGTCGCCAGTACCACCGGCAGGAGAAGGAGCGTGCCCACCCAGGAGGAGATGGTCACGGCCGTCGTTCCCTCCCAGTGCCTGCCGGCTGGCGCGGCAGCCAGGATGTAGGCGGCCCAGAAAGCACCCGCCAGCAGTGCGAGCAGGACGCCGACAGCGTCGAGGTCTCCGGGCGTGAAACCCAGCAGGGCCACTCCGAGCGCTGCCAGCCCCGCCCAGAGGAACTCCCGGACGCGACGTGATCCAGCCACCGCCACGGCCAGCGGTCCGAGGAACTCAAACGTCACCGCCATGCCGATGGGGATGCGGCTGATCGCCAGGACGAACGACACGTTCATCAGCGTCAGGCTGAGCGCATACGCCAGCACCCGCCGCCACTCGATCCAGGTCCGGCCCCGCAATCGTGGCCGGGCGAACATGGCCAGGACCATGCCGCTGGTCAGCAACCGCAACCACACGACGATCCACGGCGGTGCCAGCTCGAACAACTGTTTGGCGAACGAGGAACCCAGTTGCACCGACGCGATCGCCACGAGCAGCAGGAGCTCGGGGCGGATGCGGGGCTGGGTGGTCACAGTGAAGTTGTATCCCACTTTGGCCGGGTGTCTGTCAGTCGAGCCGGGCGTGCAACGACAACGGCCGCAGGATCGTCCACAGGAACACCACGGCCAACAGGGCACACACCAGCATGGCGATGCCCATGGGCGCTGCGCTGGTCAGAGGTGTGAGACCGATGATCGGCCCCACGAAAGCAGCGGCCGTCATGTTCAGCGCACCCATGAGGGAGGCTGCGACGCCGGAGTCCTTGCGGTGGTGCTGCAGCCCCAGCACCTGAGCGTTGGGAGGGCAGGTGCCGAAGAACATCGTGAAGGCGAACATGGTCGGAATCAGGGGCACGTAGGAGTCGGACACGGCGTTCACGATGAGCAGTGCGGCGGCGGCCAGCGCCATGCCTGCGGTGCCCACCGCGAGCACGCGTTGTGGACCGAACCGTGAGGAGAGGCGGCTTCCCAGCTGCACGCCGATGAACACGCCCACGGAGCAGATGGCGAACACCGCACCGAACCCGCGTGGGGAGAGTCCGAAGACTTCCTGCAGCAGGACCGAGGAGGTCGTGACGTAGGCGAAGAGTCCGGCGAAGGCAGCCGCGGCTGTCAGCCACGCCCCCACGAAGATGCGGTCGCTGAGTATTCGCCGGTATGCCCCGGCCATCACTTTCCACCCGCCCCGGGTGCGCTCCGACGGTGGGCGCGTCTCCACGATCAGCAACCAGACGAGCGCCACGATGGAGAGGCCGTAGAGCGCAAGTGCCCAGAAGACACCGCGCCACGAGACGAAGCCGATCATCCAGGAGCCCACCAGCGGCGCGATGATGGGCGCCATGCCATTGATGAGGGCGAGCCTGGACAGCATCTGGACGAGGCGTCGGCCCTCGAAGAGGTCACGTGCCATGGCCATGGCCACCACAGCTCCGCCCGCCGCGCCAAGGCCTTGCAGCGCACGCATCCCCGTCAGGAACTCCACGTTGGGGGAGATCGCGACCAGAACGGAAGCCATGACGTGCAGCGAGCTCATGGCCAGCAGCGGCAGTTTCCTGCCGAGCCGGTCGCTCAACGGGCCGATCAGGAGCTGCCCGAGAGCAAAGCCCAGCGTCGTGGCGGACAGCGTGATCTGCACCTGCGCGTCGTTGATCAACAGTTCCTGCTTGAGGGCGGGAAAGGCAGGCAGGTAGAGATCGATGGTGAAGGGACCCAAACCCGTCAGCAGCCCCAGCGTGATGATGAAGGCCAGTCGGCGGCGTGGGCTGAATTTGTCGCCGAGTTGGACGGACATCTCACTCCAGAAATAGCGGGAAAAGCAGAAGCCGCCCCATCGAGGGAGCGGCAGCGGTGCAACCCCAGCACTCTACGGCATTTTTCGCCACGTGATTGTATGGAGGGCATGAGTCAGAACACCACCCCACGCCACGTTCCGCTGTCCATCCTTGACCTCGTCTCCGTCTCCACCGGACAGTCGGTGGGGGAGGCCATCGAGGCGTCCATGCGTTCCGTGGAGGCGGCAGACCAGTCGGGTTACAGCAGGGTGTGGTTTGCCGAGCACCACAACACCTCGGCCGTCGCATCCTCCTCCACGGCAGTCCTCGTGGGGCAGGCCGCGGCCCGCAGCCGTCGAATCCTGGTGGGCTCCGGCGGGGTGATGCTGCCGAACCATGCGCCCCTGATGGTGGCGGAGGACTACGGCACGCTGGGCGCCATGTTCCCGGGCAGGATCGAACTCGGCCTCGGGCGTGCCCCCGGCACTGATCAGGTGACGGCACGTGCGCTGGCGCGCTCCGACGGGTCTCCGAACGCTTTCGTTGCCAACGTCACGGACCTGCATGACTGGATGGACAGCGGCGTCGCCTCCTCGGGGCTGCGCGCCGGGGTGGCAGCAGGGACGAGGGTTCCCCTCTGGATCCTCGGGTCCTCCACCGCAGGCGCACAGATCGCCGCATACATGGGACTGCCCTACTCCTTCGCATCCCATTTCGCTCCGGACGCGCTGTTGCCGGCCATCGAGCTGTACCGCAGCCGGTTCAATCCGGATGCTCCCACCGCCCAGATCGCGGAGCCGCGCGTGATGGTGGGCGTCAACGTCCTGGCCTGCGACGACGACGCCGAGGCGCACCACCAGTTCACCACCGTCCAGCGCATGTTCCTGTCCATGCGACGCACCGGTGGCCGTGACGCACTGCAGCCCCCCGGGGACTTCGAGGCAACGGATGGGGAGCTGGCGATGATGGAGCACATGCTGCAGGTCAGCGCCATCGGGTCCCCCGACCGCGTGGTGAGCCAGTTGGAGTCGCTGGTGGAGCTGACGGATGCGGACGAACTCGTCACCGTCACCTACGCCCACGACCCCGCGGTACGGCTGCGCTCATTGGAACTCGTCGCGAACGCCTGGGGCCTGAGCGTTTGACGCCGGGCAGCCGAAGAACTGCCCGAAAGCACTTTCGTTCTCCAACTCGGGACAGTTGCGTCCAACAAGGCGCATCAGCAAAGGTCGAGGAACGAAAGAGCGGTGGTGGGCGGCTCATCGCCGTGTGCGCAAGATCTGTTGGAGCGTGGGAACCATCGTTGGCAGGGTTCGATACGTGAAATGCAGGACCTCCCAGCCCGCCAGGGTGAAGGAGTTCCAGCGGTGTCGGTCGGCGTGAAATGCCTCCCTTGTGCCGTGGTGCTCCCAACCGTCCAACTCGACAGCGACTCGTTCCTCGACCAGAGCCACGTCGATGTAGAGCTTTCCCCGCACGGTTCGCACAGGGTAGTTCGTCCGCCACCCCCTGATGTGGGCTGCACGCAGCAACGTGTGTGCCTCCCTCTCGAGCGGTGACCACGGTTCATCCCGGGACTCGTGCAGCAGGCGGCGCCGCATCGTGTTTCCATTTGCCCACTTCACGATCTTGACGGCGTTCTGCATTCGCGCCAAAGTTGTCGCCCCACGTCGGAGTGCTTCGCAGATGGCGTTCCCGTCGCCGGCCGCCACCATTTCGAGCACAGCCAGAGCCGGATCGGCAACGCTGATCGTGTCGAGCTGCGCCATGAGTTCTCCTGGAACCCTTTTCGACGTCACCTCCAGCCAGGGCCGAGGCGTGCGGGCGTGAGTGCCGGAGACAAGAAGCCTGCCCTCCGGGTGGCTTGGCCACCAAGAAAGCCGTGCCGCCGTGGCACCCAGGAAGATCGCCTTCGGATCCCAGAGCCTGACGGCTTCTGCACGGAGTTCGAAGGAGTCCTCGATCCCGGACCAGCAGTACACCCCGGGTAGGAGTGTCCGAATTGCACTGGTCCGGCGCAGATGGTTGATGTGCCCGAGGTGGGCCAGGTGCTCCCGGCGGGCGAAGACGGCGGGTAGGAAATGCTCCATGTGTCCCACTGTGGGAGTTGCTGAGGTGCCATCCGCACCCTTCCACAGCGCAGTCGCCTCTCGAGCCGGATGGACGATGAGCACTTTCGTTCCGCAACCCCGATGGGAGAGCCCTGGATCGGGGCTCCGATGCGGGTTGCGGAACAGAAGTGGTTTTCCTGGTTGGCAGCGGGGTCAGGGGGACGGGTGGTCGGCATGGCTAAAGTGGGTGAGCGTGAACTACGACCTGTTCGGCAACCCCGACCCGCAGCCTGCCCGACCCGTGGGCTCGCTGGGAGACGCCCGCGTCGAGGGTGCGCCGTTGCCGGTGCGGATGCGGCCAAGGACGCTCGAGGAGATCGTGGGGCAGCAGCACCTGCTGGCCCCCGGCGCCCCTCTGCGGCGGCTCGTCTCCGGCCAACCCATGAGCGTCTTCCTGTGGGGACCCCCGGGGGTGGGCAAGACCACGCTCGCCTCCATCGTCTCCCGCGCCTCGGGAGCACGGTTCGTCGAGATCTCGGCGGTCACGGCCGGGGTGAAGGAGTTGCGCTCGGAACTGGACAAGGCTCGTCGCGAACTCGAGCGCGGCACCTCCACCGTGTTGTTCATCGACGAGGTGCACCGGTTCTCCAAGACCCAGCAGGATGTCCTCCTGCCGGCGGTGGAGAATCGCATCGTGACGCTGATCGCGGCCACCACCGAGAACCCGTCCTTCTCCGTCATCTCCCCGCTGCTGTCACGCTCGCTGCTGCTGCGGCTCAAGCCACTCACCGAGAAGGACATCGGTGACCTGATCGACCGAGCCGTCGCCGATGAACGCGGCCTGGCCGGTGCGGTGGGCCTCAGCGACGCAGCACGCGGAGATCTGGTGCGCATGGCCCAGGGCGATGCACGCCGGGCGCTCACGTTCCTGGAGGAGGCCGCGGCTGGCGCCGAGGCGTTGGGGGAGCCGGAGATCACCCCCGAGGTGCTCGCGCAGGCCGTCGACCGTGCCACTGTCCGCTACGACCGCCAGGGTGATCAGCACTACGACATCATCAGCGCGTTCATCAAGTCGATCCGCGGGTCCGACGTCAACGCTTCGCTGCACTACCTCGCACGCATGCTGGAGGCGGGTGAGGACCCCCGGTTCGTCGCGCGCCGACTCATGATCTCGGCCTCCGAGGACATAGGTATGGCTGCCTCCGGAGTGCTGCAGACGTGCGTCGCAGCCGCACAGGCCGTGCAGTTGCTGGGCATGCCGGAGGCACGACTCACCCTGGCGCACGCCACCGTCGCTGCGGCCTCGGCCCCCAAGTCGAATGCGGCCTATCTGGCGATGGACGCGGCGATCGCCGATGTCCGGGCTGGCAAGGGTGGCGAAGTGCCCAGCCACCTGCGGGATGCCCACTACGCCGGGGCGGAGACGCTGGGCCACGGCAAGGGGTATCGCTATCCCCACGATTTCCCACACGCGCTGGTGGCGCAGGAGTACCTGCCCGAGGACCTTCGCGACGCCCGCTACTATCAACCCACCGACCATGGCGCCGAAGCTGCGGTGGGCGAGCGACTGGCGTGGGCGGCGGAGCAGGTGAGCGGACGCCCCCCGTCGGCTAGAGTTGCGCCGAAACAATCCTGAGACTTGGAGTCCCCGCATGACCGTGACCATTGGAGAGCTCGCCGGACTGGCGGCCGCCATCGCCCTGTGTGTTCTGGTGGCCTTCTGCGCCGTGCCACTGCTCAAGCTGGGCCGTGTGCTCGAGGAGATGCGCCTGGCGGTACGCGACATCGGCCACAACTCCGTACCGATCCTGGTGGAGCTGAAGAGCACCGTCGAGGCCACCAACGACGAGATTGCCAAGATCAGCCTCGTCACCGAAGACGTCTCGAAGGTCTCCGGCCATGCCACGGTCGTCAGCGAGAACGCTGCACAGCTCTCGCAGCTGTTCGCGGCGACGCTTGGTGGCCCCATGGTCAAGTCCGCCGCCTTCACCTACGGCGTGCGCAGCGCGCTGAAGGGTCGGAGGAGGAAGTGAAGAAGCTCTTCTGGATGGTCGTGGGTGCGGCTCTGGCGGTGTTCCTCATCAGCCGTGGCCGCGCACTCCTCGCCCGCCTGACGCCGAAGGGCATCGCTGAACAGGTGGAGCGCCGCGGATCGGCGGCCGCCGCCGACTTCGGCGATTTCTACGCCACCTTCAAGACTTCCATGGATGCCCGCGAGGCAGAACTGCGCCGCGAACTCGACATCCACGCTTCCTGACACAGCCAACCCTGAGGGATACCCCAGCATGAAGACCTCCGACATCCGGAGCCGGTTCATCAGCTTCTTCGAGCGCAACGGCCACACCGTGGTCCCCAGCTCGTCGCTGTTGTACAACGACCCCACACTGCTGTTCGTCAACGCCGGCATGGTGCCGTTCAAGCCGTACTTCCTGGGCGAGGAACCGGCCCCGTACAAGCGCGCCGTCTCCGTCCAGAAGTGTGTCCGGACCCTCGACATCGACGAGGTGGGTGTCACCACCCGCCACGGCACGTTCTTCCAGATGAATGGCAACTTCTCCTTCGGTGACTACTTCAAGGAAGAGGCCATCGCCTACGCCTTCGAGCTGGTGACCGGCAGCGTCGCCGAGGGCAACTGGGGGTTTGATCCCGACAAGGTCTGGGTCACCGCGTTGCACGGCGACAGCGAGACCATCGACCTGTGGCAGCGGGCGGGCATCCCCCGCGCCCGCATCCAGGAGCGTGGGCTGAAGGACAATTACTGGCACATGGGCGTGCCCGGTCCGGGCGGTCCCTGTTCGGAGATCTACATCGACCGCGGACCCGCCTTCGGCCCCGACGGTGGCCCCGAGGCGGACGAGGACAGGTTCCTGGAGATCTGGAACCTCGTGTTCCAGACCGAGGAGCTCTCCGCCGTCCGTGCGAAGGACGACTTCGACGTGGCCCGGCCTCTCGCCAGCCGCAACATCGACACCGGCTCCGGCCTCGAGCGCACCGCGCTGCTGCTGCAGGGCGTCAACAACCTGTACGAGATCGACGAGGTGTTCCCCGTCATCCAGCGTGCCTCCGAGCTCTCGGGCCGTCGCTACGGTGCGGATCCCGCCGACGACGTCCGGTTCCGCGTGGTGGCCGACCATGTCCGCAGCTCCCTGATGCTGATGACCGACGGCGTCACTCCCGGCAACGAGGCCCGCGGATACGTGCTGCGCCGGCTCATGCGGCGCAGCATCCGCGCCATGCGGTTGCTCGGCGTGGGCGACAAGGTTCTTCGGGAATTGCTGCCCGTCAGCCGTGACGCCATGCGCAGCTCGTACCCTGAGATCGACCAGGCGTGGGACCGCATCGCTCCGGTCGCCGACACGGAGGAGGACTCCTTCCGTCGGACCCTTGCCTCCGGCACCGTGATCCTGGATGTGGCGGCCAGCCGCGCGAAGAAGGCGGGGGAGACGTCGCTGCCCGCCGACCAGGCGTTCCAGCTGCACGACACCTACGGCTTCCCCATCGATCTCACCATGGAGATGGCCGCCGAGCAGGGCCTCGCCGTCGACCGCGAGAAGTTCAATGCCCTGATGTCGGAGCAGAAGGAGCGCGCTCGCGCGGATGCGAAGTCCAAGAAGGGTGGAGCCGCGAGCACGGAGGCCTACCGGCAGGTCCGGGAGGCCGGCGAAGTGCCGTTCCTCGGCTACACCGATCTGGACATCGAGACCTCCGTCGCCGGGATCATCACCGACGGCTCCGTCGCGGATCGGGCAGGAGACGGCGACGTCGTCGAGGTGGTCCTGGCCGAGACCCCGTTCTATGCCGAGGCCGGCGGACAGGACGCGGACCACGGCACCATCGTCGGAGACGGCTTCTCCCTCGAAGTGCTGGACGTCCAGCGCCCCATCCCCGGACTGGCTGTGCACCTCGTCCGTGTTCTGGGTGAGGTGGCCACCGGCTCCCACGCCCGGGCGATCGTCGATGCCGAAGCGCGTCGCGGCTCGTGCCAGGCACACACCGCCACCCACATCATCCACGCGGCGCTCCGCGAACTCGTCGGGCCCGGCGCCACCCAGGCCGGCTCCTACAACAAGCCCGGCTACATGCGTTTCGACTACGCCGCGCCCTCGGGAATGTCGCCGGCACTGCGCCAGGAGGTGGAGCAGCGCGCCAACGAGGCCATCCGCGACTCCTTCGAGGTGACGTCGGCCCAGATGAGGCTCGAGGACGCCACCGCGATGGGCGCCATGGCCATGTTCGGGGAGAAGTACCCGCCGATCGTGCGCATGGTGGAGTTGGCCGGAGCATGGTCGCGGGAACTCTGCGGCGGCACGCACGTGCCGAACACCAGCCAGATCGGTGTCCTCAACCTCGTCGGCGAGGCCTCGATCGGCTCCGGAGTACGACGCGTCGAGGCCCTGGTCGCCGACGATGCGTTCAAGAAGTTCGCTGCTGAGCGGGCACTGGTGAGCACCCTGACGGAAACCCTGAGGGTCCAGCCTGACCAGGTCGTCGGACGCGTGGAGAAACTGATCAGTGCGTTGAAGGACGCGGAGAAGCAGATCGCAGCGCTGCACGCAGCACAACTGCGTGCCAACGCGGGCCAACTCACCAGCCAGGCGCGAGACATCGCGGGGGTCAGGTACCTCGGTATCGAACTCGCCGGAGTATCCGGTGGCGACCTGCGCACACTGGCGCTCGACCTGCGCGACAGGCTCGGCAACGCGCCCGCCGTGGTCGCGCTGGTGGGTGGCGGAGACGGGAAGGCAGCGGCGTTGGTGGCCACCAACGATGCGGCCCGTGAGCTCGGCATCAAGGCGGGCTCACTCATCGCGCCGGCGTGTGCGGCACTCGGCGGCAAGGGCGGTGGTCGTGACGACATGGCCCAGGGCGGCGGCACCACCCCCGAGGCTGCGCCGCAGGCTCTGGCAGCCATCGAGTTGGCGCTGGCCCACCGTGGGTGAGTTCCCGGCCGGGGGCCGCATGGGAATCGACTGGGGCAAGGCCCGCATCGGCGTGGCAGCCTGCAACCGCGGAACGACGCTCGCCTACCCGGTGGAGACGGTGGCAGCCGGTCCGCAGGAGATGCAGCGGATCGCCGCCCTGGTGGGGGAGTATGAACCGGGCGCCATCTACGTCGGGCTGCCGTTGACCCTCTCGGGTGAGCGCAAACAGGCTGCCGAGTTCACGTCAGCCAAGGCAACGGAACTCGCCGCGCTCGTGGCACCCGTGCCCGTGCGGCTCATCGATGAACGCATGAGTACCGCGTCGGCCTCCCGCAGCCTGACGGGGGCCGGGCATCGCGTGAAACAGCAGCGGCGCATCATCGACCAAGCCGCAGCAGTGGAGATTCTGCAGCGGGCCATCGAGTGGGAGACACGCACGTCGTCGCTCGCAGGTGAGCGCATCCAGGAGGAGGAGGCATCGTGAGCCCGGCATTCGTTGAGAACGACGGCAAGTACAACTGGCAGAAGATCGGCTACCACGCACGCAGCGCGTTCGCGGTGCTGCTGTCGATCGCCATTCTCGTTGGGGGTGGCTGGTTCGTCTATGACAAGGCGCAGGACGCCTGGACCGCCTTCCGCACCGAGGACGACTACATCGGAGAAGGAGTGGACAAAATCACCGTGACCATTCCGAGCGGAGCGACGGTGACGCAGATCGGTGACGTGCTCGTGCAGTACAACGTCATCAAGTCCACCAAGACCTTCCGGAAGGTGGCCTCCAAGGAGCCCAAGTCAGCCACCCTCCAGTCCGGCCGTTACAAGCTGCGCACCGAACTCCCGGCTGCCACGGCGTTGCAGATGATGCTGGACCCCGCCAATCTCAAGGTCATACGGGTGGTCCTCCCAGAGGGCTTCACAGTGGGGCGGCAGTGGACCTACATCGAGCAGCAGCTCGCCAAGCAGGGCATCACCATCACGCGGGAGGAACTGGCCGCAGGCCTGATTCCCGAGGAACTGAACCTGCCCCTGTGGTCACGCGGCAAGGTGGAGGGCTTCCTGTTCCCGGAAACCTACGCGGTGGCCGAGCCCGTCAGCGCGGTGCGCATCTTCGAGAAGCAGGTGGCCCAGTTCACCAAGGTGACGGACGAGATGGGCTTCGTCAACGCGTCCGAGGTGATGGCGATGGATCCGTTCGACGTCCTGACGATCGCCTCCATCATCGAGCGCGAGGTGAACAAGCAGGAGTACCGGCCCATGGTCTCCGCCGTCATCCAGAATCGCCTCAAGGCTGGCATGCCCCTGCAGATGGACTCCACCGTCCACTACGCGCTGCAGGACTTCGGCAAGGTGACGACGACCGCCGAGGATCGCCTCGTCGACTCGCCCTACAACACCTACCGCAACACGGGCCTCCCGCCCGGCGCCATCAGCAACCCCGGTGAGGCCGCACTGGATGCGGCCGCTCACCCGGCTGCCAGTGATGCGCTCTACTTCGTGACGGTTGACCTCGACTCCGGCGAGACGCGGTTTGCCGCCACCCTGCCTGAGCACGACGCCAACGTCGCCTTGTTCCAGGCGTGGTGCAGCGCCAACTCCGGCCGCTGTTGATGCGGGGACGAGGGACCATCTGATGAGGTGCGCGCTGATCGGCGACCCGGCCGAACATTCGCTGTCACCCGCCATCCACCGCGACGGCTACGTCCGCTCCGGGCTCGACTGGCGCTACGACGCCATCACGGTGTCGCCGGCCGATCTCGACTGTTTCGTCAGCGACTGCGTGGCTGATCCGCAGTGGGCGGGCCTGAGCGTGACGGCGCCCCACAAGGAGGCCGTCGTGGCCTTCGGGGAACCGGATCACGTCACCCGTCTCGTGGGGGCGGGCAACACGATCGTCTTCCACGACAGATCGCCGGGGAATCCACCGACGATCCACAACACCGACGTGCCCGGGTTCGTCCGCGCATGGCGGGCGCGGGGACTGCCGGCGCCGCGCACCGCAGCCATCGTCGGCAATGGTGCGACGGCGCGCTCGATCCTCGTGGCGCTGGCGGGCCTGCACCTGACGCAGGCCGTCGTCCTCGCCCGGGACCCGGGGCGCGCAGCCCGCATCGTGGAACTCGGCATCGCGCTGGGCATCGACACCACGGTCCAGCCGCTGGAGCATCACCTGCCTGATGTGGATCTCGTGGCCAGCACCATCCCCGCGGCCGCCACGGAGCCCCACGCCGACGCCTGGGCCGCATCCGCGCAGTACCTGTTCGACGCGGTCTACCACCCGTGGCCCACGCCGCTCGGGGCCGCCGCGGCTGACCACCACACCGTCCTCACCGGCCTGGACCTCCTCGCAGGCCAGGCCGTCGACCAGTTCCACCTCCTCACGGGCGGATCCGTCACCTTCGACGACTGCCATGCAGCCGCCGCGGAAGAGCTCAGGCGCCGTGGCCCATCGATGGAAGAATGAGACGCATGCTCAGATACCTGACCGCCGGTGAATCTCACGGCCAAGCACTGATCGCCACCATGGAGGGGATCCCCGCCCACGTCCGCGTCGGCGTCCCCGAGATCGCACGCAACCTGGCACGCAGGAAGCTGGGGGTGGGCAGGGGAGCACGGATGAAGTTCGAGGCCGACGAACTCTCCCTGCTCGCGGGCTTCCGGCATGGCGAGACGCTGGGCTCGCCCATCGCCGTCATGATCGGCAACACCGAGTGGCCCAAATGGGAGCAGGTCATGGCCCCCGGCGAGGTGGACGAGGACGTGCTGGCGCAACTCGCCCGCAATGCCAAGCTGACGCGCCCCCGGCCCGGCCACGCTGACCTCGCGGGCATGCAGAAATACGACTTCGATGAGGCACGCCCCATCCTGGAACGCGCCTCCGCACGCGAAACCGCAGCCCGGGTGGCGCTCGGTACCATCGCCCAGGCATTCCTGGAGCAGGCGCTCGGCATCAGGGTGATGAGCCACGTCGTCGAACTCGGCCCCGTGGTTGCCACCCGCGAGGACCTTCCGCGCCCAGAGGATCTCGACGCCATCGATGCCGACCCCGTGCGGTGCTTCGACGAGGAAGCCTCCGAGAGGATGCTGGCCGAGGTGGAGTCCTGCAAGAAGGAGGGCGACACCATGGGTGGCGTCGTCGAAGTGCTCGCCTGGGGACTCCCGCCCGGACTCGGCTCCCACAGCCAGGGCGACCGTCGGCTGGATTCGAAGCTCGCGGGCGCCCTCATGGGCATCCAGGCGATCAAGGGCGTCGAGGTGGGCGACGGCTTCGGCCTCGCGAGGCGCCGCGGCTCCGACGCGCACGACGAGATCATTCCGGAGAACGGGCGCATCGCCCGTGCCACCGGCCACTCCGGCGGCACTGAGGGCGGCATGTCCACCGGTGAGGTGCTGCGGGTGCGTGCCGCCATGAAGCCCATCGCCACCGTGCCGCGCGCCCTGCGCACCATCGACACCGCGACCGGGGAGGCTGCAGCAGCCCACCACCAGCGCAGCGACGTGTGCGCCGTGCCCGCGGCGGGTGTTGTCGCCGAGGCCATGGTTGCGCTCGTCCTGGCCGAAGCCGTCCTGGAGAAGTTCGGGGGCGACTCCGTTGCCGAGACCCGACGCAACGCCGACTCCTACCTGGCACGAGTCAGGGACCGCGGACTGCAGGTGAGGGCATGAGTATCGTGCTGATCGGCGCCCCGGGCGCCGGCAAGAGCTCCGTGGGACGGCTGCTCGCGGTGAAGTTGGACGTCGCGTTCGTCGACGTCGACAACCGGATTGAGCAAGTGGTAGGCAAGCCCATCTCCGAGATCTTCGCCGACGAGGGGGAGGCGCACTTCCGTGAACTAGAGGAGTCGGCCACCCTTGAGCTGATCCAGGGCGACGGCGTCATCTCGCTGGGCGGCGGAGCCGTCCTGAACCCGCGCATCCGCAAGGCACTGGTGGGCCACGACGTGGTGTGGCTGGAGGTCTCCATCTCGCAGGCCACGCGACGAGTGGGCATGAACACCGTCCGTCCGTTGCTGATGGGCAACGTGCGGGGGCGTCTCATCGAGTTGCTGCGCGAACGCACGCCGCTGTACGAAGAAGTGGCCACCACCCGCATCATGACGGACAATCGCCGCCCCTCCGAGGTTGCGGCAGAACTCGCGGAGACGAGGAAGGCCACGCAATGATCGTGCGTGTGGAGTCGGCCCGCGGGCCCTACGACGTCACGATCGCCCGAGGCGCACTGGATGGCCTGGCCGGGGCAATGCAGGGTGCGGATCGGGTGGCCATCGTCGTGTCCGAGCCGCTGCGGCACCTCGCGGACAGGGCGGTCGCGTTGACGCAGGGCCGCAGGACCACCATCATCACCGTCCCCGACGCGGAGGCGGGCAAGACGCCCGAGGTGCTGGCAAGGTGCTGGGACGACCTCGCAGCCGCTGGATTCACCCGCAATGACGTCGTCGTCGGCATGGGCGGCGGATCCGCCACGGATCTGGCCGGATTCGTCGCGGCAACGTGGCTGCGGGGCGTGGACTTCGTCTCGGTACCGACCTCGGTGCTGGGCATGGTGGACGCCGCCGTCGGGGGCAAGACCGGCATCAACCTGCCCGCCGGGAAGAACCTGGTGGGTGCCTTCCACGAGCCGCGCGCCGTGCTGGCGGACCTGGCGCTCCTCGACGACCTGCCCGCGGCCGAGGTGGTCTCCGGTATGGCCGAGGTCATCAAGTGCGGATTCATCGCGGATCCCGAGATCCTTGCTCTGGCCAGCGGTGACCTCCCCGATGCCACCAACACCCACTCCGATCGCTTCGCCGAACTGGTCACCCGCGCCGTGGCCGTGAAGGCGCGCGTCGTGGCCGCCGACCTGACGGAGCGGACGTCCTCGGGCGACAAGGTGGGCCGGGAGGCCCTGAACTACGGCCACACGCTGGGCCACGCCATCGAGGCACGCGAGGGCTACCGGTTGCGCCACGGACAGGCCATCAGCATCGGCATGGTGTGGATGGCGGAGGTGTCCCGACGGATCCTGGGCCTCGACGGCGACGTCGCGGCACAGCATCGGGAATTGCTTGCCGGGCTGGGGCTGCCGACCAGCTATGACGGCGACGCGTGGCCGCGGCTGCGGGAAATGATGAGCCTGGACAAGAAGTCGCGGGGGAACACGCTGCGGCTCGTGGGTCTGGCGGGTCTTGGGCGCCCAGTCATCATCGACGATCCGGCGGATGACCTGCTGGAGGATGCCTACCGGGACGCGCTCGTCACCGCCTGAAACGGAAGGAGCCGGAACCCCGTGGGGTTCCGGCTCCAACTTGCCAAGGTCAGATGACCTCTGGCTCAGCGACCGTCGTGCTTGTCAGTCACGTCGTTGAACGCGCCTGCGGCGGAGTCCTTGACGTCCTCGACACCCTGCTTGACGTTGGCCTTGCCCTGGTCCATCTTGCCCTCGGCCTCGAGGGATTCGTTGTCCGTTGCCTTGCCGAAGCCTTCCTTGACCTTACCAACGGCCTCTTCGGTGGCGTTCGAAATCTTGTCGCCCAAACCCATATGTGTCTCCTCTCGTTCGGCGGCCCCAATCGACCGCGCTTCCCCACAACATAGCCAATACCTGGGTCATCTCAAGGCCAACGTCAAGAATTGACGGCAACGTCACCCGTTGGGGGGCGTGCCGTTCGCCAGCGCCGTCCGGATTGGGTAAACTTTCCCCTCGGCCCACCCAAGGCCCTTGATATCAGAGGCGAAAGGGGACGACTGTGGCGTCGACCAACGATTTGAAGAACGGCATGGTGCTCGACCTTGACGGTCAGCTGTGGCAGGTGTTGTTCTTCCAGCACCACAAGCCCGGCAAGGGCAACACCATCGTTCGCACCAAGCT
>JAUNVL010000141.1 GCA_030537675.1 Propionibacteriaceae bacterium | reverse complement strand
TTCACCACTGAGGACGTATCTGCTGACGGTATCGCGAGACCGTGAGGTCTGGGTGCGGGGATGCTCCGTGAGCTCTTCACGAGATCTTGAGGTGTGACACAGGAGTGTCGGCTCCCGGGCCCATAGCCTCGACGGACCACCCGTCGTAGTGGTGGTTGGGAGGCGGGTGGTGTTCGACGGTCTTCTGGCTACGGTGTTCATCTCGGCGGTCTTCGATGGTGAGCACATCGGCCAGGACAAGACCGCGGGTACCGTGGGAGACCTCGCGTTCTGCATCGGGAGCGCCCAAGATCTGCAGGAGCTTGTGAACAGCATGTCGGTGGTCAGTCGAGTTCTGGTTGTTGAGGATGAACGGGTGCTGGCCGGGGCCGTGGTCAATTATCTGGACCGCGCGGGATTCGATGCGCGGGCAGTCCACACGGGACCCGATGCCCTCGACGTCGCCCGGGAGTGGAATCCCAGCGTGGTGATCCTCGACCTGGGACTTCCGGGCCTCGACGGAATGGAGGTCTGCCGACAGTTGCGTATTTTCTCCACCTGCTACGTGATCATTCTCACCGCCAGAGTGGAGGAGGAGGACACCCTGGAAGGGCTGGCCGCGGGTGCGGATGACTACATGAACAAACCCTTCAGCGTTCGTGAACTCGTGGCTCGTGTCCAGGCACAGTTGAGACGTCCCCGTGATCCGGGGAATACTGCCGAACGAACCTTTGGTGCTCTCGTCATTGACCCAGCCGCTCGACTCGCGAGTGTGGGCGGTTCACTCGTGGACCTGACCGCGACGGAGTTCGACCTGCTGGATGCCCTTTCGGCAGAGCCCGGCATCGCCCGCTCCCGTAGGGAACTCATCAACGTTGTGTGGGGCGAGAACTGGGTGGGGGATGAACACCTCGTCGATGTCCACATCGGCAACCTGCGGCGCAAATTGGGTGATTCGGCCGCCCGCCCCAGCTACATCGTCACCGTGCGCGGACACGGCTACCGCATGGGGACCGGAGAGTGAAGCAGGGTCGAGGCTCCATCGCACGCCGGTTGCTGGTGGGACAGGGGTGGGTGGTGCTGGGAATGACCGCGAGCATCGTCGTCGCCGCTGCTCTGGTGGGGCCGGCGGTGTTCAACGACCACATGCGTCGGGCCGGACACGGAGGCCAGCCCGATGTGCTGGAGCATGCGCAGGAGGCCTTCGTCTCGGCCGGGTTGCAGTCCATCGGAGTCGGGCTCCTCGTCGCGGCTGTCGGAGCACTGCTGGTGAGTGTGGTCACCACGAGGCGGCTCGGTCGATGGTTGGATGCGCTCAGCAGAGGTGCGGCACGCGTTTCGGCCGGCCGCTACGACCAACCCGTGGAACTCGCCGGATCCAGCCCTGAGTTGGAGCGCGTGGCCGAGGCCTTCAATGCCATGTCCGCTCAGATCCAGACAACGGAGGTGCGGCGACGCACACTGCTCACGGACGTGGCGCACGAACTGCGCACGCCCATCGCAGCCATTGACGTCACTCTCGAGGCCCTCGAGGATGGTGTGCTCGTCCCCGACGCCGACACCTATGCAACGTTGCGGGCGCAATCAGCACGCTTGGCGCGACTCGCTTCCGACATTCGGGACGTGAGTGCTGCGGAAGAAGGGCGTCTCCGCCTGCACGTCGAAACCATCAGCATCGCCGATGTGGTGGAAGCCTCGGCCCAGCAGTGGGGACAGGCCTTCGATGAGAAAGGCGTGGCGTTACGGCACGACGTCGGAATGGACGTCGACATCCAGGCGGACCGGGCACGTATCGGGCAGGTGCTGGACAACCTCGTCGCCAATGCGCTGCGGCACACGCCCGCCGGGGGCCACGTCGAGATCCGTGGCTCGTTGACCGGTGGAAGGGCAGTGATCGCGGTGATCGACGACGGTGAGGGCATTGATCCCACAGCGCTGCCCCACGTCATGGAACGGTTCTACCGGGCCGATCCGGCACGGACCCGCGCTGATGGCTCCGGGACGGGTGTGGGACTCGCCATCGCTGAAGCGATCGTCCATGCCCACGGCGGGACCCTCGTCGCGTTCAGCGGCGGACCGGGACGCGGCGCCACTTTCAGCCTCTCGCTTCCTTCTTCATCAAACCTTCACCGTTGATGAACAGATGTCCGCGGATCTCCGGGCATGCTGTGAAGATACCCCGTCATCTGCTCTGAAGGAACCCTTGTGAACCCAACGAATCGTGCCGTTGCCCTGGTGGGTGGCCTCGTGCTCGCCATCAGTCTCGCTGGCTGCGGGACCGCCGCGGAAGACCCGGGATCATCCACCGGCGATCCGGTGTCCTCCGCCCCATCGACGGCCCCGGCGACGCAGCCGACAGAGGACTCCTCATCCAGCGCGTCCGTCGAGCACAACGACGCCGATGTGACATTCGCCCAAATGATGACGGTTCATCACGAGGGTGCGCTCGAGATGGCGAAGTTGGCTGCACAGCGTGCAGATTCCGGAAACGTCAAGGACCTCGCGGCCAAGATCGAAGCAGCTCAGTTGCCGGAGATCGAGCTGATGGAACGTTGGCTGACAGTCTGGGAGGAACCGCTGGAACCGGAGGGCCACGCAGGCATGGACCACGGGGGCATGGACATGAATGGCATGTCCCAGGAAGAGGTGATGGCGGAGCTCGAGCAGAAAACCGGCCCCGATTTCGACACCCAGTTCCTCACTGCGATGATTGCCCACCACGAGGGTGCCGTGGTCATGTCTGAGGAAGAGCTGACGGATGGGCTGAATCCGGAGGCGTTGGATCTGGCGCAAGCAATCATCGATGCCCAGCAGAGCGAGATCCAGGAGATGCAGCAACTCCTGGAAACGCAGTAACAGTTCAACGACCACCAAAGGACACACCAAGCATGAATCGCGTCAGCACCGCCCTCCTCACCACCGTCACCCTGCTCAGCATGGCAACGGTGGCCGGATGCTCCGCCGCACCCGAGGCGAGCACCCCGTCAATCGCAGCTTCCCAGTCCACCATGGGTGATGCCGATGCAATCCTCTCGGCATACGGCCTCGCCGGTAAGAGCCCGCGTGAGGTGGTTGAAGGGTTGGACCAGGATCCAACTGCTCGTCCGCTGTCGCTGATGGCATCGGTCCGCTACGACGAGGTGACGCTGGATGACGGCACCACGCAGGCGTCGCTGCCACTGGAGGGGGACGAGTTCTACATCTCGGTGGCTCCTTATGAAAGTCGCACGCACGACTGCTACTACCACAGCCTCGGCACCTGCCAGGGAGAACTGGCAGAGACCGACGTCCACATCACAGTCGTGTCGGAGGATGGAGACACCCTTATGGACGAGGACTCCACCACCTACGCCAACGGATTCATCGGTTTCTGGGTCCCGAAGGACATCAAGGGCACCGTCACCATCACCAAGGACGGCAAAACGGGAGAAGTGGAGTTCTCCTCCGACAAGGAGGGCGCCACCTGCATCACCACGCTGCAGATGGTCTGAGGCGGGGGATGCCGCTCCGTTGCGTGAACGATCGTGGATGGGCACGCGGCCGGGGCTGAAAGGATGTTGTTGATTTCAGGGTGCGGTCGTCGGAAGCGCCCGGAAATCCCCGCGGATGCGGGACGACGGGGACGCGGTCAGCGCGTCGGCTGCTCAGTGGGGTCCGGATCCGGATTGTGCCAGTGTCCCGCTCCGGAGATCAGCGCGTCGGCAGCTTCGGGCCCCCAGGTTCCCGGCGCATACGGCTGGCTTGCGTGGTGGTGGACCAGAATGGGTTCCACCACGGCCCACGCGGCCTCGATGCTGTCCTCGCGTGTGTAGAGGGCACCATCGCCGGCCAAGGCGTCACCCAGGAGACGTTGGTACGGCTGCTCCGTGCCCGGTTGGCTGTTCATCAGGCTGAGTTCGCGTTGATCTCCGATGAATTCTTCACCGACACGCTTGACCCGGGCGGCGATCGCGATCACCGGGTTCGGGGAGAGTCGAAAGCGGAAGTAGTTCGCTCGGCCAGGGGCGGGGTTCGAGTCCGAGAAGAGTGGTTGTGGTGGTGGTTTGAGCTCGACGACCACTTCGGCGGCGCCGACGGGCAGGCATTTGCCGGACCTGAGGTACCACGGCACACCCGCCCAACGCCACGAGTCGATGGTCAGACGAAGGGCGCAGAACGTCTCCACGTCGGAGTCGGCGGCCACGCCGGCCTCGTCGCGATAACCGGTGAACTGTCCACGGACGATGTCCTCGGCAGCCAGGGGCTGCATACCTTTGAACACCTTGAACTTCTCGTCCTGAACAGCTTGGAATCCTTGATAAGCGGGAGGCTCCATCGCGAGCAGAGCCACGATCTGAAACATGTGGTTCTGAACAACGTCGCGCAGACAGCCGGCAGTTTCGTAGAAGTTGCCTCGACCTTGCACTCCGAACGTTTCGGAGAGGGTGATTTGCACGCTGGCGACGTGGTCGCGGTTCCAGATGGGCTCCAGGAAGGAGTTCGCGAATCGGAAGTAGAGGAGATTCATGATCTCCTCCTTGCCCAGATAATGATCTATCCGGAAAGTCGCAGACTCATCAAATGCGGAGCGCAGCACACGATTGAGTTCCTTGGCAGACGCAAGGTCTCGACCGAATGGTTTCTCCACGATCACTCGCGCGTCACGGTTGAGCCCTGCATCCTGCAGCCCTGTGATCACCGTCGAGAAGAGCGAAGGGGGTATCGCGAGGTAATGGGCCGGGCGTCGCGCGGAGCCGAGTGCGGCCTTGACTGCAGCAAAAGTGGCTGGCTTCCCGTAGTCGCCATCCACATAGACCAGCAGTGACAACAATTGTTCCAGCGTTTCGTTGTCCTCGACGGTTTCACCGGAGGCGCGCACGCTGTCGCGGACGTGATCGCGGAACTCGGGCAGCCCCCACTGGGAGTAGGCGACGCCGATCACCGGGACGCTCAGCGTGCCCGCCCGGACCATCTGGTACAGGGCAGGGAAGATCTTTTTATGGGCAAGATCGCCTGTGGCACCGAAGAAGACAAACGCATCCGCATCCGTCAGTGCTGTGTTGTCGCTATCCATGCTCCACCTCGTTCAGTCTCATCCATGACACCACGTGACCTGAGGTCTGTCCATGCATCGGTTGGTCCCCTCGAGGACTCGGCAACGGTGTCATGAGCACCGTGCTGCGATCGTTGCCTGCAACGGAACAGACTTGCCAGCTACGCCAGGAATCCTGACTCATGTGGCGTGCGTTCCCAACCGCTTCATCACCTGATTAGTCGCTGAGGGT
>JAUNVL010000140.1 GCA_030537675.1 Propionibacteriaceae bacterium | reverse complement strand
GCCGAAGTCTATTTCGTCTCGTGTCTCACGGACCCGCAGTATTCGAGCGGCATGTGGCGGATGAACCGCATCGAACCGGACAAACTACGCGACAAGATGTCGCGTGACACGGCCAACGGACTGGCGCTGCTGGCAGACAGTGGCGCTCTGGAGGGCAGGACGTTGCGACTCCCCGAGCTGCTCACCGACGGACTGCTGAGAGCGCTGGCCCCGCAGGGGGCGGAGGAACTGGCCGCAGCCATTGCCCACAATTCTTCAGCCATGCGGGCCATGGAGCTGACGGAAGAGGGCTGACTCCTCTGAACGGCTCACCCGGGCGCGACGCCGCGCCCGGGTGAGCCGTTCCTCCGAGAGCTCAGTTGCCCGTGGACGGCAGTCCCGGCTTCGAGGGCTTCGGAGTGGAGGGCCTGCCGGCGTTGCTGCAGTTCTGGGCCTTGGCGAAGGTCTGTGCCAGACGTCGAACCACGTCGTTGTCCTCCCAGGCCACCACGCCGGCGACGACACCGTCGCACATCTGCCACTGCATGAAGGTGGGGGACGCATCGGAGAATGCGTAGGCACCTTCCCCCATGCCACCGAAGTCGTAGGTGCGGACGCTGAAAGTCTTTAGTCCTACCTCGAGGTCGATACGATGCTCCGCAACAGAGCCGAAGCCCTTTTTGATGGAGAAGGAGAGAGAGGACTGACCCACCGCGTAGTTGCAGTCGTCGCCGTCGACCTTCTGGAGCTTGACGGTTTGTTTCAGCACACTCCCGATGGCCTTGGCCGACGGACAGACAGCGGTATAGGGTTTGGCAGGGACCGTGGGCCCGGACCACAGGGCGCTCGAAGCGTCGAAGGCCTTGGCCAGTGTCACGGCCTTCTCCTTCTGCGTCGCCGGCAACTTCAGGTACACCATCTCGTCGCGGACCAGGTACCCGACGTACCACATGTCGGTGGTGAACCCGGTGCCACGTGGCACTGGGAGAGCAAACGCGTCGGGGCCCAGTTCCGGAACGTCAACGACGTCAAAACCCAATTCCCAGGTGGCACGGGCAGGCGCCAGTTCGTCGGCCACGAACTCGAACTCGACACGGCCGGTGTCACGGACGTACGAACAGGCGTGGGCCTGCCTGGTGCTGGACTTCGTGACGCCGCCGAGGATCGAGTCGACCTTCGCGTTGGTCGGGCAGGAAATGTAGGGCTTTGGTGGCTCCACGGGGTCTGCTTGGGCGGCGGGGATCATCGATCCCAGCAGCAGGATTGCGGCGGTGGCGGCGATGCCACGCGTGAGTGTTCTCGCCAGGGCTCCTCGGTGTTGGTTTTGAGTCACGGTACCCGACGGTGGGTCACGCCGGAGTGCTGGGGCCCGTGTCCCTTGTGGGAGCGAGGGAAGCGACGTCAACATGCCCGTGGCTAGGTCAGTCAGTTGCCGGTGGTCGGAAGGCCGGGCTTCGACGGCTTACCGTTTCCCTTGGTCTGGGCATCCTTGAAAAGACGTGCAAGGCTTCTCGCCTCATCGCCGCTTGCCCCATACATGTGGGCGACCACGCCGTCCTGTAGCTGCCACGTGATGAATGCGGGTGATGCATCCGTCCAGTAGAACGCACCCTTGCCGAGTCCGTCGAAGTCACCCACGATGACGATCGAATTCTTGAAGTCCAGATCCACGTCGATGCGGGCCTCGGCGACCGACCCGTAGGTGTCGCTGATGGAGAGCTGAATGTGCTCGTTGCCGATGTAGTCGCACGTATTGGGCACGTCCACTGCCCGCGGCTTCATCGTCTGGCCGATGATCCGGCCGACGTCCTTCGCAGAGGGACAGACCGCGGTGAAGGCCTTGGGTGCGACCGTCGGGACGGGGCGGGGGAAGGTTCCCTTGGCATGCAGCGCTGCGAGGGCCGGGGCGTCCTTCTTGAACATCAGAGGCACTCCCAACGTCGCACTCACTTCCTGCAACGGATAAGTGACGTACCAAGTCCCGTCGACTTCGACTTGCGCGGCGCCAGGACCCCATCCGGCCACATCTGTCACAGGCCGTCCGGCGGAATTGGCCGAGGGTGGAAGCTCGCCCCATCGTCTGGTCTTCTCAATGGGGTAGTCCCACAAAGTGAAGTATATGGATCCGTCGTCGACGGTGGAGTAGACGCAATCAAGGTCAGGCCACCCCACGCTGAAGGTCGTGTCCTCACCGATGAGGGTGGACACCGCGTCCGCTGTGGGGCAATTGATGAGCAGGCGGACCACGTCGTCAGGGGGAGTGGCCTGCGCGGTGGGGGCCAGCCCTCCCGCCAGACCGAGTGCGGCGACGACAGCGATCACGCGGCGGGTGGTATTCACCAGGGCTCATTTCCGTTGCTGTCAGCGCCCTTGAGAAAGGCTCATGTTGGTATGGGCGAACATTACGCCCGCACGACAGCCTCTGGATAGCCCCTGCAGCCCATGGCTTTCGAAATCCCAGACCCACTTTCGGCCCCGTCGGAATGCTCACATCAGCGGCGCGAAGACCCGGAGTACGGCCTGCAGCAGCCGCTTGACCATCGTGGTGTCGGTCAGGTCCTCCAGCGTGATCCGCCGCGACACCGCCAGGGTGTCCTCGACGTCGGCCCGCAGCTCTGCGAGGGCCGCGGTGTCGTGCATCCACACGGCGCACTCCTGGTGCAGGTAGAAGCTGCGGAAGTCGAAGTTGATGGTGCCCACCATGCCGAGATGATCATCGACGAGCATGGACTTCGCGTGGATGAAACCCGGCGTGTACTCGTACACCTCGATGCCCGCCTCCATCAGAGGGCGGTAGTAGGAATGGGTCGCCAGGCTGACGTACCACTTGTCCGGTATGCCCGGGACGACGATGCGCACCTGGATGCCGGACTGTGCGGTGGCGCGCAGCTGGTCCACCATCGAGTCGCTGAGGACCAGATACGGCGTGAAGATGTCGACGCTGCGGGTGGCTGCCTGCATCATGTGCTTGTAGGAGTCCGAACCCAACGAGATGTCATCGAAGGGCGTGTCGTCGAAGGGGGCGACGAGTCCCTTGGGTTGGGTGCCGGCGACGATGGGGAGGCGGGAGTCGTGCTCCTGTGCCGATGCCTCGATCTGCTCGGGGGAGACTGGCAGGAAGGACGCGTAGTCGACGTGTGACCGGCTGGTCAGTTCCCACATCTGCAGGAACATGACCGTCAACCCCCAGGCACCCGGCCCATCGAGCCTCAGCACCGTGTCCTTCCAATGGCCGAAGCGCACGATCTCGTTGATGTACTCGTCGGCGATGTTGATGCCGCCGGTGAACGCAACCTCGCCGTCGATGCACAAGATCTTGCGGTGATCGCGATTCTGGAACGTGATGGTGAATCCGAGGCCGACGGGGTTGACGGGAATGACGGCGATCCCGGCTGTCTCGCACCGTTGTTTGAAGTCGACGGGGAGAGTGAAGAAGCTCCCGAGGTCGTCGTACATGAATCGGACATCCAGGCCTTCGGCGGCCTTCGCACCCAGCGCAGTGATGAGGCGGTCCAGCATCTTGCCACCGTCGACGATGAAGTACTCCGCGAAGACGTAGTTCTTGGCCTTCCCGATGGCTTCGATCATGGCGTCGAAACCGAGTTCACCGACCGGGTAGTAGGCAGTGTCGGTGTCGTCGAACACGCGGTAATGGCTGGTGGCTTTCAAATAGGTGAACTGACGCTGCACCGGGGAGGGCACATCAATGGTTGGCAGGTTGGCTGGCGGTAACAGTGTGAGAGCGTCCCTGGCCCGGTCGGTGGCGGCGTCGAAGCGTGCACGCTGTGACTTGGTCATGACGGCTGCACCGTAGAAGAGGTAGAACACGGACCCGAGGAGCGGCAGAGTCAGGACAGGAATGATCCACGCCAGTTTGTAGGTGGTCTCGCGGCTCCCGTTGAGGATGAAGAGCATCACCACGAAGGCGAGAATGCTCTGGAAGGCCAGAATGGCCGACGACCACTCCGCCAGGAATGTGAGCGCCGCGATGAGTATCACCATCTGAACGCCGAACGCGGCAGCGATGATCCCGGCCCTGCCCCACGTCGTCGCCCACCGGCGAAGCGCTGAGTGTTTGGCGGCTCGCTGTACGTCCGTTGTGGGGGTGGTGTGCACGGCGGTCGACGTCATGGTCCCCATTGTGGCTGCTTGGTCCCGGAGCCGGGGACCTCACCCACACGCAAGCGGCGCGCCGTCCCCGAAGAATCTCAAGAGGCGGCGCGCCCACTGCTCGCGGTTGGTCTCAGGGCTTGAGGACCACCTTGAGGCAACCGTCGGACTTCTCCTGGAACATCTTGTAGGCGCCGGGGGCCCCTTCCAGGGGAAGGTGGTGCGTGGTGAGATCGTCGACGCCGAACGGATCGGAGTCGACGAGACGCTCCAGCAGGTCCGCCGTCCAGCGCTTCACGTGGCACTGGCCCATCCGCATGGTGATGCCCTTGTCGAACATGGTCATCATCGGCATCGGGTCGATCGCCCCGCCGTACACGCCCGAGAGCGACACGGTACCGCCCCGACGGACGGCGTCGATCGCGGTGTGGAGGGCATCCAGACGATCGATGCCGGCCTTCTCGATGGCGGGTTGCGCCAGGGCTTTCGGCAGCCGGGAAGCCATGGCGATGATGCGCTTGGCCACGGGATTCCCGTGCGCCTCCATGCCGACGGCGTCGACCACGGAGTCCGGACCCCTGCCACCCGTCATGTCCTTCAGGATCTCTGCCACGTCGCCGTCTCGCATGTCCACCACGTCGGCTCCGAGCCGTCGTGCACGGTCCAGTCGCTCCGGGACCAGGTCGACGCCGATGACGCGGCCCGCACCCTGTTCCTGCGCACACCGCACGGCCAGTTGCCCGACGGGACCCAGCCCGAGGATCGCGACGGTGGAGCCGGGCTCCACGTCGGCGAACGCGACGCCCTGCCACGCGGTGGGCAGGATGTCGGAGAGGAACAGGAACCGCTCGTCCGGCAGGCCTTCCGGCACCTTGATGGGTCCGAAATCGGCATGCGGGACACGGACGTACTCGGCCTGGCCACCTGGCACCTGGCCGTAGAGGCTGGTGTAGCCGAAGAGGCTGGCGCCCTTGTCGTACTCGCGCACCTGCGTGGTCTCGCACTGCGCGAACAGACCCTTCTGGCACATCCAGCACTTCCCGCAGGAGATGTTGAACGGTACCACGACGCGGTCACCGACGCAGAGGTTGGTGACGCTGGCACCCACCTCCTCGACGATGCCCATGAACTCGTGGCCGATGATGTCGCCCGAGGT
>JAUNVL010000139.1 GCA_030537675.1 Propionibacteriaceae bacterium | reverse complement strand
TGTGGAGCTAAGGAGATTCGAACTCCTGACCTCTTCCATGCCATGGAAGCGCGCTACCAACTGCGCCATAGCCCCGTGTCGCCGCAGCGACTCGGCAATGTTAGCGCACCACGGAACCAGTTGACCAATCACCCTGCAGGGCACCCACATTGTGACTCACCAACCAGGTCCCGTGCTCGGAGAACGCCACCTCTGACCAGTGCCCGTTGCCGAGGGAACCGATCACGCGGGAGTCCTCGGACAGGTTCAGAACGTGCTGGAGGAGCTTGGAGAACAGGAAGCCATGGCCCACCACCAGAGTCTCCTGGCCGTCATGGCGATCCAGGATCTCCTCGATGGCTGGCATGGCACGCTCCACCATCTCTGCCATCGTTTCCCCCGAGTCGGAGCGCCGGAAGTCACGCCCCTGCAGATACCAGTCGGCGTACAGAGGCATTTCTGCCTCCACCTGGGCGCGGGTCTTCCCGCTCCACGAGCCGACGTGGATCTCCTGCAGCCGGGCATCCACACTGACGGGCAGGTCCAGGTCATCCGCGACCGTCTGAGCCGTGACCAGCGCCCTCCCCAGGTCGGAGGAGTACACGGCCGCGAAACGTCGCCCAGCCAGGGCACGTGCCGCTGCGTGTGCCTGCCGGACTCCCACGGCGTCGAGTTCCACGTCCGCCTGGCCCTGCAGCCGGTGGGTGTGGTTCCAGTCGGTCTGCCCGTGACGCAGGAAGACCAGTCGGGTGATGCTCACAGCTCTTCGGCGTCGGCGTCCTGCTCAGGAAGCACGACGTCCAGTGGGATCTGCGGGCAGTCCTTCCAGAGACGCTCGAGGTTGTACAAGGAGCGTTCCTCCGTGTGCTGCACGTGGACGACGAAGTCAATGTAATCCAGGAGCACCCAGCGGTTCTCCCTGTCACCCTCCCGACGAGCAGCCTTCCTCCCGATGTGGTGAAGTGCCTCCTCCACGCCGTCGACGATCGATGAAACCTGCCGCTCATTCTTGCCGGTGGCCACCAGGAAGATGTCGGTGATGGTCAGCTGGTCGCTGACGTCGAACGCGACGATGCTGGTGCCGAACTTGTCCGCAGCCGCCTGGGCAGCGACGTTCACGGGGCGGATGGCTTCTTCAGTGGCTGTCAACGGGGACTCCTGTTTCAGGGTGGGGGTACAAGCCACGTTTGGCGATGTACTGCACGATGCCATCCGGTACGAGGTACCAGATGGGTGCGCTCTCCCGCACTCGCTCCCGACAGTCTGTCGAGGAGATGGCGAGAGCAGGGATTTCCAGCAGGGTGACGCGGTCTGCTGGAAGGTGTTTGAGGTCGTCGACCGTCATGGGGACCCCGGGGCGTGTGACACCCACGAAATGGGCGAGGTCGAACAGTTCGTCGGCTCCGTGCCACGTGAGGATCTGGCGTACCGCGTCGGCGCCGGTGATGAAGAACAGATCCACCTCTGGCCCACGCTCGGCATGCAGGTCCTTCAACGTGTCGACGGTGTAGGTGTCCCCCTCACGGTCGATGTCCACCCGGGACACCGAGAACCGCGGGTTGGATGCCGTGGCGATCACCGTCATCAGATACCGGTCCTCCGGCATCGAGACGTCACGATGACGCTTCTGCCAGGGCACCCCGGTGGGCACGAAGACCACTTCGTCCAGATCGAACTGGGCGGCCACCTCACTGCCGGCCACCAAGTGGCCGTGGTGGATGGGGTCGAACGTGCCGCCCATCACCCCGAGGCGATACCGTCGACCGCTCGTGGTGCGAGCGATACCCAGTTCGGTACTGCTCACTTGGAGTTGGGCCTGCCAGATCCCATACCGACGACCCATGCCAGGCCAGCCATCAGGCCAGCGAAGGCCAGGATGCCCGCCACGATGGTGGGAATGGCCGGCTCTGTGGCCGCAGTTTCAAGAAGCGTGATGATCATGGCTCGCATCCTAACGCGAGGAAGCGCTGCAGCCACGCTCACGCGCGAATCTGGCCGTCACCCTCCACCACGTACTTCGACGACGTCATCTCCGCAAGGCCCATCGGGCCACGCGCGTGGAGCTTCTGCGTGGAGATGCCGATCTCCGCTCCGAACCCGAACTCACCGCCGTCGACGAAGCGGCTGGAGGCATTCACCAGTACCGCCGCCGCATCCACCTGAGCGACGAAAGCCTTGGCGGAGGCCTGGTCACGCGTGACGATGGTCTCGGAGTGGCCCGTGGTGTGCGTGCGGATGTGTTCCAGTGCCTCGCCGAGCGATCCGACCTCCTTGGCTGCCAGATCCATGGACAGGTACTCGGCGTCGAACTCCGCCGGGCCCGCAGCCTGGATGGAGGCATCCCGTGCCTGCGTCGCCTCATCGCCGTGCACCTGCACGCCAGCCGCGACGAGTGCCGGCAATGCCTTGGCCCAGAAGTCTGCTGCGATGTCGCGGTGCACGAGCAGGGTCTCGAGCGCGTTGCACACGCTGCAGCGCTGGGCCTTCGCGTTGATCATGATGCTCACGGCCATGTCCACGTCGGCGGAGGCGTCGACGTACAGGTGGCAGTTGCCGGTACCGGTCTCGATGACAGGCACCTTTGCGCCATCCACGACGGCCTGGATCAGACCGGCACCGCCGCGCGGGATCAACACGTCCACGAGACCGCGGGCCGCCATCATCTCACCGGTGACTTCACGCCTACCCTCCACCAGATTGACCGCGTCAGGGTTGAGCCCCGCGATCTCCAGGCCGTGGCGCAGTGCAGCGACGGTGGCCCGGTTGGTGTGGACTGCCGAGCTGGATCCCCGCAGGAGCGCCGCGTTGCCGGACTTGAGACAGATGCCTGCCGCGTCGGCTGTGACGTTGGGCCTCGCCTCGTAGATGATGCCCACGACACCGAAGGGCACCCGCACCTGGGTCACCGACACTCCGTTGTCCAGTTTCCAGCCGCGCACCACGTCACCGACGGGGTCGGCCAGAAGAGCGAGGTCGCGCAGGCCGGTCACCATGCCATCGAGCCTGCCCGGATCCAGCCGCAGACGGTCGATGATCGCGTCGCTGGTCCCGGCCTCCCGTGCTGCGTCGACGTCCACGCCGTTGGCGGCCAGCACATCGGCTTCAGAGGCTGCCAGCGCGTCGGCCATGGCGTTGAGTGCGGCGTCCTTCTGGGCGCGGTTGAGCATCTGGAGATCCAGGCTGGCGTGTCTCGCGGCCCGGGCCTGTTCGGTGAACGTCATGGGGGGCAGTCTAAGCCCGTCCGCCGATGTCAGCCGTCTCCCTGGGTGCCTCCGCCAGGGGTTGACAGCGGCGCGAACTCCACCGCCGGCGGTACAACCAGTAGCCGAAGGTGGCCGCGCACAGAGTGCCCATGGTGGCCGCGGACACGGTGATCGCCAGTTCCCACACCAGAACTCCCCACGTGAGCCACAGTGCCTCGACGAGGAAGAGGACGAACAGGTAGACGGGTGACACACCGGCAAGGTTCTCGGAGCGGTGCATGGAGCGCAGCTGGGACAACACCCCAATGGCGTATGGGAGTGCCACCAGGACACCGAAGACGACAGGCCCCAGCCACAGGTCCACCCCAATGAGAGCCACCACCACCGCTGCCGGGACGATCTGCTTGGCCCAGAACGATTCCTGCCTGTCGCGCGTGATCATCGCCACGACGGCCAGGCTCAGCACCAGAACCACGAGGTTCGGCCACTGCAACTGCGGCTGTGCCACCAGGAACCCGTGGAAGGCCCATGCCCCCGAGGCGGCGGCGTTCAACTGGAACAGGGACAGCGACAGGCCCTGGGTGCAACGCACCCTGAACAGGCGCACCAGTTGCGGCAATGTGGAGGCCATGCCCAGGGCGGCTGCGAACCATCCCAGGAGGTCGATGGGTGTCATGCGTCACTATCTTTCGTGGGATTCATCAGAAACCCTTGCTGGATGCGCCATCTCCGCGGTCCCCAGCGGCGGTGCTGACCTACGACGTGGCCAGTTCTCGGGGTCAGCTCGCGGTGTCGACTGCCGTGACCGATGGCGCATGTACCGGGTCCACGGTGATGGTGCCAGCCAGCACGCGGTGCAGGAAGTAGACGAGGTTGGCCAGCGAGAGGGTTCCCAGCAGGGTGGCACACACGGTGATGGATGTTTCGCCGTAGAGGATGCCCCACGTCAGCCACAGTCCCTGCACGAGAACCGCGATGGACAGGAACGGCAAGGAGACGCCGGAGAGATCCGTCGAGCGGAGCATCGTGCGCAGCTGCGATACCTGGCCCACCACGAAGGGCGCGGCGACGATAAAACCGAATGCCAGTGGCCCGAAGAGGAGGTCCGTCCCGAACAGTGCCACGGAGATCAGCGGCGGCAGGAGAAGCGCCGGTAGCAGCGGGGCCCGGCGATCCCTCAGGACGAGGACACACACCGCCAGACTGCTGATGGTCAGGATCAGGTTGGGGTACTGCATCTGTGGAACGCCCACCATCAGGCCATGCATTGCCCAAGCACCCGTGGCTCCAGCGTTCAACTGGAAGAGCGAGAGGGAGACACCTGCGCTGGAGCGGGTGCGGTAGATGCGGAGGAGCTGGGGAAGGGCAGATGCCATGCCGAAGCTGGCGGCCACCCAGCCGAGGATGTCCAGTGCTGTCACGTGTGGTGGTGTCCTTGAAAAACGAGGTGGTTCTCCCCCGGCAGAGCGCGCAGGGAATTGTTCAGTCTATCCCACCACCCCTGGGAACAGACAAAGGATGCGGCGCCCGCCTGGTTTCCCAGACGGACGCCGCACCCCGGTTCATTCAGTGGATCGGCGAGCGATCAGCTGAAGTGGACGATGTTGTTGAACCGCCAATCCCACTTCCACTGGTAGGTGGTCCCGGAGGCAGACGGAACCGCCGCGATCGCTTGTCCCCAGATGTAGGAACGGCAGCCATTGCCACCGGTCACGGCCGTGTTGCACTCGGTGCGCCACGTGCGGCCATCTGTTGCCACCCACGTGTTGGTTTCAGCCAACGGGTTGCCCTCCCACATCGACTTCGGGGAGGGGAGGTACGTGAGGTTGTTGAACGACCAGCCATTCGTCTGGACGAACTGGCCCTTCACCTCTGACACGGTGGTGCCCCAGATGTCGGTGCGGCAACGAGTGGTCTGCGAGTAGGGCTCGCAGGTGGTGTGCCAGTTGCGTCCGTTGACCGTGTGGAAGCCGGGCGTCGTGTAGACGTCGAAGCCGCCGGGGGTGCTCGGAGCAACGGTTGGCTTCACCGTCGGTGTGACGGTGGTCGTGACCGTGGTGGTCGACGTCGCCGTGG
>JAUNVL010000138.1 GCA_030537675.1 Propionibacteriaceae bacterium | reverse complement strand
ATTTCGACACGTCGCTGCTCGTCCCTCGCGGCGACTACTCAATCAACTGTGGGAACCGCCGCTGCTCGTTGCTCGCGGCGACTCCCTGTCCTGTCACTGAGCGGTCAGTCGGTGCCGGTGTCCATGGCGGAGCGCAGACCTGCGGAATCGATCTCGTCATCAGGTGTGATGGCGCCGATTTCCGCGATCTCGTGGGCACCACCCGGGGTGAGTTCGCCGATGAGTTCAGCGGACTTGCCGCTGAGCGTTCCCTGGCTGGCGTAGAGCTCGAGCTTGTCGCGGGAGTCCGCGATGTCGAGGTTGCGCATGGTGAGCTGTCCGATGCGGTCGGTGGGACCGAAGGCGGAATCCTCGACGCGTTCCATGGAGAGCTTGTCAGCCTGGTAGGAGAAGTGGGGGCCCTGGGTGTCGAGGATCGTGTAGTCCTCGCCGCGGCGGAGACGCATGCTGACCTCACCAGTGACGGCCGAGGCCACCCAGCGCTGGATGGATTCACGCAGCATGAGTGATTGTGGGTCGAGCCAGCGGCCTTCGTAGAGGAGGCGCCCGAGGCGCAGGCCCTGGGTGTGGTAATTGGACAGGGTGTCCTCGTTGTGGACGGCAGCGAGCAGGCGCTCGTAGGCGATCCAGAGCAGGGCCATGCCCGGGGCTTCGTAGATGCCGCGGGATTTGGCTTCGATGATGCGGTTCTCGATCTGATCGCTCATGCCGAGGCCGTGGCGGCCACCGATGGCGTTGGCTTCGAGCACGAGGTCGACGGAGGAGTCGAAGCGGTGTCCGTTGATGGCCACGGGACGACCGAGTTCGAAGGTGACGGAGACGTCTTCGGTGTCGATGTCAACGGCCGGGTCCCAGAACTTGACGCCCATGATGGGCTCCACCGTTTCCATCGAGACGGCCAGGCTCTCCAGCGTCTTGGCTTCGTGGGTGGCGCCCCAGATGTTGGCATCGGTGGAGTAGGCCTTGGCGACGGAGTCGCGGTAGGGGAGGTTGCGGGCGAGCAGCCATTCGCTCATGCCGGTGCGGCCTCCGAGCAGGCTGACGAAGGCTTCGTCGAGCCAGGGCTTGTAGATCCGCAGCGACGGGTTGGCCATGAGGCCGTAGCGGTAGAACCGCTCGATGTCGTTGCCCTTGTAGGTGGAGCCGTCGCCCCAGATGGAGACGTCATCGGCTGCCATGGCGCGCACCAGCATGGTGCCGGTCACCGCGCGGCCGATGGGCGTGGTGTTGAAGTAGGCGCGGCCGGCGCTACGGATGTGGAATGCTCCGCAGGCCAGGGCGGAGAGTCCTTCCTCGACGAGTGCCACGCGGCAGTCCACCAGGCGCGAGAGTTCAGCGCCGTAGATGTCGGCGCGGCTGGGGACGGAGTCGATGTCGGGTTCGTCGTACTGGCCGATGTCTGCGGTGTAGGTGCAGGGGATGGCGCCGTTCTCGCGCATCCAGGCAACAGCGACGGAGGTATCGAGGCCTCCGGAGAAGGCGATGCCGACGCGTTCGCCGATGGGCAGGGAAGTCAGGACTTTGGACACGCGTTGCAGCCTAATGCCTCGCCCGGTGGCTCACCGCATGCTGACCACCGGATGCGATCACGAACCTGGAGGGCCAGCCGGTAGAGTGTGGCCCGCCACCATGGCGCCGTTCCAGGAGCCTGCTTCGACCAAGGGAGACCCATGCTGCAGCCCCATGCCGTGATCGCCATGCCGAACAATGTCGAGATCGATGCGAGGGCCCACCGCAACGGGCTGGCCCTGGCTGCCGCCGGTTATCGCGTCACGATGGTGGGTTATGGCACGGGCATTCCGGCAGCCGGCACCATCAGCGGCCTCCCGTACCACCTCACCTTCGGAGCCGCTCCGCCTGCCAAGAAGCTGACCCTCACCTACCGGTTGGTGCGCAAGTCCTTCCACCTGACGACGAAGCGTCGGCCTCCCCAGGAGGTGCTGAAGGTGGTGGCGAAAGTGGACGCCGTCACCAACCGGGTGAAGTCGTCCGTCGTGAAAGCACGGTCGAAGGTCTCGCGGCCCGCCGCCCTGCCCGCCCCGGATCCCACCACCTGGCAGGGGATGCTGCCATTCATCGGTGACATCGAGAAGGCGATGATGCCGCGCCTCGTCGAGTTGCAGCCCGATCTCATCGTCTGCGACGTCCATCTGCTTCATCTGGCGCACGAGGTGGCCAACCGGTTCCGCGGCCAGGGCAAGAAGGTCGCGGTGCTCTACGACGCCCGCGAGTACGTCTACGGGTTGGCCTCCGAGGACGAGAACGTCCTCAAGGGGTTCCCAGCGCTGGAGGCCGAGCACATCCGTGCCTGCGACGCCGTGGTGACAGTGTGCGAACCCATCGCGGAATTCCTGGCGGACAAGTACGACATCCCCACCCCGCCGCTCGTCCCCAATGCACCCATCGGCAACCTGCCGGCCATCGGCAAACCCATGACCATCCGCGACTTCGTTGACGTCGGTGCGGACACCCCACTGCTGGCGTACGCCGGCGGGCTCTCGGTGCACCGGGGCGTCCACGACGCCGTCGAGGCCCTGGCGGAACTGCCCGGCGTGCACTTGGCGATCGGGGCCAGGCGCCCCAGCTCCTACACGCTGGAACTCGAGGAACTGGCGATCCGGCACGGCGTCAGGGAACGCGTGCACTTCGTGCCGTTCGCGCCAACCCACGAGGTGGCCGACTACTTGGCCTCCGCAACGGCGGCGATCTTCCCGTTCCTGCCCGTTGGCAACCATGTCTGGGCTGCCCCCAACAAATACTTCGAATCGGTGCAGGCGCGCCTTCCCATCCTCACCTCCAACATGGAGTGGCTGGGCGAGCGGATACCGCGCCTCGGCATCGGTGAGGTCTTCGAGCACTCCAACCCGGCCTCCCTCGCCGCTGCCACCCGGAAACTCCTCGACAACATCGACGAGTACCGCGCCCGCATCACCGACGAGATGATCGCCGAACACACCTTTGAGCACTTCGCGGACACGGTGCAGAGCGTCTGCCTCGCGATCACGCCCGCGAAGCTCCACCCCGGACTGAAGCCGGGGTCCCTGAACGATCACCTGCTGGAGATTCGCAAGGACATGCTCGCCCAGCGGGCCACCCTGTCCGACTCCAACCTCTTCGAGCCGCGGCCCCGCCTGCGGATCGGCACCAGCAACTCCGGCGGCCAGTCACGTCGATGGGCACACGCCCTGATGCGGGACAACCCCCGGGCGATCGCCGAGTCCGTGTGGTTGCAGCGGAGCCAGCGGTTCTCCTTCCCCGTCGACGAGGTCATCACTGAGGCCCAGTCCCTCACCGGCTACTGGCAGCGGCGCCAGATGGAGCGCTACGAGGATCGCATCACGCACGTCCTCAGTGAATCCGGACGCCCGTTGGTGGGTGCTGCCTTCGGGAAGCACTTCTGGCAGGAGACGGCATTCTTCAGGACCAAGGGCATTCGGCAAGGTCTGGTCTTCCACGGATCGGACATCCGCAATCCGCGCCGACACGTCGAACTGGAGCCGTACTCGCCGTTCGGGGGCGAGCTGTCCGAGGAGATGGACGAGCTCACAGAGAAGTTGCAGCGCAACGTCGACGTCCTCGCGCCGCACGTCAACGCCTTCGACGGTCCCGTCCACGTCACCACCATGGACCTGTTGGACCACCTCCCCGGCGCCACGTGGCTGCCGCTGGTGGTGGACGTGGAGGACTGGTCCAGCGACATCGTTCCGTTGTCCCGCGACGCGGCCCCCATGGTGTTCCACGTGCCGAACAAGGACGGCATGAAGGGCTCCGAGGTCATCGATGAGGTGTGCGAGGAACTCCAGGCACAAGGCGTCATCCGCTACGTCCGCGAGTCCGGCGTCAGTCACGAGCAGATGCGCACCCTCATGCTGGAGAGTGACATCGTCATCGACCAGTTGCGGATCGGGGACTACGGCATCACCGCGGTGGAGGCCATGAGCGCAGGCAAGGTGGTCATCGGTCACCTGTCGGATCGCGTGGCTGACCGCTATCCCGACACCCCGCCCGTGGTGCGTGCGACACCGGACAACCTGCGTGAGGTGTTGGACGCCGTTCTCAGTGACCCCGCCCGTGCCGAGGCGTTGGGCCGCGCGGGCCGTGACTACGTCCTGACCTGGCACGACGGTCGTGCTGCCGCCGCTGTGCTGGCCGATTTCATGGAACTCTGAGCAGAACCTTCATGCGCGTCCTGATGCTCGTTGCCACGTCGGTGGTGACCGACACCCGCGTCATGCGGGAAGCCCTGACCCTGAGGTCGGCTGGCCACACGGTCCACATCATTGGACGCTCCGTGCCCGAGGACTTCGTGCCTGGCAACGGCATCACTGTTTCCAGCGTGGGGACATCTTCGGTCTTTCGGAGCGAGGGCGGCGTCTCGCTGTCGGGGCGGAAGCTCTCGCTGCCCGTGCGCGCAGCCCGCTGGGCCATGCTGCCGCAGCACCGACGCAGCTCGTTCGGACGGTGGGCCGAGGGTGCGCTCGAAGACGGTCGACGCCGGGACGTGGACGTGGTGCACGCCCACGACTTCACTGCCCTCGAAGCTGGCGCCACCCTCGCCCGGGAGAAGGGCGCTGCACTGGTCTACGACAGCCATGAGTTGTGGTCCGGCATGCCACGGGAATACCGACCGACGCCTCTAGCGGATCGCGCCGACCTGGCCAAGGAGGCCGAGCTCGGTGGCCAGGCTGACGCCGTCATCACCGTGGGTGACGGCGTCGCCCGCGCGCTGCATGCCCTGCACGGCTGGGACAACATCTGGGTGGTGCGCAATACGTTCCCGCTGCGTGAGGTCCTGCCCGCGGTGCCCGAGCGGCCACAGGGGCTCGTCTATGCGGGGAGGGTGGGCGCATTCCGCGAGTTGGAGGTGATCGCCGCCGCCAGCAGGAGCATCGATCTGCCCATCGAGATCTGCGGGCCATCGGATGACACCTGGCTCACGACGTTTGACCCCGGCCGCACCACCGTCTTGCCCGCGTTGCCCCTGGACGAGGCGTCGGAGCATCTCTCACGAGCAGGTCTGTCGCTGGTGACGCACTCCAACCGCTGGGCGAACCACCGGTTGGCCATGCCCAACAAGCTGTTCCATGCAGTCAGCCTCGGCGTCCCTGTGGTGGCCACGGACGTGGGTGAACTCGGGGCGATCGTACGAAAGCACCATTTGGGGACCCTGTACGAACCGGGCAATGTGGATGCGCTGATTCAAGCCACGGGCGAAGCCGTGGCAAGATACGAAAGGTTGCGCTCCGCCGTCCTGGCGGCACGCGAGGAACTGAGC
>JAUNVL010000137.1:3835-5373 GCA_030537675.1 Propionibacteriaceae bacterium | reverse complement strand
TCCGCGAGGATCACGCGGTGGTGGCTGTGCGCGGTGGAGTGCAGGCGGTCGATGGCCTCGGTGGCGATCTCCAGTGCGGTGGTGAAGCCGAACGTGTTGTCCGTGTGGGCGACGTCCTTGTCGATGGTCTTGGGCAGATGCATCACGTTGAGGCCCGCCTTGGACAGCCGCATGGCGTTCTTGGCAGTGCCACCGCCACCCAGCATGACGAGGCAGTCGAGCTTGTTCTTCTCGAACACGTCCGCAATCTGGGGGATCATGTCCTGTGGTTCGCCGTCGACCATCATCCGGTGGACCTTGTCACGGCTCGTGCCGAGGATGGTGCCGCCGATGGTGAGGATGCCTGAGAGGTTCGCGTGTGTCAGGTCGATGGAACGGTTCTCTGCCAGGCCGCGCACGCCGTCGCGGAACCCGATGAGTTCCATGCCGTGCCTGCCGAGTGCTGCCTTGCCGAGGCCACGGATGGCCGCATTGAGTCCGGGACTGTCCCCGCCGGCCGTCAATACACCTACACGCTTGCTGGATTTCGCCACTGTGCCTCCTTGCTCAACTGACTGGGAGTGACACTATCGCGGCCCATCGCCGAGCGTGTGGCTGGCAGAAAGACGACCCCGGTGGGTGCATGGAATTACCCGTGGATAGCGTGCGTCCCATGTCACGGGTACTGATCGGTTGGGCTTCACGCGCCGGAGCCGCCAGCGATATTGCGGCGTTCCTCGCGGACGAAATGAGGATGATGGGGCACGACGTCGAGGTGTCGGACCTCAAACAAACCCCCGACCCGTCGTCGCGGGATCTCGTGGTGCTGGGCAGCGGAGTCCAGGCCGGCCAGTATTACCCGGAGGCGCTCGCATGGGTGACCGCCAACGAAGAGGCGCTCGCCATGACGAACGTGGCCGTGTTCAACGTGTGCCTCAATGCAGCCAATTTCGCCAAGCGTGACGCATCGCTCGGCTACAACAAGGCGATGGTGTCGCGGCTGGGTCCCGTGGCGGTGGAGTCATTCGCCGGCCGGTACATCCCCGACAAGGTGCCGTGGTTCAAGAGACTGTTCCTGCGCACCCTGCAGCAGTCGGCACAGGACCACGTGGACGAAGAAGCCGTGCGCGCCTGGGGCCGTGATCTGGCGGGGCTCATCGCACACTGACTCTGCGCGAGGGTGGTATCGCGGCAGGCTCGCATGATGGACGGACACGCGGTCATGTGGAGAATTCCGCCCCGCGGGAGACAATGGAAGGGATGAACAAGAAACAAACATTTGAAATCAACTGGTTTGCAGCCGCAGGTTCCGCACTCGGAGCAGTGTCCTCAGCAGTCCTCCTCTCCACACTCGGAGCAGCTGGAACCCTCATCGGGGCAGCACTGGGAAGCCTCACCATCTCGGTGGGCGGCTCGATCTACACACAGTCGCTGCAGAAGACCAAGGCTCACGTGGACACGTACCGTGGCGCTGCGAAAACCCCCGGTGACCCGCTACCGGCGCCTGCTCCGACGGCGGTGCTGACACCAGAGCCTCCCAAAAAGTCCGTCGGGGAGAT
>JAUNVL010000137.1:0-3735 GCA_030537675.1 Propionibacteriaceae bacterium | reverse complement strand
GTCTGCGACTGGGACTCCCAGTGGAACAGGTCCTCGCTGATCGCATAGTCCTTGTACATGGTGGTGGGGGAGCGGTCCTTGCCGGACTTGTTCAGCGTCACCAACAGGGCGTCGACGTTGAGCGATGGCACGTACAGCACCCCTTCCCGGAAATTGCCGGGCAGGTTCGACGGCGACGCATGGTCCAGCGCTGAGAGGATCTCCTCGCGCTGGTACCGGGCGTGCGCTCGCAGCGGGAGCAGCGCCAATGCACCTCCGAGTTCGATGGGCAGGGTGCGGCTGCGGTCGAAGGCGAGGTCCATCACATGCCCGAGTTCGGACGTCACGGCAGCTTCTTCCCGGAGGGTTGTGAGAGCGTCGTCGAAGCCGTCGAAGCCGAGTTTGGGCCAGATGGAGAACACCAGCATGCGTGCGAGCCGCTGCGATGCCGCGTCGAGTTCCGCGTACGGCAGGGGACTGGAAAGAACCTGACCGTAGCCGCGTACGCGGACGTCGTCGTCCACGTGGGCAAAGGCCCGGATCCGTTTCAGTAGTGGTGACTCGTTGCCCGCGCCGCTGGCGGTGGGCAGGCCCGCGTCGCGACGCAACTCGGTCCACGATCGCTGTCCCTTCTTGAGCACGTCGGCCAGGCCGCGCTGGGAGGCGTCGAGGAAACCCTGCAGGTCCGTCTCACCCAGACTGCGGAGTTCGGAAACGAGCGTGGACCAGTTGGCCTGCTGCAGTTGGGCGCGAAGGTTCGCCAGGACTGCTTTCTGCGTCTCCCTGTCCAACACGATCTGGCAGCCCGAGGGAAGGAATGGGAAACCGTGCTCGACGTCGTCGCCCAACTGACCCGGCAGACGTCCGGTCAGGGCCCGTAGTTTGTGGTCCCAGCGGAACTCCTTGCGGTGGTGGCCCACGAAGTCCAGCACCGTCAGCACGGCTTTCTCAGGGCTCCGGCGCAGGCCACGCCCGAGTTGCTGGAGGAAGATGGTGGCGCTCTCGGTGGGGCGCAGCATCAGGAGGGTGTCGACGTCGGGGAGGTCCACGCCCTCGTTGAAGAGGTCGACGGTGAACACGCAGGTGATGTCGCCGCGACGCAGTTGGGCCAGGATCTGCTCACGCTCCACGCGGCTGCTGGACCCGCTGAGTGCTGCGGAGGGAAGCCCCACCTTGTTGAAAACAGCGGCCATGTAGTGGGCATGGGCGACGCTCACGCAGAACCCGAGCGCCTTCATGGCGGCCGGGTTGAGGACCTTGTCCCGCAGTTGCTTGAGCACGATCTGAGCACGTGCGTCGTTGCCGGTGTAGAGATTGGACAGCCCAGCCTCGTCGTAGCGTCCCCGCGACCACTTCAGCTCGCTCAGATCTGTCCCGTCAGCCAGACCGAAGTAGTGGAACGGCGACAGTAACTCGGCCTCCAGTGCGTCCCACAGCCGCAGTTCGGCGGCGGTGCGGCCGTCGAAGAACTGTCGGACGTCGACGCCGTCGGTCCGCTCGGGCGTGGCGGTCAGGCCGAGCAGCTCGTGCGGGGCGAAGTGATCGAGGATGCGCCGGTAGGTGGCGGCCTCGGCGTGGTGGAACTCGTCGATGACGACGATCTGGAACGCAGCAGGGTCGAAGGACGCGACGCCGCCCGCGTGCAGCGACTGCACGGAGGCGAACACGTGCCTCCACTTCTGCGGTTGCTGACCGTCCACGTGCAGCTCACCGAAGTTGGCGTCGGCGAGCACCTCCCGGTAGGTCCGGAGCGACTGTTGCAGGATCTCCCGGCGGTGCGCCACGAACAGCAGTGTGGGCCGTTCGCCGTCGACCCCGCGGGCCAGTTCGCGATAGTCCAGCGCCGCGATGACGGTCTTGCCGGTGCCCGTGGCTGCCACCACGAGATTCCGGTGTCGGTCATGGATGTCGCGCTCCACGGCCAAGGCCTCGAGGATGGCCTGTTGGTAGGGGTAGGGCCGCACATCGAGCCCAGACAGGTCGAGCGTGAGGTCGGCGGGGGACTGGCCCATGCCTGCGCGCGCCAGGGCTGCGTCCAGACGCTCAGCGTCGACGTCGGGATCGTAGGGCTCGAAGAATTGGTCGTTCCAGTACGACTCGAAGGTGGCGCGGAACTTGTCGAGCAGCGTCGGCGTCGCCAGCTGTGACAGACGGACGTTCCACTCCAGGCCATCGAGCATGGCGGCCCGCGAGAGGTTGGAAGAGCCGACGTAGGCGGTGCTGTAGCCGGTGTCGCGTTCGAACAGCCATGCCTTGGCGTGCAGGCGGGTGCGCAGGGCGTCGTACTGGATGCGGACCTCGGCGCCGAAGTCGCGCACCAGCCGGTCGAGCGCCCGCCGCTCGGTGGCACCCATGTACGTGGTGGTGACCACGCGCAGCGGAATCCCGCGCTCCCTCAGGTCCGTGAGTTGCTCCTCCAGGACGCGCACGCCGTGCCACTTCACGAATGCGCACAGCAGGTCGACGCGGTTGGCTGAGGGGATCTCCTTCTGCAGTTCTGTGCCTATGGATGGCTCGGCGGGAGCGTTGGTCAGCAGGGCGGGATCTGACAGCCTGGTGGTGGGCCGCACCAGCGACAGCGCCGCGCGACCGGGCTGTTCCGGCTCGGCCACCGAAAGGAGTTCGTGCGAGGGGCTCAGCACGTGGTCGGTGTGGTGCAGGTGCTGGAGGAGGTCGTTGGCGAGGTGGAGACGTTGGGCAGGGTCCTGCTTCAGGAGTGCCTCGTGGATGACCCCTGCCAGGTATCGGGTCAGCACCGCCGGTTCGACGTCGGCGTCGATTTTTCCGGTCAACGCCAACCCCTCAGGCAGCGCGTCGTGCAGTGTGGCGGTGAGCAGTCGCTCATACAGGCCCGCAACCAGCTCATCAGCCATGGTGCCCAGGGTGGCATAGCCTGACGGCAGCGTGCACGAGGCGTGAGAAGGAGACGGGGATGGGCAAGCGGTTGGTGGTGGGGGCCCTCATCGTCGACGACGCGGAGCATCCCTCCGAAGTCCTCGCGGCACGACGCTCCACACCGCCAGCGGGCCACTGGGAGTTCCCCGGCGGCAAGACAGAGTCCGGTGAAACACCACAGGACGCCCTGATCAGGGAGATCCGGGAGGAACTGGGTGTGCAGGTGCGGGTTGGGCGACGGCTGAACCCACCTACCGGCGGCCGCTGGCCCATCTCCGACTCACTGGAGATGGAACTGTGGTGGTGCACGGTGGCCGAGGAGCCTGAACCGGGGGACTCGCACGACCAGCTTCGGTGGTTGGACACCAGCACGCTGGGCGACGTCGACTGGTTGACCAGCGATCTCGCCGCCCTGCCCCTCGTCGGCCGATTCCTTGCCGCCGAGCCCGATACGCCGGATCGTGCGGACGCTCACCTCTCCACGTACCCATGACCCTTTCGCGGGAGACCCACGGATTCACGTCGCAGCTGTGACGTGGCTCGGACAAGGATGGCCGAGGCAACCCAGCCCACGCCCCGGCAGCGAGCAGGACCCAGAAAAGGATCATGGGTTTCGTCGATGCGCAGACGACTGAGGTTGCGGTGGTACTCGTGTGGTTTTCCGTTGGGTGGCTTGCGGCTCAGGAGTGCGGCCAGGCTAGGAGATGGGTGCTGCGTGGCCGCTGAGCGTGGATGCCAAGGGGTTAGAGCGGATCTCTGGCCGGGGTGACTGGTGGGCCTTGGTTCGGGCGGCACGAAGTCCGTTGAGGATCACGAAGACCTCCGCCACCTCGTGGATCAGGACAACGGCTGCCAGGCCAA
>JAUNVL010000136.1 GCA_030537675.1 Propionibacteriaceae bacterium | reverse complement strand
CGCAGCATCGGCAACTTCCCGATTGGACGCGACACCTTCGTCTGGGGTCGCTCCATGATCCGCGCCCTTGGCATCCTCAAGAAGGCTGCTGCCCAGGCCAACGCCGAACTCGGCGAACTGCCGCTGGACAAGGACCAGGTGGACGCGCTGGTCGCGGCGGCTGACGAAGTCGTCGCAGGCAAGCTGGACGACCACTTCCCCCTGGTGGTGTTCCAGACCGGTAGCGGAACCCAATCGAACATGAACTCCAACGAGGTCATCTCCAACCGTGCCATCGAGATCCTGGGTGGCGAGATGGGCAGCAAGGCTCCCGTCCATCCCAACGACCACGTCAACCGTGGACAGTCCAGCAACGACACCTTCCCCACGGCCATGCACATCGCCATCGTGTGGGATCTCCACGAACTGCTCTACGACCGGGTCGGCCGGCTTCGGGACGTCCTCCAGGAGAAGGCCGAGAAGTTCTCGGACATCGTGAAGGTGGGGCGCACCCACCTTCAGGACGCGACGCCCATCACGCTCGGGCAGGAGGTCTCCGGTTGGGTGGCTCAGCTCGACTACGCGCTTGACCAGGTACGTCACAGCGAGTTGGGTCTGCAGGATCTGGCCATCGGCGGCACGGCGGTTGGTACCGGCCTGAATGCGCACCCCCGGTTCGGTGCGTTGTGTGCCGAGAAGATCGCCGAGGAGACCGGCTTCACGTTCCGTCAGGCGGAGAACCTCTTCGCGTCCCTGTCCGCGCACGACGCGCTCGTTGCCGTCTCCGGCTCGTTGCGGGTTCTGGCCATGGCGCTGATGAAGATTGCCAACGACGTGCGCTGGCTCGCATCGGGCCCGCGCAACGGCATCGGCGAGATCACCATCCCCGAGAACGAGCCCGGCAGCTCGATCATGCCCGGCAAGGTGAACCCCACCCAGTCCGAGGCCATGACGATGGTGGCCACCCGTGTGTTCGGCAACGACGCGACCGTCGGCTTCGCCGGCAGCCAGGGCAACTTCCAGCTCAACGTGTTCAAGCCCGTGATGGCGCACGCTGTGCTGGAGAGCATCCGCCTCATCGGCGACACGTGCGAGGCGTTCACCGACCACTGCGCCGTGGGCATCGAACCCAACACTGAGCGCATCGAGGACAACCTGTCGCGCAACCTCATGCAGGTGACCGCACTCAACCCACACATCGGCTACGACAAGGCAGCCAAGATTGCCAAGAAGGCCCACGCTGACGGCAGCTCGCTGCGAGAAGCAGCCCTGGAGCTCGGCTACCTGACCGACGAGCAGTTCGAGCAGTGGGTGGTCCCGATCGACATGACCCACCCCAAGGACGCCTGACGGAGGGCCTGACAAAGCCCAGTACGGCCCCGCCACCGCAACCAGCTGTGGCGGGGCCGTACTGTTCCGGTCGCCACTGACCCACGCATGGTGTGAACTGGGGAGTCACGGAAGGAGCCACCATGGCGAAGGACAGCGAGAAGACCCCCGGTCCCAGCGTGAAGGATCCCGAGCTGTACGAGGCGCTCAGGGATGACGGCGCCAGCAAGGAGAAGGCCGCCCGCATCTCGAACGCGGCCGCGAACACCTCACGATCCGAGGTCGGCGCCAAGGGCGGCGAGTCCGGCAGTTACGAGGACTGGAGTGTCGCCGATCTCCACAAGAGGGCCGCTGAGATAGGCATCGACGGCCGATCCACCATGAACAAGGATGAACTCATCAAGGCCCTGCGCACCCACTGAGTCCGGCCCCTGATATTGGTCCACCCGCTGGACAACGCTGTCCATGTTTTGGTGGCCACCTGCCTTCACTGCTAACTTCTGCATCGTGTTCACCTGCACCGATCGTCCTGCCCGCCTGCTGCCTGCAGTCCCGGCCACGATGATGCGCGTGCGAATGTGCTGCCGCTGAACGGCGTCTGAATCCGCAGCGACGACCACTCCTCGAACCTCCGAGTCGATGTGGAAGTACCGCTCGCACACCCACGGCGTCCACCACAGGGACACCTGTGCGGCCACCTCCACCAGCAAACCAGCTCCAGCACACCCCAAGAGAGCCACCAGTGATTGCAGTCAAGGACCTGAAAAAGGTCTACCACCAGGCCAACCGTGAGATCCGCGCGCTCGACGGCGTCACCCTGGCCGTACCGGACGATTCCGTGCACGGCGTCATCGGTCAGTCGGGTGCGGGAAAATCCACGCTCGTGCGTTGCCTTGCCCTGCTGGACCGCCCCACCTCAGGAACGGTGGAGATCAACGGCGTCGATCTGGCGCACGTCCGCTCCGGTGAACTCCGCCGCGCGCGTCGTCGCCTCGGTGTGGTGTTCCAGCACGCGAACCTCTTTGACTCACGCACCATCGCCGCCAACGTCGCCTACCCCTTGGAACTGGCGGGCATGGACAGGCGTGAGCGCTCGGCCAAGGTCACCGAACTCCTGGGGCTCGTCGGGCTGGGGGACGCTGAGGAGGCGCACCCTGCGCAGCTCTCCGGCGGACAGCGTCAACGCGTCGGCATTGCCCGCGCGCTGGCCACCGACCCCGACGTCCTGCTGTGCGACGAGCCCACCAGTGCGCTGGATCCGCGGACGACCGATGAGATTCTCGATCTCATCGCTGACATCAAGTCCCGGCTCGGGTTGGCGGTGCTCGTCATCACCCACGAGATGCATGTGGTCAAACGCATCTGTGACTCCGTGTCCCTGCTGGAAGCCGGACTCGTGGTGGAGTCGGGGCCCTTGGCTGATGTGGTGGGCAAACTCGGCAGCCGGCTCGGAGAGATGCTGCTGCAGCTTCCTCCATGCGCGCCACTGGCTCCGGGACAGGGATCGACGCTGGAGGTCCTGGACACCACCAGCCCCGGCGACCCAGCAGTCCTCGCCCATGCCCAGCGACACTTCGCTGTCGAGCTTCCCATCCTGGCCGGAACGGTCGAGCACCTGGGCGGCGCAACATTTTCTAGGCTGCGGGTGCTCGTGCCGCCGTCCCTGGAGTTGGGAACCGTCCAGGCCTTCCTCACCGAGCACGGCGCCCAGTCCACCCCCTCGTTCCCCACGACCGCGGAGGTGTCACGATGACCGGCTTCCTGGACAGCATGTTCACGAACCCCGCTCTCACGACGGCCCTGTGGCCAGCGTTCGTCGAGACACTCCTCATGGTGGGCATCGCAGGCGTGGCCACGGTGCTCATCGGCCTGCCGCTGGGTGTGGTGCTGTTCGTCACCCAACCCGGCGGTATGGCAGCCAACCGCGCTGTCAACGTCGTGCTGTCGGGGATCATCGTCAACATCACCCGCTCAGTCCCCTACGCCATCCTCATGGTGTCCCTCATGCCGTTCACCCGATTCGTCGTGGGCACCTCCATTGGACCGCTCGCAGCATCGGTTTCCCTGACCATTGCGTGCGTGCCGTTCTTCGCGCGACTCGTGGAGTCCGGGCTGCGCGACGTCCACCCCGGCAAGGTCGACGCCGCCCATGCGATGGGGTCGACGCGTGGCCAGACCGTCTGGAAGGTCCTGCTTCCCGAGGCGAAGCCATCGCTCGTGGCCAGCGTCACCACCACGCTCGTCACACTCATCGGCTATTCAGCCATGGCCGGCCTCATCGGGGGCGGGGGGCTGGGCCGCCTCGCGTACAACTACGGCTACCAGCGCTTCCAGCCTGAGGTCATGCTCGTCGTCCTCATCGTGCTGGTGCTCCTCGTCCAACTCGTCCAGGTCATCGGCGACGCGGTCGTGCACCGCGTCGACCACCGCTGAGACCCCACCAGACCGACGCCACAAGGGCCCGGTCACGAAAGAAGGAAATGCCCATGCGCAACCTCCTCAAGATCCCGACCATCCTCGCCATCACGTCGGCGCTGATGCTCAGCGCGTGCGGCGGCGACTCCACCGCACCCTCGGGCGACACAGATCCCAGTTCCGGCCTCATCACCGTCAGGGTGGGCGCCAGCCCCGTGCCCCACGCGAGGATTCTCGAGTTCGTGCAGGATGAGCTGGCGGCAGACGCTGGCATCGTCCTGGACATCACGGAGTTCGACGACTTCGTGCTGCCCAACGAGGCTCTGGCATCAGGCGAGATCGACGCGAACTACTTCCAGCACCTCCCCTATCTCAAGGACCAGATTGAGGAGAAGGGGTACGAATTCGAGCATGGCAAGGGCATCCACATCGAGCCATATGCAGCCTTCTCGAGGAAGTACCCCACCTTCGCCGAAGTACCCGACGGCGCCACCATCGCCATCACCAACGACGCCGCCAACCAGATCCGTGGGCTTCGCGTCCTCGAGGCGGAGGGTCAACTCAAGGACGTGCAGGACGACAGCAACGTCCTGAGCCTGACCGCCGAGCAGAACCCGCGTGGCTTCAAGTTCTCCGAGAACCAGCCCGAGATCATCGTCCAGCAGCTCGATGACCCGGCGATCGATGTTGCGTTCGTGAACGGCAACTTCATCCTGACCGCCGGCCTGAACACAGACGATGCCATCGCCACCGAAGAGGTGGAGGGCAACCCCAACGCCAACCTCCTGGCATGGCGCACGGACAACACCAACGAGGGTGTCCAGAAGCTCGACGATCTCCTCCACTCCGATGAGGTCGCCGCGTTCATCAAGGAGACCTGGCCCTCCGGGGACGTCATCGCCGGCAGCTGAGGTAGCCAGCACCGACAACGGACAGGACCCGCACACGAGATCTCGTGTGCGGGTCCTGTCCGTTGTTCGTGCGAGGCACGGGCTCTGGGCTCTGGGTAGCAGTCAATCAGTGTGACTGGCAGGAGGCACTGCGACAAAGACGTGCTCCTGGATCCATGCATCACTCAGGTCGATCGCCTTCGTGGCGTCGAGCACCACATCAGACTTGAGCTGGTTGCCCTTGATGGCCGCGCGGCTCACGACCGCAATGCCCTGATCCTCACAGGCGCGGATGAGCGGGAGGAAGTGCTCGGACATGTACACGGTCAGCTCCCCCACTCGCATACCGTTGATCCGTACCTCGACACGCTCCTTGGTGGACCGTGCGGAGGGAGGTGGTATCCGGTGCAGGGTGGCGGCGATGTGTCGCTCGTCCAATCCCGCGAGGAGTTCTCCCATGGTGTCCGGGTAGTTCTCCTCCTTGGTCACCTGAATCTTCTGACCGGCGGGCAACAATACGTGAGCGGTCGTCGGCATGGACGACGGAGGCGGTGCAGATGCCGAGGTGACCGCCTTCGTGGCGGTGCCACGGCTTCCCAGCGCCGTTGCTGCCTGGATCTGCCAGCCCAAGCCAGAGGCAAACGCGGCGAGCCAGTACAAGGGATCGGAGGGGATGAAGATCCCCAGCACCAGAGCCACTCCGATGACGCATCCCGCGAAGATGACCGGGTGCTTCAGCGTCCATCTCCGCCAGCTGTCCACGAGTGTGGCCCTCCTCGTCTACCGCGTTGGCGACCCCGGGAGGATTCGAACCTCCGACACCCGCTTTAGGAGAGCGGTGCTCTATCCCCTGAGCTACGGGGCCAACTGTCACATTCTAGCGGCATCCGCTCTGAGGGCGAATCCAGCGCATTCCCCAACTGAAGAGCGTGGCATTCATATGCTCGACAAACATCAGGGCATAAAAATACCCCCTGGGCGTGGCCCAGGGGGTATTTGTGAGTCCGGCGGC
>JAUNVL010000014.1 GCA_030537675.1 Propionibacteriaceae bacterium | reverse complement strand
CCAAGAAGATGGAGAGCCTCATGGACAAGGCCGGCACCATGCTGCTGGTCTCCCATGCGCTCGGCACCATCCAGGACCTCTCCGACGAAGTGGTGTGGCTCCACAAGGGCAGACTCATCCGCCGCGGCGATCCCAAGGAGATCTGCCAGGCGTACGTGGACTTCCTCAAGGTGGGCGACGAGTCGGTCATCATGGAGGACTTCTGATCGCGCACTCGGTGCCGGGAGGCCGCGCGCCGGTGGTGGCGATCATCAGCACTGGCCACGACGTCGCCGATGCACGACTCCACCGCACCGTCGCCGCGCTCCGCCGGGCGGGGGCCAACGTTCAGGTGCGTGGGCTGGGGGACGCCTCCCGGGCCCCCGAGGGCTGCACGGTCACGACGTCGCCACCCGCGGGAAAGATCCGCCGCGGGCTGCGCGCCCTGGCATGGCCGTGGCTCTCGAGGGCCGACGTGGTGATGACGATCGACCCCGACACGGCTCTGGCCGCCTACCTCGCCGCGCGCGCGCGCCGGGTGATCTGGGTGGCAGACGTCCACGAGGACTACCAGGCTCTGTTGAAGGACCGCTCCTGGGTGCCACGGCCTCTGCTCTCCGCGCTGCGTGGCGCCGTGGGACTGCTCAACAGGCTCATCGCCCATGCTGATCTCGTGGTGGTGGCCGATGACCACATACCGCCCCCCAGGGCTGCGCGTCGCGTCATCATGCGGAACGAACCGGACTTCTCCCTCCTGCCCGCCGTGCGCGAGCACCGGGGCGAGGGACCGTGGCGTGCTGTGCACATCGGCGACAACAGGACATCCCGAGGGTTGCGGACGATGGTGGAGGCAGTGGCCGCCACGATCAATGACGCGAACCCGTGGCACCTGGACATCGTGGGCCCCGTCGCCTCGGGGGACCGGGCCTGGTTCGATGAGCGCCTGAGCAAACCGGACACTCGCCACATCGTTCACCACGGACGCCTCGCCCCCGCGAAGGCCTGGTCGGTCGCTGCCACCGCCGACGTCGGTCTCTGCCTGCTCACCAGCACCCCGGCGTTCGTGGACTCCATGCCGTCGAAGGTCTACGAGTACCTCGGGTGCGGCCTCCCGGCCGTGGCCACCCCACTGCCCCGAGTCGTGGAACTCCTGCACCGCACGGGTGCGGGTGTCATCGTGGATGGTGTCGGGGAAACGGCTGGCGCGCTGCGCCGGTTCGCGACGGATCCCGCCTGGCGGGAGTCCTTGGTGGCCGCCTCCGTGGAGGCGGCCCAGGCGGCGCGGGAGCGACGAAACACCTATGACGCGACGGCCGCCGGAATCATCAGTCTCATCGGGGGCGGTTCGGCCCCACGGGCGGACAAGTTGTAGGCTCGCGGGGGGACCCCTCTGACGATAAGGAAGCATGCATGGTTCGCATTCAGGACAGCGCTGACGTCTCGGCAGAGGCCGTCATCGGTGAAGGTTCATCCGTCTGGCATCTCGCGCAGGTGCGCGAGCAGGCCGTCCTCGGCAAGAACTGCATCATCGGCCGTGGCGCCTACGTCGGAACCGGCGTGACGATGGGCGACAACTGCAAGATCCAGAACTACGCGCTGGTGTACGAACCCGCGGTCCTGGAGGACGGTGTCTTCGTCGGCCCGGCTGCCTGCTTCACCAACGACTACTTTCCCCGGGCCATCGACCCCGAGGGAAAGATCAAGGGCGGCGACGACTGGGAACCCGTGGGCGTCACCTGCCGCACAGGATCCTCCATCGGTGCCCGTGCCGTGTGCATCGCACCGGTCACCATCGGCCGCTGGGCCATGGTCGCCGCAGGCGCCGTCGTTACCAAGGATGTCCCCGATTTTGCCCTCGTCGCCGGAGTCCCGGCGAAACGTATCCGCTGGGTGGGCCGTGCAGGCGTCCCCCTGGATCCCGGAACCGAAACCGGCCAGTGGGTATGCCCGCAGACCGGGTCCCTGTACACCGAAGACAACGAAACACTCGTGGAGGTTTCTTAAGTGACTGAATTCATCCCCCCGGCCAAGCCGATCATCGGCGACGAGGAGCGCGAGGCAGTCGATCGCGTCCTGCGTTCCGGCATGCTCGCACAGGGACCGGAGGTCAAGGCTTTCGAGGAGGAGTTTGCCGAACACTTCCAGCTCGGACGTGCGTGCGTGGCGGTGAACTCCGGCACCTCCGGACTCCACCTGGGCCTTCTCGCCTGTGGCATCAAGGCGGGCGATGAGGTCATCGTCCCCTCCTTCACCTTCGCGGCGACGGCGAACTCGGTGGCCCTGACCGGGGCCACGCCGGTGTTCGCCGACGTCTCCGCCGATGACTTCACGCTGGATCCGGCGTCGGTGGAGGCCTCCATCACGGAGCGCACCAGGGCGATCATGCCGGTGCACCTCTACGGACACCCGGCCAAGATGGCCGAATTGCAGGCGATCGCAGACAAGCATGGCCTGATGATCTTCGAGGATGCGGCGCAGGCCCACGGCGCCTCGCTGAACGGCACCCCGGTGGGTGCTTTCGGTGACTTCGGGATGTTCTCGCTGTACCCCACCAAGAACATGACCTCGGGCGAGGGTGGCATGGTTTCTGCCGCCAACGACGAGGTGGAGCGGAACCTGCGTCTGTACCGCAACCAGGGGATGCTGCAGCAGTACCACAACGAGGTCGTCGGCCTGAACAACCGGATGACGGACATCCATGCCGCGATCGGTCGCGTGCAGCTGACCAAGGTGGGCGCCTGGACCGCGAAGCGGCAGGAGAATGCCGCGTTCCTCTCGGCCAACATTGAGGGCGTGGTGACCCCGCCGACCCTTCCGGGTGCGGTGCACGTGTTCCACCAGTACACCGTGCGTGTACCGGAGGGTCGCGACGCCTTCTCGGCAGCGCTGAAGGAGGAGTACAGCGTCGGCTCCGGCATGTTCTACCCCGTGCCGAACCACCGCCTCAAGCCGTTCCAGTCCCCGGTGGAGCTGCCGGAGACCGAGCGTGCCGCGCAGGAGTGCCTGTCGTTGCCGGTGCACCCGTCGCTGACGCCCGAACATCTCGAGCGGGTCGTCGCAGCAGTCAACGCTCTCGCGAAGGCAGGTGCCTGACATGGCAAATCTGAAGGCTGGCCTGATTGGTATCGGCATGATGGGGCGCCACCACGCCCGTGTGCTGGGGTCCCTGGAGGGCGTCGACCTGGTCGGCATCATGGATCCGGGCGGCGACAAGTGGAACGTGGCAGGCGGGCGTCCGGTCTTCGACACCGTCGAGCAACTGCTGGAACTCAAGCCCGACTACTGCATGATCGCCACACCGACGGCGTTCCATCTGGAAACGGGCCTGAAGCTCGCCGCAGCCGGCGTGCACGCCATCATCGAGAAGCCGCTGGCCCGCGACGTCGACAGCTCGCTGCAGCTCGTCGAGGCGTTCGCCACGGCTGGCCTCGTGGGTGCCGTGGGCCACATAGAGCGGTACAACCCGGCACTGCAGCAGGCGCGCAAGCGGATTGCTGAGGGCCAGCTCGGCAGGGTGATCCAGGTGGCGACGCGCAGGCAGGGGCCATTCCCGGCGCGCATCGCCGACGTGGGCGTGGTCAAGGACCTCGCCACGCACGACATCGACCTGACCGCCTGGGTGGTGCAGTCGCCGTACAAGCAGGTGGCCGCCCAGTCCAGCAACCTCTCGGGCCGGGAGTACGAGGACCTGATCGCGATCACGGCCCAGCTGGAGAACGGGATCGTCACCAACCACCTCGTGAACTGGCTCTCGCCGCTGAAGGAGCGCGTCACCGTGATCACGGGCGAGACCGGCACCTTCATCGCCGACACCCTGACTGCTGATCTGACGTACTACGCGAACGGGACGGTGGAGACCACGTGGGGTTCCATCTCCCAGTTCAAGGGCGTCTCCGAGGGCGACGTCGTGAGGTACGCCTTCAGTAAGCCCGAACCGCTGCGTCGGGAGCATGAGAACTTCCGCGACGCCGTTCTGGGCCTTGAGTCGGACATCGTGACCCTGGAGCAGGGCCTCAACACGGTCCGCGTGGCCGAAGCGGCCATCGAGTCCGCGAACACGGGGAAGACCGTCCAACTGTAACCTTCAACGAACGGGTGGGAAGCGGTGTCGAGCCGCCTCCCACCCGTTCGCTGTTCCCCAAACGCAGATCTGTCCAGCTCTGGTGGGCACGCGGCAGGGTGAAATACGATGACGTGGTGAAACGGCCGTGGTGCGTTGCGCTGGAAGAGGTGCGACGGGGCGACGTGGCCCAAGCGGGCGGCAAGGCCGCCAACCTGGGTGAACTGCTGCACGCCGGTTTCGCCGTACCCAGCGGGTTCGTGGTCACCACCGGAGCCCATCGGAGTGCGATGGAGTCCGTGCCTCCGGGAGTGGCCGTCGAGGACGCCACGGTTCCGGAGGGGGTGGCCGTCGACATCCGGGACTTCTACGCACGCATGGGGGGTGGCCCCGTCGCGATCCGCTCCAGCGCCACGGCCGAGGACCTGCCGGGGGCGGCATTCGCCGGTCAGCAGGACACCTACCTCAACATCATCGGCAGCGATGACGTCGTGGCCGCCGTGCGCGACTGTTGGGCGTCCCTGTTCTCCGAGCGCGCCGTCGCCTACCGGGACCGGTTGGGCATCCACCCGGACACCGTGGCGATGGCGGTGGTGGTGCAGCGGATGGTCCCTGCCGAGGTCGCTGGCGTGATGTTCACGGCACACCCGGTCACAGGGGCGCGCGACGTCGTGGTGATCGACTCCAGCCGTGGGCTGGGGGAGTCGGTGGTCTCCGGTCTCGTGACCCCGGACCACGTCGTCGTCAATGGGCGCGGCCGGATCGTCGAGCGACGGCTGGGTGGAGCCGGGATCGTGATCGAGGCAGACGACGGCGGCGGGACGCTCCAGCGCGAGCAGTCGTTTGACAGCCCCGCCCTGACCGACGGACAGGTGGTGCGGCTGGCCGCCATCGGTCGACGGATCGAGGCGCACTTCGCGCGGCCACAGGACATCGAGTGGGCGATCCACGCCGGCCACCTCGCCATCCTGCAGGCGAGGGCCGTGACCGCACTGCCGCCCCCTCCCATCCGGCTGAACAGGTTCCAGCGCTTCATCGGGCCGACGCTGATCGAAATGTTGCCGCGGCGGCCCTATCCGATGGAACTCACTGCCTGGATCATTCCGACGGTGGCTCGGCACGTCGTGGAGATGATGGAGCAACTCGTGGGCGTGCGGATCTCCTGGGAGGACATGCTGCCCGCCACGGACGCCATCGTGCAGGAGTTCGTGCCACCCAGCCCCAGACCCACCACAGCCACGCCCCGCCGCCTCGCGAAAACGCTGGTGCGGGGGCTTCGGGTCGGCCCGGAGCAGTGGCGGAACTCCCCGCTGCTCGAGTCGTACCGCGCAGGGGCCGCGCACCTGGATCATCTCGACCCCCATCTGCTGTCGCCGACGCAACTGGTTGCCGTGCCCCAACGTGCCACTGAACTGATGGTGATGATGACGCACTTGCGCGTCGAACATCTCGCCCGCGCCCTCGTCGGGATCCTCGGTCTGCGCCTTGCCCTGATGGGCAGGACATCGGTGCTTCCCGAGTTGATCGGCAACGTGCCAACGATGACCAGGGCAGCCAATGACGAACTCGCTGCCCTGGCCGAGGCGGCCCGCGCCATTCCGGAACTGGGGGAGTTGATCAGCGAGGGAGACCTGACCGCGGTGGTGGGGCTGGCGTCGTCGCTGCCTGCGGCCGCCGGGTGGTGGTCTCGGTTCCAGCATTTCCTGGCAACGTACGGGCACAGGGAAACAACAAGCGTCATGTTGGTGCACGACCCTGCCTGGGTCGACGCGCCCATCACGGTACTGGGCATGATCCGCGTGCTGATGGGGAAGACGTCTCCCGGGGAGGAGCATTGGAGGTTGCCGCCAGTGGACAGTGCCGCGCGGTCTCCTCTGGTGCGCAGGCTTGGCCGCAGGGCCGCCGAAGGGGTCGCCTTCCGGGAGGACACACACTTCGAACTCACGAGGACCGGTCCTGCGGTCCGCAGAGCCATCAACGAGGTGGGTCGGCGATTGGTCGAGGAAGCTCTGCTGGATGGGGCAGAGGATGTGTGGTTCCTCACCCTCGATGAGGTGGCCAGCTGGGCGGCGGCACCGACGACGGATGCGGCGGGTCAGGATCGCTTGCGTGACTCGGCAGCCCGCAGGCGGACGGCCTGGACGGAGATGGCAGCCACGCCTCTCATCGCCACCACCACCCTGTACCCCCGCCGTCACGGGTCCGCAGGTGCGCTGGTGACGGGCGCCTCGGGCGGTGGGGGGCGCGCCACCGGTCCGGTACGCGTGGTCGGTGGCCCCGCCGACTTCGCGACCCTGCGTGCCGGGGAGGTGCTGGTGTGCAGCGCCACCAACCCCTCGTGGACGCCGCTGTTCCAACGCGCGGCGGCGGTGGTCGTTGACCACGGCGGGGTGGCGTCGCACGCGGCGATCGTCGCGCTGGAGTACGGCATCCCCGCCGTCATGGGGGCAGCCACGGCCACCACCCTCCTTCGTGACGGCCAGTGGGTGATGGTGGACGGGGATCGCGGGGAGGTCGTCGCCGCCGTCGAACGCCCGTGATCAACTCCACCTCGGCTGGGGTGCCCGGAGCGTGAAACGGTAGAGTCGTGCACCGCGTGCCGCGCCGTCGTGCGGCGTGGACGATCCCCAAAGTAGGAGTCATCTCGTGAAGATCACCGTCGTTGCGCTGGGCAAGATTGGCCTGCCGCTCGCTGTCCAGTTCGCTGATGCCGGACACGAGGTCATCGGGGCCGACGTCAATGGCCGCACCGTGGAGATGGTGAACGCAGGCACCGAGCCCTTCCCGGGCGAGGCGCACCTGCAGGAAAAGCTGTCCGCTGCCGTCGCTGCGGGGCGTCTGCGCGCCACCACCGACACGTCCGCTGCTGTTGCGGAATCCGACGCCGTCGTCGTGGTGGTTCCACTGTTCGTGTCCGAGGATGGCATTCCCGAGTTCGGCTGGATGGACGACGCGACCCGCGCGATCGCCGCGGGTCTGAAGCCGGGCACCCTCGTCAGCTACGAGACCACGCTGCCCGTGGGCACCACCCGCAACCGGTGGAAGCCGATGCTGGAGGAAGGCTCCGGCCTGAAGGAGGGCACGGACTTCCATCTGGTGTTCTCCCCTGAGCGGGTGCTGACCGGGCGCGTGTTCGCTGATCTGCGGAAATACCCCAAGCTCATCGGCGCGCTCTCTGCGGAGGGTGCCGCCAGGGCCGTCGAGTTCTACGAGGCGGTGCTGCAGTTCGACGAGCGTCCGGACCTGGAGCGCGGCAACGGCGTCTGGGACCTGGGCACTGCGGAGGCCGCCGAGATGGCGAAGCTGGCGGAGACCACGTACCGGGATGTCAACATCGGGTTGGCCAACCAGTTCGCACGGTTCGCGGGTGCCAACGGCATCGACGTCTACCAGGTGATCGAGGCGTCGAATTCGCAGCCCTACTCCCACATCCACAATCCCGGCATCGCCGTGGGTGGGCACTGCATCCCCATCTACCCGAGGCTCTACCTCTGGACGGACCCGGAGGCCAGCGTGGTGGAGACCGCCCGTCGCGCCAACGCCGCGATGCCGGCGTACGCCGTCGACCTGGCGGAGAAGGAGGCCGGGTCCCTGGCCGGCAAGCGAGTGGCCGTCCTGGGTGCGGCCTACCGTGGTGGGGTCAAGGAGACGGCGTTCTCCGGTGTGTTCCCAGTGGTGGCCTCCCTGGTGGCCAAGGACGCCCACGTGGCCGTCCACGACCCGCTCTACAGCGACGGCGAACTGGCGAAGCTGGGCTTCACGCCCTACCACCTGGGTGAGGACGTGGACGTGGTCATCGTCCAGACGGATCACGCTGCCTATCGCGACCTCAGCCTTGCCGAACTTCCCGGGGTGTCCGTGATCGTTGACGGACGCCGCGCCCTGAATCGAGACTCCTTCGACGGCGTCCCGTTCATCGTCATCGGCAAGGGAGCGTGAGCGCCGTGCCGTCCACCCCACGTGTGGTGTTGTTCCGCCACGCTCCCATCGACATCGACTCGAGAGTCAAGAAATTCGCCACCACCCTGCAGCGGGCCGGCTACGAACCGGTCGTGATCTCCCTCGAACCGGTCGGAGGGATCGCCGGGGAGTACAGGCTGGGCGGGGACATTCGCGTGATCCGGCTGCCCATCGTCCGCGCGCCGCGGGAAAAGGCCGACACCACGCGCGTCAACAACCTCGAGGCCCGTCGCACGATGCATCGCCGCCGCGCCGTGTACCGCGACCGCATCACCGGCGCGAATACCGCTTCCGCCAAGGCGCTGCTGAAGTGGGCGACGTCGACGGCCAAGGTGGTGTACCTGAAGACCGAGGACGCTGTCTCCGACGTCACATTCCGTCTCCAGCAGGCCCGCGACAAGCGTCGCGGTGAGAAGGATCCCTTCGTGCTGGCAGGTGTCGACCGGGGACTCCCCGTGGTCACCGACATCGCCAACACCCTGACGGACCTGCTGGTGGACCTGCGCCCCGATGTGCTGCACGCGCACCATCCCCAGGTCCTGCTCGCAGCCCGCGACGCACTGCGGATCCTGCGTGAGCAGGGCCACGCCGTGAAGTTCTACTACGACGCCCGCGAGAACTTTGCCGGGATCCCTGACATGGAACAGGGGCTGCGCGCCGCACATGAAGCGCTGATCGCCTGCGAGGCAGCCATGATCGGTGAGGCCGACGCCGTCTCCACTGTTTCGGAACCGATCGCCGACGTCCTGCGTGAGAACTATGCGCTGGCGGCGCGGCCATCGGTGTTCCTCAACATGCCACCGCTGACACCGCTGGCCGGACCCACCACGGTCCGTGAGGCGGCCGGACTCGGCCCTGATGTACCCGTCGTGCTGTACTCCGGCACCATGAGCTGGGCCCGCGGCATCGAGACGATTGTCAGGGGCATCGCCCACATGCCGCCCGAGGCACACCTCGTCATCGTCTCCGTACCGTTGCCACATCCGATGATCCCCAAGCTGGAGGCACTCGCAGCCGAACACGGCTTGGCGGACCGCCTGCACTTCGTCGGGCCCGTCAGCCAGGACCAACTCCTGCACTACCTGTCCGGCGCCGACGTCGCGGTGCACCCGCTGCCGGGTGGATCGCCCAACCATGACGCAGCCATGCCGAACAAGCTGTTCGAGTACCTCCACGCGGGTCTGCCGCTGGTGGTCTCGGATGCCAAGCTCATGGCAGCCTTCGTCTCGGACAACGGCGTGGGCCGCGTTTTCACGTCCGAGGACCCCGTGAGCTTCGGTGAACAGGTGGGCGCCACCCTGGCCGACCTGCCGTCCGAGCGGGTCCACGAGGTGGCGGCCACGTACTCCTGGCAGGGCCAGGAAGGGGCCATCATCTCGCTCTACAACAGCCTCACCGGCTTCGACGGCCACCTGCCGGCCGAAGAAGTACCGTTCGGGTCCCTCGAGGTCACCCCGGCAGTCCCTGCGCACTGAAGGGGCCGTCGGACTCTAGGCGGTGCGTGGTGGTGCGGGGAGAGGCTTGAGTGCTGGCGACAGCAGGAGCATTGCCATGGCGCAGGCTGGAACGACGAGCAGTGCCCAGCGCAGGGTGGCGGCGTCAGCCAACATCCCGATCAGCGGGGGACCGGCGAAGAACCCCAGCCGCATCATCCACGTCACGATGGTGAGCCCGCTCCCGGACTGCATGCCCGGGAGTTCGTCGGCCGCGTGCATGGCTGAGGGGATTGCAGTGGCGATGCCCCAACCTGCGCAGGCAAACCCCACGAGGGTGGTCAGGGTGCTGGGGAACAGCACTGCCGCGAGCATGCCCGCTGCGGCGATCGCCCCTCCCTGGAGGAGAGCCGGTCTACCGCCGATCCTGTTGACGATGGCGTCGCCGGTGAAACGGCCCACCATCTGGGAACCCTGCAACGCGACGAACGCCATCCCCGCGAGGAACGGCGTGACGGCGAAGGCCCGGTCCATGTAGACGGCACCCCACGTGGCACCGGTGTCCTCGATGAGACCAGCGGAGGCGCCCAGGAGACCGAGCGCAAGGAGTCTGAGCAGGACGGTGCGGGGGAAACGTCGGGCTGGGGACGTGACGGGCGCGTCGCTCACCTGCAGGTCGTGCTGGTCCGGGGTGCGCAACAGCAGCGTCTTCGTGGCCACGGCCATGGAGCCGAACACCACGGTCGCCACCAGACACTGCAGCCAGATGGGCACCTGGGCCTGGGCTGCAGCCGAGCCGAGGAAGCCGCCGCAGACGGCGCCGATGGACCACCAGCCGTGGAAACTGTTCAGGATTGAGCGGCCATAGAGTTTCTGCACGCGCAGGCCATGGGCGTTCATGGAGATGTCGGTCAGCGCGTCGAAGGCGGCCATCAGGAACACACCGACGGCGAATACCGCGGCCACGGGCGCGTTGCCGATGACATTGAGCATGGCGATGTAGAACACCAGGGACGTGACGGCTACGACGGAGGAGTTGAACCGTCGCATGAGGCGGGCGGTGAAGAGCCCTGCCACCAGCCCGCCGATGGGGCCGATTGCCACGGACACGCCCCAGAAGGTGTCGCTGAGCGCGAGCGCCTGCTTGATCTCCGGGTATCTCGGCAGGATCGACGCCCACGCCACACCATTCAGCCAGAAGAGCACGATGACACCCCATCGGGCACGGCGGGCATCAGGCGGGGCGACAACAGTCATGGAGTCTCTCTTGCACAGTGGGAATCCCGGCCAGTCTAGGGGTGCAGGATCCGTGGAACGACCGTGTGGTTTGCTGGCTCCATGAAGCGGACACTGTCGGTCATTGCCCTTGCGGGGCTGCTCCTCACCGGCTGCGGAACTGGCACCACGGAGATCGAACGCAGCGACGATTCTGCGTCGCCGATGATCAGCACCCCCATCGTCTCCACGAGCGATGACACCGTGGACCCCTCGCCGGCGATCACCTCGAGTCCAACGACGTCGTCATCCGCTGCACCCGTCGAGTCATCCGCCACGCAGGCGCCCGTGAAGAGCCCCAACCCGCTGGAACCGGGTGCCAAGACACCGGGCAACGCTGAGAGCACCCCCACGAACTCCGACGGCACCTGGGCAACCATGGACGTGACGGTGAAGACCCCATCCGAGGCCAGCGCTCTGACGAAGACGTCGACGGAGTTTCGAGCATTCATCGCTGATCGACTCGGCACCACGGACTCCAGCGGATGCCAGAGCGAGTTCACCATCCAGTCGTACCATCCGTCAGGCTTTGCCGCCGGGCAGGACTTCGCCCCGGGATGCGGCGGGTCGCAGACCATCTGGGGCATCGTCGGCGGCCAGTGGGAGACGATCATGGCCATGCAGACCGTCGTCGATTGCACGGAGATGCAGGGCAACAACATCCCCAAGGGGATTCCGGACGTCCCATGCCTTGATGCGGCTGGGGAACTCGTGGACTGGTGATCCGGCAGGACAATGGCACGTTCGGATATCTTGTGGTGGGGCAACGGCTAGCATGCGCTCATGTTCAGTGAGCGGTTTCGCCACCGAGCACTGAATGTGGACGAAGGAGTTCCCCGTGTCGCTCAACACTCGATCCCGCAAGTTCCTCGCTGCGCTCACGGCATTGCCGCTGGTGCTTGCGGGACTGGTCTCTCCCGGGGTCACCCCCCTGGCAGCAGCCGCAGACCTGAGCGTGGTGGTGGCTGGCTCCTTCCAGTCCGGACTGGGCTGCGATGCGGACTGGGCACAGTCCTGCGAAGCGACCGCCCTGGTGGAAACCGAGGCCGACAGCGGTCTCTACACGGGTACGTTCAACGTCCCTGCAGGCGAACAGGAATTCAAGATCGTGCTGGACGGGGACTGGGAACAGTCGTTCGGCGCCAACAACGATGCTGGCAACAACGCGACCCTGAACCTGCCCGCCGCCATGGAGCTGACGTTTGCCTATGACTCCGCGAGCAAACGCATCGGAGTCACGGGTCCTGAACTGCTGCCGAGCGGCGAGGACGTGGCGGGCGACGCGGACATCGCCAAGCCCGCCGTGCGCAACAACGACGTCGAGAACTTCTACTTCGTCATGACCGACCGGTTCGCCAACGGCGACACCTCCAACGACACCGGAGGCATCGCCGGCGACGCTCTGCAGCACGGTTTCGACCCCACCAACGAGGGGTTCTACCACGGCGGTGACATCAAGGGACTCGTGGACAATCTGGACTACATCGAGGGCCTCGGCACCACCGCCATCTGGCTCACGCCGTCGTTCACGAACAACCCCGTCCAGGGTTCCGGGGATGGCGCGTCCGCTGGATATCACGGCTACTGGATCACTGACTTCACCACCATCGACCCGCACCTCGGCGGCAACGCCTCTCTGACGGCCCTGACGGATGCTGCACACGCCCGGGGGATGAAGGTCTACTTCGACATCATCACCAACCACACTGCGGATGGCATCGACTACGAGGAGGGCAAGTACAGCTACATCCCCGTCGCCGATTCGCCGTACAAGGACGCCGCCGGCAACATCATCGACATTGCAGCGCTGGCCGGTTCCGCCGAGTGGCCCGCGCTCGATGCCGCGACGTCGTTCCCCTACACGCCCACGCTGCGCGACGGCGTGACCAAAACCCCTGCATGGCTGAACGACACGACGCTGTACCACAACCGTGGTGACTCGACGTGGACGGGCGAGTCGGTCACCCTCGGCGACTTCGTCGGCCTGGACGACCTCATGACCGAGCACCCCACCGTCGTCGACGGCATGGTGGACATCTACACGGCGTGGATGGACATGGGTGTGGACGGTTTCCGCATCGATACCGTCAAGCACGTCAACTTTGAATTCTGGGAGGAATGGACCGCCGATCTCAAGGCCCACGCGGCCACGGTGAACCCTGACTTCTTCATGTTCGGCGAGGTCTACGATGCCGACCCGGCCAAGCTGGCTCCCTACCTGCGCCGCACGGACATGGACGCCACCCTGGACTTCACTTTCCAGTCGTCTGCCGCCAACTTCGCGAAGGGCTTCAGCACCCAGGGCCTGTCCGCGCTGTACGAGGGCGATGACCTCTACCTGACCTCGGACACCTCTGCCGCCACGATGCCCACCTTCCTGGGGAACCACGACATGGGACGCGTCGGCTTCTTCCTCAAGGACAGCGACAAGCGCGAGGACCGCTCGATGCTGGCGCACGAACTGATGTACCTCACGCGCGGCCAACCCGTCGTCTACTACGGCGACGAACAGGGCTTCGTCGGCTCCGGTGGCGACAAGGCGGCCCGCCAGGACATGTTCGGTACCCAGGTGGATTCCTATGCCACGCAGCAACTGCTGAACGGGGACACCGTCGGCACGGCTGACCGCTACGACACCGACACCCTCCTGTACGAGGGGATCGCCGATCTGGCGGAGCTCCGCGCCGATCACCCCGCACTCGCCGACGGCGCACAGTTCGAACGCCTCGCCAGCAGCGGTGCGGGCGTGTACGCGTTCTCGCGCGTGGACCGTGACGAGAAGATCGAGTACCTCGTGGCGCTGAACAACGCGACCACGGACAAGACCGTCGAGGTGACGACGCTCACCCCATCGGCGGGCTACACCCCCATCCGTGGTGGAAGCGCCGTCACCAGCAGCAGCGACGGGGTGGTTTCCGTGACCGTGCCGGCGCTGTCGTCCGTGGTGCTCAAGGCGGACACGACAGTGGCGTCCAGCACCGGCGCCGTCGCCCTCGATGTCGCCGACGGGGCAGCCGTCACCGGTGACACCGTGCCGATGTCCGCGACCATCGATGAGAACCGATGGGCCGAGACGACGTTTGCCATGCGCACCTTCCAGGACGCAGCCACGTGGAGCACGATCGGTGTCGCCGAGGATGACACGCCACGGGTCTACGGCGACGTCAGCGCGCTCGCGGTGGGAACACCGGTGCAGGTCCGTGCGGTCAGTGTCAGCCTTGACAGCCGCTCCGGCGACTCCGCGCTCGTCTGGGTGGGCCAGGACTTTGCCCTGACCCCCGGCGACGACGGCGAAGTGCCCGGTGAGGTGGAAGTCACCATCCCCGGCAGCCACAACGCGGCCATGGGATGTCCCGGCGACTGGCAGCCCGACTGCGCGGCCGCGGCACTGTCGCTCGACGAGGGTTCCGGGCTCTGGACCGGGGTGTTCACCGTCCCTGCCGGCTCGTACGAGTGGAAGGTGGCCTACAACGGTTCATGGGACGAGAGCTACGGCGCCCCGGATGGCGGCAACCTCAGCTACACCACCGACGGCACACCACTGCGGTTCTTCCACAACCCCGAAACGAAACTCTCATGGGTGGTCAACGTCTCGGGGATGGTGACGCTGCCCGGTAATTGGCAGGCCGCCCTGGGATGTCCCGGCGACTGGCAGCCGGAGTGCATCGTCACCGCGATGCGGCCGCTGGGTGATGGCACCTGGGTGTTTGAGACCGACTCCCTGCCAGCGGGTTCCTACGAGATCAAGGTGGCGATTGGCGGGTCGTGGGACGAGAACTATGGTGTGGGCGGGGCCCCGGGAGGTGGGAACTACCAATTCACCACGGGGGCGGGGGAGATCGTGAAAGTCATGTACGACGAGATCTCCCATCTCCTGACCATCGACGTCGCCAACCCGCCCCTGGTCGGCGTCGGCCAGGCATGGGCACAGTGGCTCACGCCCGAGGTGATCGCCTGGCCCAAGTCGTTGGTCCCCGGTGACCTCTCCGCAATGACGTGGGCGCTCCACCACGACCCGATAGGCGGCGTCACCGTCGCAGAAACGGTGACGGGTGGCGAGAGGATCGCGTTGGCCTACGGTGGCAATCTGCCCGCTGACCTGGTGGCAAAATTCCCGCACCTGAAGGACTACGTGGCACTGACGGTGCCCGCGAACGCCCCTGTGGCGCAGGCCCTCACCGGCGAACTGGTGGTCAGCGCCGCCGACGGTGACGTGCTCCGATCAGCCACCTCCGTGCAGATCGCGCCCGTTCTGGACGCCCTCTACGGGGATGCGGTCAAGGACGTGGACCTCGGTCCCGTCTGGAGCGGCACCACCCCGACACTGCGCGTCTGGGCACCGACCGCCAAGGATGTGGCGCTGCACCGCTGGCCAGCCAGTGGCGCGGGCGACCCCGTCGCCGTCGACGCAACAAAGAACGCCGATGGCACATGGTCCGTCACGGGCGACGCGACGTGGAAGGACGCGCAATACCTCTGGTCCATCGACGTCTACGTGCCCTCCGCGGACAAGGTGGTCACCAACGACGTGACCGACCCGTACTCACTCGGCCTGACGCTCAACTCGACCCGCTCCGTGATCGTCGACCTCGACGACCCGGCGCTGGCTCCCCAGCAGTGGCGCGACACCCCTGCCCCGACCGTGCGCAACGACTCGTCGCGTGCCATCTGGGAACTGCACGTCCGTGACTTCTCCGTTGCAGATGAGTCGGTGCCGGAGGCGGAACGGGGCACCTACAAGGCGTTCACGCGTGCGGATTCCACAGGGATGAAGCACCTGGCGAAGCTGGCCGAGGCCGGCATCGACACGGTGCACCTGTTGCCCACGTTCGACATCGCCACGATCGAGGAGGATCGCACCAAGCAGGCCGTTCCCGACATCCCCGCGGACGCCGGGCCGGCGTCGGAGGCACAGCAGGCGGCCGTCAGCGCCGTGGCGGACGAGGACGCCTACAACTGGGGTTACGACCCGCTGCACTGGAGCACCCCGGAGGGCTCCTACGCCACCGACGCGAACCAGAGCGGTGGCAAGCGCAGCTACGAGTTCCGCGAGATGGTGGGTGCTCTCCACGGCACCGGCCTCCAGGTGGTGCTCGACAAGGTCTACAACCACACCGCATCGTCTGGACAGAGCGCCAAGTCCGTGCTGGACAGGGTGGTGCCCGGCTACTACCACCGCCTCTCGCCATCCGGAACCATCGAGACCTCCACCTGCTGCGAGAACATTGCCACCGAGAACGTCGTGGCGCAGAAGATGATGGTGGACTCAGTGGTGACATGGGCCCGCGACTACCACGTGGACGGGTTCCGCTTCGACCTGATGGGTCACCACTCCCGCGCCAGCATGGAGGCGGTCCGTGCCGCCCTGGACGGGCTGACGATGGCCACGGACGGCGTCGACGGCTCCGCCATCTACCTGTACGGCGAGGGCTGGAACTTTGGTGAGGTGGCGGACAACGCACGCTTCCTGCAGGCCACCCAGGGGCAGCTCGACGGCACTGGCATCGGCGCCTTCAACGACAGGCTCCGGGACGCCGTGCATGGCGGAGGCCCGTTCGACGATGACCACCGCGTCAACCAGGGACTCGGGACCGGGCTCTACACCGACCCCAACGGGTTGTCGACACAGACACCGGCGGAACAGCTGGCAACGCTGAAGCGCACCAGCGACCTGGTGCGCCTCGGTATGGCAGGCAATCTCAAGGACTACGCCTTCACCGCCTCTGACGGCACCGTGAAGAAGGGGTCGGAGTTCGACTACAACGGCCAGCCCGCCGGGTACGCAAGCACACCGCAGGAATCGGTCAACTACGTCGACGCGCACGACAACGAGACGCTGTACGACCTCGCGGTGATGAAGTTGCCTGTCGGCACCTCCATGGCGGACCGGGTGCGAATGAACACGATCTCGCTGGCGAGCGTCGCGTTGGGGCAGTCGCCGTCGTTCTGGCATGCAGGTACAGAAATCCTGCGCTCGAAGTCGCTGGATCGTGACTCCTACAACTCTGGAGACCATTTCAACGCGATGGACTGGACCCTCGAATCCAGCACCTACGGGACCGGACTGCCCGTGAAGGAGAAGAACGGCGAGAAGTGGCCCATCATGAAGCCGCTGCTCGAGAACCCGGCCCTCACACCGGACAAGGCGGCCATGGAGCAGTCGCTGGCCCAGTCGCTGGACCTGCTGCGGCTGCGCAAGTCCACGCCGCTGCTGAGTCTTGGAACCAGCGAGCTCGTCAAGGAGCGCGTGACGTTCCCGGGTGCCGGCAAGGACCAGGTGCCGGGGCTCGTCCTGATGGCCGTCGATGACCGGGCCGGCGAGTTCGCCGTCGACATCGACGAGGCGCTGGACGGCGCTCTGGTGGCCATCAACGCCACACCGGAGGTCATCACCACGAAGGTGCCGGAACTGGCTGGTCGCCAGTTCTCGCTCAGCGCGGTGCAGGCTGACGGAGCGGACGACGTCGTGAAGTCCACGACGTGGGTCGCAGCCGATGGCACCCTGAGCATTCCTGCCAGGACGGCTGCGCTGCTGGTGGAGAAGGCGGCCGTGATCGAGCCCACGCCGTCGGCCACACCCACGAAGACCGCATCCCCCAGCCCGACGGCGTCGCCGACGTCCGGGCAGACGGATCTGTACTCGACTCCTGGTTACCACAACGTGAACGGTCGCCAGTGGTTCACCACGTGCGAGCCGTACTCGCAGACGGTCCGCTGCCGCACGTCCATCTGGGCCACCCAGGTGACGTTCAGCAACGGCACCTACCAGCCCAGGACGGGCTGGTACTTCAACAACATGACGTACCTGCCCTACATGAAGCGGTCGCAGTGGGTGGGCAACCCCCTTGGACAGGCGGGGGAGTGGACGGCGACGGACGGCCGCAAGTGGCGCACCGAGTGCGACACACCGGTCACCGGGGGCAACGGCTGCCGGAGCTGGGCGTGGGCGGGCTTCATCGCATCGAAGTTCGATGCCAAGGGCAACCGTGTCTACTACGGGACGAGCGGCTGGGTCTTCAACAACATCGTGAGGTTCAAGGCGGGCGACTGAGCCTTGCGCTGACGGGTTGCTCACGCAAAACAAAAGACACCTGGACCCACATCCGTGGGTTCAGGTGTCTTCGATTTCTGATGAAATCACTTTGTCGGGGTGACAGGATTTGAACCTGCGCCCTCGTCGTCCCGAACGACGCGCGCTACCAAGCTGCGCCACACCCCGATCAGCTCGTCACCGAGCCACCGGAAATACTAGCCCACCGAATCGCCAGTCGCGAAACCGGTGTCGCGGGGGACCAGGGTCAGCAGTGTGACCTCCGGCCGGCAGGCGAACCGGTAGGGAGCGAACGGTGATGTTCCGACACCTGCTGACACGTGCAGTGCGGAGGTCCGACCGCCCTGCGTGTGGGAGGACAATCCCTTGACCCTGGCCGCTTCGAGGTCACAGTTCGTGACGAGGGCGCCGTATCCCGGAACGCACACCTGGCCGCCGTGGGTGTGTCCGGCGAGGATGAGGTCCATGCCGTCCTCGGCCATCGCGTCGAGGATGCGGAGATATGGGGCATGGGTGACACCGATGGTGAGATCGGCGTCGTCGTCAGCCGGCCCGGCGACGAGTGTGTAGTCGTCCCGACCGAGGTGGGCGTCGTCGGTGCCCCGGAACGCCAGAGCGTACCCCTTGACCTCGAGGGTCTCCCTGCTGTGCGTGAGGTCCTTCCAGCCGACGTCCGTCATCTTGTCGCGGAGAGTGCGCCACGGCAGCTCCACGGGATCCTCTTCGGCGTGTGAACGGCCGTACAGCAGATACTTCAGCGGATTCTTGAACCGCGGCGCGTAGTAGTCGTTGGAACCGAAGACGAACACACCGGGGGTGAATCGCAGGCTGTTCCACGCCGCCATCAACGGGAAAATGGCTGTGGCGTCGGCAATGTTGTCGCCGGTGTTCACCACGAGGTCGGGGCGCAACGAGGCCAGACTGCGGATGAAGTCCAGCTTGAAGTGCTGCTTCGACGTGAGGTGCAGGTCCGAGACGTGCAGGATCCTCAGCTCTTCACCACCCGGCGGAAGGATGGGAACCCGCACGTGGCGGACCGTGAACAGGTTGGCCTCCACCAGCCCCCAGGCGAAGCACCCGAGCGCTGCGGCTGCCAACGAACCCAGTACGCGACCGGGCCCAGTCGCCATCAGCCACCCTCGGTGGGGGTCGCCGATGGTGCAGGTGTTGCGGGCGGTGTGGACGCCGGCGGAGGTGTGGGCGACGGCGTTGGCTTGGGCTCGGGGCCGTCGGACACCTTCAAGGAGATGGTCGAGAACTTCACGGCCGTGCCCTGGGGGTAGATGCCCAGGAACGCGCCCTTGCGGCGGTCGCTGAAGACGAGCCGACGAACCGTGCTGAAGCCAGCGGCTTCCAGGGTCTGCTTGGCCTCGTTGTAGCCCATGCCGGACACGCTGGGCAACGGCACCTTCACGCCTTCCAGGATCTTCTTGGACGGAGTCGTGAACTTGGTGCGCGGCTGGTCCTTCAGAGCAGCAGCCATCGAGACCTTCCAGATGGCGCCGGCATCCCGGCCGCCACTGCCTTCCAGCCTTCTGCCATTGGCCATTTTCAGGGACCGGTCGTTGAGTCGCTTGGTGGTCTTGCCCTTGTAGAAGTCACTCGTCTTGTCGACGGCGAGCATGGCCACGCCAGCCACCTCAGGCGTGTAGCCCGCGAACCACACTGCGCCCGTGTCATTGGTGGTACCAGTTTTGCCCGCCTGGGGCCGACCGTCGGAGAGTCGGGCAGGTGTGCCCGTACCACCCGGCTTCATGACCGTCTGGAGGATGTAGTTGACGCCGTCGGCCACCTCGGGCTCCATCACCTTGGCGCAGTTGGCCGAGGGAACGGCGATGTCCTCGCCATCCTTGTTCTGGACGGACTCGAGGATGATGGGGTCGCAGTGGACGCCACGGTTGGCGAACGTGGCGTAGGCCTCTGCCATGGACAGGGGGGTGACGTCGGCGACACCGAGGACGAAGGAGGGCTTGTTCTCGAACTCAGCCTCCATGTCCATGTCCGGATCACCCAGTTTCACCCCGGTCCTCTCAGCCATCTTGATGGAGGCGCAGATCCCGATGTCCTTCTCGAGCTGGATGTAGTAGGTGTTCACCGATTTCTGGGTGGCCCTCATCATGTCGATGGTGCCGTGGCCGCCGTCGTAGTTCTTCGGTTCCCATGGGGGATTCTGCTTGAACACGAAGGGTCCGCTGCAGTTCTTGAAGGTGGCGCCCTGCATGTTGGTGAGCTTGGCCGGTGAGTCATAGGTCTTGCCGGGTGTGGCGCCAGCCTCAAGGGCGGCCGCCATCACGAAGGGCTTGAACGTGGAGCCTGCCTGAAAGCCCTCCAGTCCGCCCATGTTCCTGGGGTCCTTGGGCTTGCCGCCCTGTGCGTTGAAGTTGTAGTACGTCTCACCCGGGCCCGTGCCCATGGACGGACGGCTCTGCGCCATGGAGATGATCAGCCCGGTCTTGGGCTGGATCTGCACCGACGTCGAGAGCACCGGATCGAGGGGGGACACCTTGGCGGCGACCGCTGCTTCAGCAGCCTTCTGCGCCTCGGGATCGATCAGGGTGTGGACCGTGAGCCCACCCCGCTTCAACAGGTTCTCGCGCTCCTCGGGGTTGTCGCCCAGGGAGGGCATCTTGTCCGAGAGCAGCGTGCGCTGGACGTAGTCACACAGGAACGGGAAGGGGGATGCGACGCAACCGTTGGGGGTCTTCTGGACCAGGGCCGGGTCGAAAGTGACCTGCTTGGCGGCGTCGGTCTCCGCGGCGGTGATGATGCCCAGGTCGCGCATGCGGTTCAGGACGACGTCGCGACGCTCGATCGCGCGCTTGGGGTGCTTCGTGGGGTTGGTTGCCACGGGATTCTGGACCATGCCAGCGAGCATCGCGGCCTGGTCCAGCGTGAGGTCCTTCGCGGTGGTGCCCCAGTAGTGGTGCGCAGCGGCCTCTACGCCGTAGGCGCCGTCACCGTAGTAGGCGATGTTGAGGTAGTTCTCCAGAATCTGGTTCTTGGACATCCGCTCCTCGACCGCCATGGCGTAGCGCATCTCGCGAATCTTGCGCTCGAAGCTCACCTCGGTGGCCTTGCGGACACCTTCTTCGTCGCCCTTGGCCTTTGCCGACTCCACCTGCACGAGTTTCACGTACTGCTGGGTGAGTGTGGAAGCTCCCTGGGTGTCGCCGATGGCGGTGCGGAAGAAGGCGCGGCCGAGGCCGGTCAGGTCAATGGCGCCGTGGTCGTAGAAGCGGTGGTCCTCAATCGCAATCTGGGCATCCTGCATCACGCCCGCAATCTGGTCCAGTTCCACGTACACGCGGTTCTCGTCGAAGAACGTGGCGAGCGTCTGCCCGTTGGCCATCAGGATGCGCGAGCGCTCCGACTGTGGTGGCGTCTCCAACTCGTCGGGCAGGAACTGCAGGCTGTCCGCGGCGAGCTTTGTGCCCCCGCTCGCCAGGGCCGTGAAGGGCACGGCCAGACCCGCCAGAAGTAGTCCCGACAGCACGCTGACTGCAAAGAACATCAACAGAGCGTAAGCCTTGCGGCTCAGGGAGGGTGACGTCATGCTGCGGATTCTACGTGACGGTGCGGCATACACCCAGTCGACGGCGTGGGCGACTGGGCGGAGTGCGCATCACGGCGGTGACACCCCCTGTTGTGCTGGGCCCAGTATGCGCTACGGTCGAGTCCACAAGGATCACCAGTTGCGCAAGGGAGGGCACTGATGTCTCTGGCAGAAGTAAGCGAATGGACGTTGCAGGCCAAATGTCGTGAAATGGCCGATGCACTGTTCCCCGAGGGCAAGGACCAGAAACGGGCGCGTTCCGTCTGTATGGGCTGCCCTGTGCGTTCCGAGTGCCTTGCGGAGGCACTGGACAATCGCATCGAATGGGGTGTGTGGGGCGGGATGACCGAGCGCGAACGCCGTCACCTGTTGCGCACCCGTCCAGACATCGAGTCATGGCGCGATGTCCTCGTGGGCTACGCCGCCGAAACCGAAGCTGGCTGAGCACCCACACGAGCGCCAAGGGTCCCGGCGCGGGCGCCGGGACCTCCACGGGCGAGTACATGACTAAGCTGGCGACATGACTAAATGGGAGTACTTCACCGCCCCGATCCTGTCCCACGTGGCGCAGCAGATCCTCAACAACTTTGGCGCCGATGGGTGGGAACTCGTTCAGGTGGCGCCCGGACCCAACCGCGACACGATGGTCGGCTACTTCAAGCGCCCGTTGCAGGACGGCTGATGCAGGCGGCCTCAGAACGGCTGGCGGGGCTGGGAATCGAATTGCCTGCAGTGCCCACGCCGTTGGCCGCGTACGTCCCGGTTCGTCGCTCAGGTGACCAGATCTGGACTTCCGGCCAGTTGCCGCTGGCAGGCGGCGCACTCGTGGCCTCGGGCAAGCTCGGGGCAGCGGTCACCACGGACGAGGGTCGCCATGCCGCCCGCGTGGCGGCGCTCAACGCCGTGGCCGCCGTCGCACACGAGGCTGGCGGAATCGACAAGGTCCGCCATGTCCTTCGGGTGGTGGTCTACGTCGCCAGCACCGCTGACTTCTTCGACCAACCCGTCGTCGCCAATGGTGCCTCCGAACTGCTGGCCGAGGTGTTCGGCCCTGACAACGGCTCCCACGTGCGAAGCGCCGTGGGCGTGACAGTTCTCCCCCTCGACGCGCCCGTCGAGGTCGAACTGGTAGTCGAGGTCTAGTTGACGCACGGGGACAGTCGGCAAGCGGCCGAGGTGAATGACCGCCTCGGTGCGCAGTACCCGGATGCCCGGTGCGAGCTTGATTTCAATTCTGCCTTCCAATTGTTGGTGGCGACTGTTCTGTCCGCCCAGTCCACTGACCGAAGGGTCAATTCCGTCACGCGGGAACTCTTCGAGAGTTACCCGGACGCCGTCGCTCTGGCAGGAGCGCCGCGTGAGGACGTCGAGCGGATCGTCGGGCCGGTGGGGTTCTTCCGGAACAAGACCACCGCCATCATCGGATTGTCCACGCGCCTTGTCGACGATTTCGACGGCGTCGTCCCGAACACGCTCGAGGAGTTGGTGACGCTGCCGGGAGTGGGACGAAAGACGGCCAACGTGGTGCTGGGAGATGCTTTCGGCACTCCTGGGGTGACGCCCGATACCCACCTGATCAGGCTCTCCAACAGGTTGGGTTGGACGAACTCCACCACACCCGACGTGGTGGAGCGGGCGGTGGGGGAGTTGTTCGATCCTCGGGACTGGGTCCAGGTGTGCCATCGTGTGATCTGGCACGGCCGCCGCTGCTGCCATGCGCGCGGACCGGCCTGTGGCGCCTGTGTGCTGGGGGACATCTGTCCCAGCTACGGGATCGGCGAGACGGATCCGGAGAAGGCCCGGACCAAACTGAGGGAGCCACGAGCATGAGGCGCGTCGCAGTGGCGGTTGTCGCCTCGTTGCTGGCGTTGTCGTCCTGTTCGACTCCTGCAGCCCCGACACCGACCCAGCCGAGCGTCAGCGCCACGGCGGATCTGGATGTCCTGCGGGTGGAGTACGGTCTTCCGGAATGCCCGGGGACTGACCCACAGGCGGAGCAGGTCGCCGGCGGCCTGCCGAGGACGGAACTGCCCTGCCTCGGCACCGATCAGGTGGTCAACCTCGCGGGACTGCCCCGGGAGGCGATGGTGGTGAACTTCTGGGCCCAGTGGTGCGGCCCGTGCCGCGAGGAGTCGCTGTTCCTGACAGAGGCGTTCGAAGGCATGGACGACGTGTCATTCATCGGGATCAACTATCAGGATCCGCAGCCGGACTGGGCCATCGAGTTCGCCGGCCTGGTCGGGTGGAAGTACCCCCACATCCAGGACATGGAACGCACGCTCAAGACCTCACTGAAGGTTCCGGGTCTGCCGGTCACACTTTTCGTCAGCGCGGATGGGCGGATCGCGGGCCGCCACGTGGGGGGAATCCAGTCCACGGAAGAGCTTCGTGGACTCATTGACGAGTATCTGGGGAAAGCATGAACGAGACGTTCGGCCAGCTTGTCGAGGGATTGAGGGGAGCCCTGCCGGACTCCAGTGGCATCCGGCGGCCACGCGGCGGCCGGCGTGCCGGGGTTCTGATGCTCTTCACCGACGAGTCCGATCCTCAGGTCACGGTGATCGAGCGTGCGACCACGCTGCGTCGACATGCGGGACAGGTCGCCTTCCCGGGCGGCGCCATGGAGCCCGATGACCCCTCCATCATTGCCGCCGCCCTGCGCGAGGCAAAGGAGGAGGTGGGCCTCGACCCCGCGATGGTCGAGGTGCTCGGAGAGCTTCCCGTGGCCTGGGTTCCCGCGAGCAACTACGACGTCACGCCGGTGCTGGGTGTCTGGGACGGGGCGACGGACCTGTGGCCCGCCGATCCCGCCGAGGTGGGGGCTGTCCACTCGGTCCGGGTCTCCCATCTCAGTGACCCTGCGTTCCGGGTCCGTGGCCGTCATCCCGGCGGGTACATCGGACCCGCGTTCAACGTGGGTGAGCTGTTCATCTGGGGATTCACGGCGCATCTGCTGGATGAGGCCCTTGACCTGGCAGGCTGGGCCAGCCCATGGGACAGCAGCCGCGTCGTCGCCGTGCCGGAGCGCTTCCTGCGGGACTGACTCAGCGGTGCTCGACGACGCCTTCGATGGTGTTCTTGGCTGCGAGCTCCCGATCAGCGGCAGTGTGCCCGGTGACCGTGTCGCTGATGGCCGTGAAGGTGGCCTTCGCCTCCGCGATGGTCGCCTCGGGCATGGACACCTGACGGAATTTGGACTGCCCCAGCTTCACCAGGATGAACGCCACCAGTAGTGAGAACACGGCTGTGATGAGGAATGCGATGGCACCGGAACCCCATGGACCGATCACGGTCAGGGAGTTCAGGAGCCAGGCGATTCCGAGCGCTATGGCGATGATGATCATCCACAGCGCGTGGAATGCGAAGGCGCCTGCCCCAGCGAACATTCCGGAACCAATCCCGGCCTGTTTTGCTGCGGGAATCACCTCAGCCTTGGCGAGTTCTGTCTCCTTGGAGACGAATTCCGCCAGTGCTTCGCGGACCTGCTGAATCGTCTCGCCAGTTTCGCTCTTGGCCATCTTCATCCTTTCGACGTGGATCCCAGACTAGGGCTCCACTGGTTTGAGTATGCGTCACACGTGGATCTTGATGCCGGTGTCGGGCGCTGTCACGGGGGAGGTGAGTTCCTCATGACTGACCCATGCACGGCAGCACAACAGCTGGAACGGTAGTCGTAGTTGCTCGCCGGGGCGCACCGAGTGAACGTAGAGTTCCCTCACCTCGGCGGCGAGCCGCGCGCGCTGCGCGTCGTCGAGCCTGGCTGACAGTGGCTGCCGGGCAACGAGCAGTTGCAGGTTGCGGAGCGACACTTTCTGCCAGATGCGAAACGCCCTCTGTTCCACTTCCGGGAAATACTTGGAGCCCTGCAACTCCTTCAGGCTGTCATGACCGTAGTCGCCCCGCATGGCGACGGGGTCGTAGTGGCGCAGCAGAGCGGCGAGGCGGCGAACCCACGGCACGGAATCATCGCGGACGATGTACGACGCGCTCAGGCACCCACCCGGACGCAGAACGCGCGCGATCTCCGGGAGTGCTGAGGAGAGGTCCATGGTGTGGAAGCCCTGATGACTCAGGACGACGTCGAACTGCCACGGGTCCAGCGGTAGTGCCTCGGGGCGTGCCCACACCGGCGTCGCACCAGTGGCGGCACGCAGGCGGTCCACTTCCGGTTCATCGGCAGCCATGGCAAACACGGTGTGGCCGTCGGCCAGCAGTCGACGAGCGAGCGCTGCACCCCCGTGGACTGCGAGTGTGCGCGCGTGTGGCCAGGCAGCGAGCCAGGTGAGTGCTTCGGGTGGAATCGCGTTGTGCTTCGACATGTCTTCTCGTGAGTGGGGACTTAGGAGCTGTGCCCTCAGGTTATCCACTGATTGACCAGGGGTCTGACGATCGACTCCGGCGGGCGCCCAACATGGCCCGTGTGAGGACCATGTCGAAGGACTCGGAATGTCTACTGGTCACGCGTGATCCAGCGCTGATCGATGCGGTACAGGCCACGGCTTTGGCGCTGGGCACGGGGGTGGTGGTGGCTGTTGACCGTGAGGAGCTCCGGCTGCTGTGGCCCGGGGCCCACGTGCGTCTGGTGGGCCCCGACATGGCGTCGCGCGCCGCAGACCTCATGGCTGTCAGCGGTGAGACGTGGGTGGTGGGGCAGTCAAACGGTGCTCTTCTCGCGGCGTCTGCGGAGTTGGGCGCCCCCACACTGGCGCTGCCGCAGGCGTCGGCACGGTTGGCGGAGGTGCTGACCCATCGGAGTGACACCCGTCCCACGGCCTCCGTCGTGGCACTGGTGGGTGGTTCGGGCGGAGTGGGGACGAGTTCGCTGGCGGTGGCGGCAGCACTTCTGGCGGCACGACGTGGAAAGCGGGTCTCGACCGTGGAACTTGCGGGCTGTGGAGGTGGACTGGACCTGCTGTTCGGTCTGGAGGCATCTCCCGGGATCCGCTGGAACGACCTGGCGGGGGCATCCGGTGAGCTGGGGGATCTGAAGGCCCAACTGGTGACCGGCGACGGCGTTTCAGTTCTTGCCCTCGGACGCGATTCCAGCGAACACCCCACACGTGAGGCGGTCGAGGCCGTCCTGCGAGGGCTGGGACGCTCGCACGACCTCATCGTGGTGGATGCGGGGGATGGCAGACACCTTGCGTGGGTGGGGGATGCCCACCCGGTGATGCTGGTGGCTGCCCACGTCAGGGGAGTGGCGGCTGCGCGAATGGTGGCGGAGCGGAGCGATCTGGCACGAGCGCAGGTGGTGGTGCGCACAGGTCCGGGAAGCCCGCTCCCGGCAGAAGCGGTCGCGGATGCTCTGGGGCTACCCCTGCTGGGGACCATCCGCAACGATCCGGCAGTTCCGAGGCTGACAGGTGCCGGCGCGAGCATCACTTCGGGCCCGGCGCGGAAGTACCGCCGGGACGTCAACAAACTCGTGGACGGACTGGTGGCGTGAACGGGGAACGGCTGGAAGAACTGCAGAGCGTCCTGGGCAGGCTGGGGCGTCCACACACCCCCTCTGACGTTGCCGGTGCACTGCGGGCAATGGGGGTGGTGGTCAGCGACCACGTGATGGTGGAGACGATGGACGCGTTGCGGCGGCACAGTGTGGGCGCGGGCCCACTGGAGCACCTGCTGCGGTTGCCGGGCGTCACGGATGTGGTGGTCAACGGCACCGATGGCGTCTTCGTTGATCGGGGGCAGGGGCTGGAGGCCACCGACCTCGTCTTCTTCGACGACGAACAGGTGCGTCGACTCGCCATCCGCCTCGCTGCGGCCGCCGGTCGACGCCTTGATGATTCGCAGCCGTTCGTGGACGGGAGATTGGCGGACGGGACACGCCTCCACGCCGTCCTGGCACCCGTCGCCTCGCCCGGGACCTGCATCTCGCTGAGGATCCCGGCCCCGGCACGGCTGACGCTTCGAGAAATGCTGGATCAGGGATCACTCGCCGTGGAGGCGCATGCGGTGCTCGTGGGGCTCATCGCCCGGAAGGTTCCGTTCGTCATCAGCGGTGGCACCGGCTCCGGCAAGACGACGCTGTTGGCAGCGATGCTCGCGCTCGTCGCTGCGAACGAACGAATAGTGGTGGTGGAGGATGCGCGGGAACTCGCGCCCAATCACCCCCATTGCGTCCGGCTGGAGGCGCGCCCGGCGAACACCGAGGGACTCGGCGCCATCACCTTGACCTCGCTCGTCAGGCAGGCCCTGCGGATGAGGCCTGACCGCATCGTGCTGGGCGAGGTCCGTGGCGGAGAACTCTGCGACATGCTGGCCGCGTTGAACACCGGGCACGAGGGTGGCTGCGGCACGGTTCACGCCAACTCAGTGGGCGACGTTCCCGCACGGCTGGAGGCGTTGGCTGCCCTGGGGGGCCTGGGGAGGGAAGCCTGCCATGCTCAACTCGCCTCAGCGCTTCGTGTGGCGGTCCACGTGACGCGCTGGCCTGACGGCTCGAGGGGAGTGTCCGGCATTGGACTCTTCATCCGTGGGAATGATGGCTGGGTCACCATCCAGCCCGCAGCCAGTTTCGGACCCGCCGGTGTCACTTGGCAGGACGGCGCATCAGCATTGCGCTCCTGCGTGGGGCTCACATGATCGCCGTCTTGTTCTTCGCGCTGGCCGCCGCCGTCGCGGTGGGAGCTCCGGCTGGGCGTGAACTGTGTCGCCTCCAGCCGCGGGTGAATCGCCAACGAAGCCAGGGGATTGCCGTCGTGGTGCTCTCCTGCATGGCGCTGGTGCTGGTTCATCTTGTTGCCGGTCCACGCGCCACCGGATGGATGCTGACGTGCTTCGTGCTGGTCGCCACGGCCGCGTGGGTGGTGCGAGGGGCACGTCGGGATCATCGTCAGGCCCGGGCGCGGAGTGAGACTGCTCGCGCAGCCCGAACCCTGGCGTTGCTGTTGCAGGCCGGCCAGATCCCGGCACACGCACTGCGGGATGCAGCTGCTGACTGCCCAGTCCTCGCCTCCGCCGCCATGACCAGCCGCCTCGGTGGTGACGTGGGGGCTGCGCTGCATGAGCTGGGCGACCAGCCGGGCCGTGCTGGGTTGGCAAAGGTGGCCGCAGCTTGGCGGGTGAGTGAGCGCACTGGAGCGCCCATCGCTGTGGTTCTGGCCAGGGTGGCGGAGAACCTGAGACAGGAACGCCATCTGGCATCCGTGGTGGCGGCAGAGTTGGCTGCAGCGCGCGCGGGTGGCCGCATCATGGCGCTGCTGCCCTTCGTGGCCATCGGCCTCGGGACCCTCGTCGGCGCCCGCCCCCTCACCTTCCTCTTCGGCTCATGGCTCGGGGAGGTGGCGCTCCTGCTGGGAGTGATCCTGGCCTGCACAGGGGTTCTCTGGACGGAGAAAGTTGCCCGATCCGGCGAACAGACGCGGCAGCGCACCCGATGATCTGGGTGGTGACGGCGACGGTGTTGATCGTGGCCGCCCTGTGGGTGGCTGTGCCCGACCCGCGCCTGCAGTTGCGCCGGTTGGACACGTCACACGAGACCCCCACAGTGCGCGGGACGCGGTGGGTACGTGGCCGACAGGGTGCACCGGCGCTGAGGGTGCGGGTGCTGCTGGGCGCACTGGCATCCGTGCTGGTGCTCGTCGCACTCCCCACCATCACAGGGGTTGCCGCGGGGCTCGCAGCCCTCGCGGTGGTGGTGTTGGGCCTCGGCTGGTTGCCAGCCAGACTCGCGCCCAACGGGACCGTGCAGAAGGAATTGGCGGACACCGTTGAATTGCTGGCCGTGTGCCTCTCGGCCGGAGCGCCCATGAGGCATGCGGTGGAGGTGGTGGCCGACGTCGCGGAGGATGCCACCGCAACAATTCTGGCGAAGGTATCCGGTCAACTGACCATGGGTGTAGCGGAACCGCAGGCCTGGCTGGAGTTGGCCGATGACGACGTGTGGGGCGGTGTGGCGCGGGACGTAGCTCGCTCAGCACGCTCCGGTACATCCCTCGTGGAGGTGCTGCACGTCCATGCTGACGAGGCCAGGCTCGTGGCGCAGGAGCAGGCATTGCAGCGCGCCCGAACGGCGGGCGTGCGCTCCGTCGTCCCTCTGATGGCATGCTTCCTGCCGGCCTTCGTGCTGGTCGGTGTTCTGCCGATCATCGCGGGGTTGTTGGAGGGGCTTCTTTCGCCGTGAACCCTGCTGATGGGTGTCGCCCGACGGTAGTGTGAACGCCGGTACCCACCCTGAGGAGTCACAATGAGGATTGCTGTCCCGCTCGAGGTCAAGAACAACGAATTCCGCGTGGCGATGACCCCCACGGGTATCAATGAGTTGGTGAAACACGGACACGAGGTGGCGGTCCAGGCGGGTGCTGGAATCGGCTCGTCGATTCCTGACAGCGAGTACGAGGCCGTCGGTGCGCAGATCCTGCCGGACGCCCAGTCGACGTGGGAGTTCGCTGAACTCGTGATGAAGGTCAAGGAGCCGGAGAAGGAGGAGTTTCAGTTCCTCCGGGATGACCTCATGCTCTTCACCTATCTGCACCTGGCCGCCGGAGCGGGATGCACCGACGCGCTGCTCTCGGCCGGCACCACCGCCATCGCCTACGAAACCGTTCAACTGGAGGACAAGTCGCTGCCGCTGCTCCAGCCGATGAGTGAGGTGGCAGGTTGCCTCGCACCCCAGCTCGGTGCCTATCACCTCACGAAACCCCAGGGTGGACGCGGCGTGATGATGGGCGGAATCGGTGGCGTGGCCAACGCCAAGGTTGTCATCCTCGGAGCGGGCGTGTCGGGCCGCATGGCTGCCCACATCGCTGCAGGGATGGGTGCCGATGTCACCCTCCTGGACACCAACCTCGCCAAGCTGCGCGACGCGTCCTGGTACTGGGGCGGTGCCGTGCAGCAACTCGCTTCCAACGAGCTCACCGTGCGGGAGCAGGTGGTGGGTGCCGATCTGGTGATCGGGTCAGTCCTGATCCCGGGGGCTCGTGCGCCGAAACTGGTGCCGAACGACTTGGTGGCCGAGATGAAACCCGGCTCGGTCCTGGTGGACATCGCCATCGATCAGGGCGGTTGTTTCGAGGACTCCCATCCCACCACGCACGACGACCCGACGTTCACGGTCCATGGCTCCACGTTCTACTGCGTGTCCAACATGCCGGGCGCCGTTCCACACACCTCCACCTACGCCCTGGCCAACGCCACACTGCCGTATGTGCTGAAGCTGGCCGACCAGGGATGGCGCGACGCGATGCGGCACGATCCCGCGCTGGCAGCCGGACTGAACACCCACGGCGGCCACGTGACGAACGCTGCGGTGGCAGAGTCCCTGGAACTGGAGCTGGTCACCCTGAAAAAAATCCTGAAGCACTGACCGACCCACCGCAGGGAGCCTTGTCAGCGGACGAGTTCCGGGGGGACATGGCCGAAGCGGTGCAAGGTGCGGCTGATCGACTGCTCGCGCAGCAGGGTGAGCAACTCCCGTCGACCGTTGGCCAGCACAGGACCTGCATGCACGTCGATGCCCGTCGAGGCGAGAGCGTCATACAGGTGACTGGCGTCGCCGAGTCCCCGCACCCGCGTTCCGGGCAGTGAATCACCCACCCACGTCGCGAGCGGCCCCGTCGGTACCACCCGTAGCGGCGCAAGCATGTCTGCGAGCGCCCGCCCGGGCCCTGACTGCAGCAGCACACCGTCCAGTTCCTGCGCGACCGTCGGTGCAAGCGACAACCGCACCTCCACGTTCACCACTCCCGCAGCCGCGAGCACGCGTGCCAATTCCACCAACCGGGTGCCCGGCTCGCACCGCACCACCACCCTGGGCACGGGAAGGTACCGGAACTCGTTGCTCTCCGACAGCAGGCCGGTCTCGTCCCGCGCCTGAGCGAACTCCGTGGCCCAGGCATGCGCGTCCGATTCCACCGATGCGTCAAACCACCTTCGCTCCTCGTCGGTAGCCACCAACGGTGCCAGTGCCGTGGCCAGTGCGGTGGCGCTGGGCAGCGGACGCTGGCGCATCGTCGGGAGTTCGCCGGGCATCCAGGAGCCGAGGCTGGCGACGTAGTTGGGGCCGCCGGCTTTGGCAGCGGACCCCACGGACGAGTCCTTCCAGCCCCCAAACGGCTGACGCCTCACTATCGCGCCCGTGATTCCGCGGTTGACGTAGGCATTGCCCACTTCCACCTGTTCCAGCCACGTGCCGATTTCTTCGGGATCCAGGCTGTGGATCCCGCCGGTGAGTCCGAACCGGGTGGCGTTCTGCCAGGAGATGGCCTCGTCCAGGTCCCGGGCCCGCATCAGAGCGAGCACCGGTCCGAACACCTCGGTGAGATGGAGGAACGATCCGGGTGCCACGCCGTCCTTCACCCCTGGCGACCAGAGCCTGCCCGAGTCGTCCAGCTGCTGCGGCTCCACCAGCCAGCGCTCACCCTCTTCCAGCGTCGTCAGTGCACGCAGGAGCTTGCCCTCCGGCGGTTCGATGAGGGGGCCCATCGCCGCACCGACGTCATCCGGCCAACCCACCCGCAGTGACGTCACGGCGTCGATGAGCTGCCGCCGGAACCGTTGCGACCTGCCGACTGATCCCACCAGAATCGCCAACGACGCGGCCGAACACTTCTGCCCGGCATGCCCGAAGGCAGACTTGACGAGGTCTGCGACGGCCAGGTCGACGTCTGCGGCAGGGGTGAGGACCAGGGCATTCTTGCCGGAGGTCTCGGCGTGCACCCGCGGACCGTTCCTGCGTCCTGTTCTCCACGAGGCAAACAACTCGGCCGTCTCGATCGCCCCCGTCAGGACCACGACGTCGACACCGGAATGTGACACGAGATGCCTGCCTGCATCGCCTTCGCCGGTGCGGACCACCTGCAGTACCTCCCGGGGAACTCCCGCGGCCCACAGGCCCTCCACCGCGATCTCCGTGCATCGCGGAACGGGGTGCGCCGGCTTGATGATGACCGACGACCCGGCGGCCAGCGCAGCCAGTACCCCACCGATGGGGATCGCCACCGGGAAGTTCCAGGGCGGGGTGATGAGGGTGAGGGTGGGAGGCAGGAACGTGGCGCCGTCGGACATGGGGTGGCCGGGTTCGAGTTGGACCGCCGCATCGGCGTAATAACTGGCGAAGTCGACGGCCTCGCTCACCTCGGGATCGGACTGGTCAATGGTCTTGCCGCCCTCGGCGGCCATCGCGGTGATGAGTTGCCCGCGTCGTGCTTCCAACTGGCGGGCCGCCTCGCGCAACACGTCAGCCCTGGCCATGGCTCCCCGAGCCGACCAATGAGCGGCTGCCGCTCGTCCGGTCGATACCGCCTCGTCGATGTCGTCGACCGTGTGGCGCGGCGTCTGCACACCCCCGGGATCCCTGTCGACGGCGTCGGCGGCCCAGCGACGGGTTTCTGCCAACGCAGGGTCGGAGTTGGCAGCGTTGGTGAAACGATCACCGATGGGATGCCGCTCCGGAGTGCGTCTGCGGCCCAGCGGGGTGGAATTCACGGCCGCGGCCGCCTCCCGGAACCAGCGCTGTTGCTCTTTCATCGCCGAGCCATCACCGGCCATCGCATGCAGGAAGTTCTGCGGTTGGGCGTTCTCCTCCAGTCGGCGCACCAGATAGGACACGGCAACGTCGAAGTCCTTGGGGGAGACGACAGGGGTGTAGAGCACCATGGAACCGACATCCTGGAGCACCACCCGACCCTGCGCCGGGGACATCCCCTGCAGCATCTCGACGTCCAGCCGCTCACCCACCCCGCGACGTTGTGCCAGGAGGTGGGCGGCGGCCACGTCGAAGAGGTTGTGGCTGGCCACCCCCAGCCGCAGCACGGCACTGGCGTCCGGGCGCAGGGCCCGCTCCACCACGCGCAAGTAGTTGGCATCCACGTCCGCCTTGCTGGAGTACGGCGCGGTGGCCCAGCCGTGGACTTCAGCCTCGACCCCCTCCATGGCCAGGTTCGCCCCCTTGACGACGCGCACCTTGATGCCGGCGCCGCCCATTCGCTGGCGGCGGGTGGCGAACTCGATGAGGTGTTCCAGCGCGCCCAGGGCGTCGGGCAGGTATGCCTGGAGCGCGATGCCGGCCTCGAGGTGCAGGAACTCCGGTTCCACGAGCAGCGCCTCGAACACGGCGATGGTGAGATCGAGGTCGCGGTACTCCTCCATGTCCAGGTTCACGAAGGCGTGGGGTGTGCGGGCCACCGCTGCACGGTAGATGCGTCGGAGAGGCGCCGACACGCGTTCCACCGTCCCCGCGGTGTCCCAGGTGGAGATCTGGGAGGCGAGCGAGGACACCTTGACCGACACGTAGTCGACGTCGGGGCGCTCCAGCAGGGCCACGTTGCGTTGGGTGCGGGATGCGGCCTCCTCCTCGCCGAGCACGGCTTCGCCGAGGAGGTTGACGTTGAGTGTGACGCCGTCATTCTGGAAGCGAGCGAGGTGACGGGCGAGACCAGGATCGCATGCGTCCACCACCAGATGCCCCACGAGTTGGCGGAGGCGTTTCCGGGCGAGCGGAACCACCACCCAGGGGGCCAGGGGTGCGAGTCGGGCGCCCACCCCGAGCATCAGCCGGTCCAGGGGCCCCAGGAACCCGGTGTCACCGCGCAGCGTCTTGAGCACTTTCGCGGCCACGTGCACGTCCTCCGCGCGTGCCACCTCGTCGACGAACCGGACTGCCAGCGCGAGCCCTTTCTCGTCGGAAAGGAGTCCGGCCAGTTGGCGACCGGTGGCCCGCTCCAGCCGTGTTTCCTCCTGCGTTGCTCGGCTGTGCCACGCAAGGGCGAGTTCGACGGCATCGTCGACCACTTCCGCCACCGCGCTCTGTTCCCCGGGTGAGTGCGCCATGGTTCCAGTCTGGCCTGCAAAGTGTCACCTCGCGGGTGGCACGGACATCGCGCCGGTTCCGCCGCCCAGGAACGTCTGCCACGGGGCGTCCATGGGGAAGCTGTCACCGGTCGGTGGCAGAGTTGGAGCGTGGACTGGGGTTGGGTGCTGGACAGCGATGAGGTGGTGGCGACGCGCCGCCGGGAGGCCAGCGACGGTCTCCGCGCGGCCTGGCCCGAGTGGTTCCCCGCTGACTGCATCGACACGCTGCAGGTCGCAGGCATCCACCAGCCGTGGCAGCACCAGGTGGATTTCGCCGAGAGCGCCCACGCAGGAGTGCATGCGGCCATCTCCACACCCACCGGCTCTGGCAAGTCGCTGGCGTATCTGATGCCCGTCCTCGCCGCCACCACCGCCGAAGCGGCATGGCCTTCAGGGCTGGGCGTGCGGCCGCGATTCACCCGGTCCCGCCCCACAGCCCTCTACATCGCTCCCACCAAGGCCCTGGCGCATGACCAGTTGCGTGCAGCGGTGGGCATCGCACCCGGCAACTGGCGCGTGGGGGCACTCGATGGGGACTCCGATGTCGCGGAGAGAAGGTTTGCCCGGGAGCACGCGAGTTTTGTTCTCACCAACCCAGACATGCTGCATTTCTCGGTTCTCCCGAATCATCAGAGGTGGTCGTCGTTCCTGGGCGGGCTCCGCTACGTCATCATCGATGAGGCACATCGATACCACGGCATGTTCGGGGCCCACGTCGCCAACGTGATCCGGCGGCTGCGCCGGGTGTGCGAGCTGTACGGGGCCTCGCCCACGATGCTGCTGTCCTCGGCCACGGCACCCAACGCGGCCGAGTTCGGGGGAGCCCTCATCGGTGAGCCGGCCGTCGAGGTCGTCGACGTCTCGAAGGCGCCCGTGGGCCCTCGCACGGTGGCGTTGTGGCAGCCCGCGCTCTCGCTTCGTCGCGACACGTCGCGGTTGCTGGCGGGTCTCTCCGATGACGGCGCACAGACGCTCGCCTTCGTGGCGTCACGGGCTGGCGCGGAACTGGTCTCCGTGGGGGCGCAGGAGGTGGCCACGGACCCGGCGCGCATCGCTTCGTACCGAGGCGGTTACCTGGCGATGGAACGCAGGGCGCTGGAAGCGGCTCTCCAATCGGGAGAACTGGGTGGGTTGGCCACCACCAATGCACTGGAGCTCGGGATCGACGTCTCCGGTATCGCAGCCGTCCTGGTCTCGGGGTACCCGGGAAGGTTGTCGGCTTTCTGGCAGCAGGCAGGTCGGGCTGGGCGCACGGGCCAGGAGGCGCTGGTGGTGTTGCTGGCGCGGGAGAACCCCCTCGACGCCTATTTGCTGGAGCATCCGGAGCTGATTTTTGATGCACCGGTGGAGCACCTCGTACTGCACCCAGGCAACCCCCACGTGCTCGGACCCCACCTGGCCGCAGCTGCGCAGGAGCACCCACTCACCGCTGCGGACCAGAGGTGGTTCGGGCGGGACACGGTGGCACTGGCGGGCGAACTGGCGAGACAGGGAGTGTTGCGCGACCGTGGAGAGCGGTGGTTCTGGACCCGAGCGGACAGGGCGGTGGACCACATCGATCTCCGGGCGGCAGGCGCACGCCCCGTGGAGATCATCGAGCAGGAGACGGGCCGGGTGGTGGGGATCATCGACCGCGAGGCGGCAGACCGGACAGTGCACCCCGGAGCCGTGTATCTCCACCAGGCCGAGACGTGGCTCGTCACCTCCCTGGACATGGACGATGGCCACGCATTCGTCTCGAGGACATCCGAACCCTTCTACACGACCCCGCAGTCGAGCTTCGAGATCGACCGACTCACGGTGAAGCGGCGCAGGGTGGTGTCCGGGCTGGAGGTCACTCTGGGACAGGTTCGCCTCACCTCGCAGGTCACGGGCTACCTTCGCCGGGACGAGGTCACGCATGATGTGCTCGACGCCACGATGGTCGACATGCCGGCGCATCGCATGATGACGGATGCGGTGTGGTGGAGCGTGCCGCAGGCGCTGCAGCGCACGCTGGACTGGGCGCCGCTCGAGATGGGCGCCGCGGCCCATGCCATGGAGCACACGGCGATCGGCCTGCTGCCCGCCTTCGCGCCGTGCGACAGGTGGGACATCGGAGGCGTCAGCACCCCGATCCACATGGAGACGGGACTGCCCACGATCTTCATCCACGACGGGCTGCCAGGAGGCTCCGGGTTCGCAGCCCAGGCGTTCGAGGTGGCCGGCCAGTGGTTGGGTGCCACGCTGGAGCGGCTGGAGGGATGCGAATGCGCTGACGGCTGCCCCGCCTGCGTGGTCTCGCCCAAGTGCGGCAACGCCAACCAGGTGCTGGACAAGCGTCGGGCGGCAGTGCTGCTCCGGGCGCTTCTCCGTGACGGCTGAACGCTCCACAACCTCCTCTCCACAGACGCAGGTGTTGTCCGCCGCCAGTGTCCACAACGCTCGTCGGCTTGGGTGATCCCTCGGGTTCGCCGCCCAAGGTGTGGGGTGTCGCCGGGGTGATTCCGGAGACATCCAGCAACACTCAAGGGAGAGTCACATGAGTCACACAGAACTGGTCAGCTGCGAGGCACAGCACCCGCAGAGGTCCCGGGCCCGACGCCTCGCGGAGCGTGGCCTCACCACGGTGGAGTACGCCATTGGGCTGGTCGCCGCTGCCACCGCCGCGCTGGTGCTGTTGCGCATCTTCAACGACAACGCGTTCTTCCAGGCGCTGATGGGCTGGGTCCTGAGCATCTTCGAGAACCTCGTGGACAAGGTGTGACGCGCCAGCGCGGGGCGGCGCGCCCCGCCGCTCCGCGCCTGAGCGCCCACGGGCAGCGGGGCATGGTGACAGTGGAACTGGCCGTGGGAATGATGACCACCACCCTGCTGGCGGCCACGTTGGCCGCCGTCGTTCTGCTGGGCGTGGTGCAGTCATCGTGCGGCCGGACCAGCAGCGAGATGGCACGGCAGTTGGCGCGAGGGGACGCAGTGGCGGCCACGAAAGCCGAGAATGCTGCCCCTGTGGGGGCACAAACCACAGTGGTGAGACAGTCCGACGGGGTGGGCGTACGCGTCGACGTCCCCGTCCGGATCCTGGGCATCGGTGGCATCACGCTCACTGCCCAGAACTGGGCGGCGTGGGAACCGGGGGTGGGCGATGCTGCCGAGCGGTGAAGACCCGGATGCTCGACACCCATCGCCAGAACGTGGGCGCTCGCGGAGCCAGCATCGGGCCGTGAAACGGCTGCTCGCGCATCATCTGCGAGAGGTACGGCCAACGACGAAGGGACGCGATGAGCGAGGCGTGGGCACCGTGCTGACAGCCGCTGTGTGCGCACTTCTGTTGGTGGTGGCCTGGTCGGCCTCGGTGGTGGTGCTCTGGGTGTCCCAGGTCAGTGCAGCGCAGAACGCCGCTGACCTGGCCGCCCTCGCTGGGGCAGGGGCCCAAGCAGGCGGCGCAGATGCGTGCGCGGCTGCCAGCGGAGCGGCGGATCGCAACGGCACCCGGCTGCTGGAGTGTCGCCTTCTCGGAGACGAGTGGTCCTTCGTGGTGGAAGTGCGCGTCGGGCGGGAACTGCGTCCCCGGTTTCCGGGAGCACCGAAAGATATTGCACGGGAGGCCTCGGCTGGGACGCTCCAATGATCGAGGGGTACGGGTTACCGCTCCCGCTTCGGTGTCGGCAGGGCGATGACGGATACCGCCACCGCGACCGCTACTGCCACGGCTGCGCCGACCACACCGGAAACCACCGGTTGTAGCTGGGTGATGAGGAGCAGGAGGATGAACGTCACCACCCCCGCGATTGCTGCCGACACAACGGCCTTCGTGAGTGACGCGCGCTTGTTTGCGCGGCCGGGCTTCGGATCAAGACGTTCCATTGTCGAAGTATCGCACTCGATGAGTGCACCTCGCGTCGTGTCCGCAAACCTCCGAGCAGGTTTCAACGAGGTGTTTCGACGCTGCGCCCTAGTCTGTGGGACATGACAGCTTCGGACCTCCGCCACCGTCTCCTGCAGGCCGGGTACACCACCGACGACGCACTGGAGAGGATCGGCGCCCTCGGCCAGGCGGGGCTTGGACGCAACACCACGATTGCCGCCGACGTGGCACTTGCCGGTGCAATGGATCCGCTGGCGTGTCTCGTGCGCCTCTTCATCCTGCAGCAGGAGGTACCTATCGTTCCGGCGTCTGACGCGCTCGACGTCGATGCAGCGGTGGCGGCTGGCTGGGTGACGGTGGAGGGGGACGGGGTGCGAGCTGTCGTGGATGTGCGTCCGTACGGATCCCCTGACGACGGCGCCTCGGGATACCTCGTGAGCGACCTGACCCCCGGCATGGACCAGAGGACCACCCCCACCCGACCCGATTATGTGTTGGGGGCCTCCCCGGCGTCGCTCACCCTGGCAGAGATCACCATGCGGGACCACGTCCATCGTGCCCTGGACCTCGGGACGGGCTGCGGTGTCCAGTCCCTGCATTTGGTCAGGCATGCCGAGGAGGTGGTGGGCACGGACCTCAACCCGCGCGCCCTGGAGCTTGCACGTCTGGGTGCGGACCTGAGTGATGTCCGCATCGATTTGAGGGAGGGCTCCCTGTTCGAACCGGTGGCGGGGGAACGGTTCGACCTCATCGTGTCCAATCCCCCTTACGTCATGAGCCCTCCGGGTGGTGACCGGCTCACCTACAGGGAGGGTGACCTGGTGGCGGATGGACTCGTCGAGGCCATCGTGCGGGGCGCCCCCGAACACCTGACTCTGGGCGGGAGCCTGCAGCTGCTCACCAACTGGGCCATTCTCGACGGTGTCGAGTGGGCTGACCGGCTTCGCGGCTGGGTGGAGGGCACGGGCCTCGACTGCTGGGTCATCGAACGCGAACGACTCGACGTGTTCTCCTACATCGAGATGTGGCTGACGGACGCGGGCCTGGCGGGCTCTGACCAGTGGGAACCGGCCTACCGCGAGTGGCTGGAGTACTTCCGGACCCTCGGGATCAGCGAGGTGGGGATGGGGTGGCTGCTGCTGACGGCAGCAGGCAGGGACATCCCGCACCTGAGGTTCGAATCCTGGCCGCACGCCGTCGCGCAGCCCGTCGGACACGTTTTTGCCCGCAACCGTGCCGCCGTCGATGCCTCGACGCTTCCCCTGGATCAGTTGCTGGCAAGCCGGCCGAGGTTGGTGGACGTGGTGCAGGAAACCATCGGCGAGCCGGGTGCACAGGACCCCACCCACGTCGTTTTGCGGCAACGGACTGGACTGCTCAGAGCCATCAAGGTGGGCACGGCGGATGGGGCGGTGCTGGGTGCTCTGGACGGCGATCTGACGCTTGGGCAGGTCATCTCGGCAGTGGCCAGCGTGCTGGAGGTGGAGGCGGCCGACGTGGCAGCGCAGGTTGTCCCCGTGGTGCGCGATGCACTGTTGGATCAGCTCCTGGTCCTTGGCCAGCTCAGTGACCACGCGTCGAGCGCTCCGTCCACCGTGGGCTAACATTCCTCACGTCCACCCCTTGAAGAGATTCTGAAACGAAAGAAGGTTGCATGGCTGGCACCCCCAAGCGGCTCGTGATCGTCGAGTCGCCCACGAAGGCCACCAAGATCGCCGGGTACCTCGGTGACGGCTACATCGTGGAGTCCAGCCGTGGCCACATCCGCGACCTTCCCAAGGGCGCTGCCGACATTCCCGCCAAGTACAAGGGCCAGAAGTGGGCGCGTACCGGCGTTGACGTGGACAACGACTTCCAGCCGCTGTACGTGGTGGCCGCCGACAAGAAGGCCACGATCAAGGACCTCAAGGCCAAACTCGCCGGGGTCGATGAACTCCTGTTGGCGACGGACGGTGACCGCGAGGGCGAGGCCATCGCGTGGCACCTGTTGCAGGAACTGAAGCCCAAGGTGCCCGCGCTGCGGATGGTGTTCCACGAGATCACCCCGGGCGCGATCGCTGAGGCGGTCTCCAACCCGCGCGAGCTCGACGTCGATCTCGTCGACGCGCAGGAGACAAGAAGAATTCTGGACCGTCTCTATGGCTACGAGGTGTCACCCGTGCTGTGGAAGAAGGTCATGCCGAAGCTCTCGGCTGGTCGGGTGCAGTCCGTGGCGACCCGTCTCGTCGTGGACCGGGAACGGGCACGGATCGCGTTTGTTCCCGCGTCCTACTGGGATCTCGACGCCGTCCTGGATGGCGGGGAGAGCGCGGAACCGCGGAACTTCGCGGCGCGCCTCGGCACGGTCGGTGGCTCCCGGGTGGCGCAGGGGCGCGATTTCAACGCCGAGGGCCAGACCACCAATGACGACGTGCTCGTCCTCGACGAGGCCGCCGCCAGGGCATTGGCCACGGCACTGGAATCTGCCAAGCTGACCGTCACATCCGTGGAGGCCAAGCCCTACACCCGTCGGCCCTACGAACCCTTCCGCACCACCACGTTGCAGCAGGAGGCCGGCCGCAAGCTGGGCTTCACCTCGCAGCGCACGATGTCCGTTGCACAGGAACTGTACGAAAAGGGCTTCATCACCTACATGCGTACGGACTCCGTCACGATGGCGGCCTCTGCCGTCACCGCGGCACGGGCGCAGGTGGCAGAGCTGTTCGGGGAGAAGTACCTGCCCGCCAAGCCGCGCGTCTACGCGTCGAAGGTCAAGAACGCGCAGGAGGCGCACGAGGCCATCCGTCCTGCGGGCGACACCTTCCGTCACCCTGACGGCACCGGCCTGCACGGCGACGCCATGCGTCTGTACAAGCTGGTGTGGATGCGGACGATCGCCTCGCAGATGGCTGACGCCAGGGGCGAGCAGCTGACCGTCAGGATCAATGCCAGCGTGCAGGAGACCCTTCAGCTCGCCAGCGGTCCGGTCGACAGCGTCGAACTCATCTCCTCCGGCCGCACCATCCTGTTCCACGGCTTCCTGAAGGCCTACGTGCAGGGCGTCGACGACGATTCGGACTCCGACGACTCGCAGTCACGCCTGCCCCAGCTCCAGGAGGGCCAGGAGGTCTACCCGGAGTCCATCACTGCCGCAGGACATGAGACCAAGCCGCCGGCACGTTTCACAGAGCCGTCGCTGGTGGCCAAGCTGGAGGAACTGGAGATTGGCCGCCCCTCCACGTACGCGTCAATCATCAAGACCATCACTGCGCGCGACTATGTGTTCAAGAAGGGCTCCGCTCTCGTCCCGACGTGGCTGGCATTCGCCGTCACCCGGCTTCTGGAGGAGCACTTCGCGGAACTCGTGGACTACAAGTTCACGGCACAGTTGGAGGAACTCCTCGACGAGATCGCCTCGGGCAATGCGGACCGCCTGAAGGTGCTGACGGAGTTCTACCGCGGCCCTGAGGGCACGGAGAACCAGGGACTGCAGGCGCTGGTCAGTGAATTGGGGGACATCGACGCGCGCGGTCTCTCCACGTTCCCCCTGAAGGATTCGGGCATTGACGTCCGGGTGGGACGCTACGGCACCTACATCGAGTCGGCCGATGGCCGTCGAGCCAACGTGCCGGAGGACCTGCCGCCCGATGCCCTGACGCTGGAGGTGGCTGAGGAACTGCTCAGCACTCCGTTGGACGAGGAGCGGGAGCTCGGAGTCGATCCGGACACGGACCTGATGGTGGTGGCCAAGAATGGCCGCTACGGGCCCTATGTCACCGAGGTGCTCCCCGAGGACGCGCCCAAGTCACGCAAGCCGCGGACGGGATCGCTGTTCTCCTCAATGACGCTCGACACCATCGACCTGGAGGTAGCCAAGTCGTTGCTCAGCCTTCCCCGGGTCGTGGGGAAGGACCCCGAGGGGGTCGACATCACGTCGCAGAACGGACGCTACGGGCCGTACCTCAAGCGCGGGACGGATTCGCGTTCGTTGACGAGCGAGGCGCAGATCTTCGACATCACGCTGGAGGAGGCGCTCGCCATCTACGCGCAGCCCAAGACGCGTGGCCGGGCCGCCGCGGCGCCTCCGCTGAAGGAGTTCGGCGAGGACCCTGCCTCAGGCAAGCCGGTGGTGCTCAAGTCCGGCAGGTTCGGGCCCTACGTCACTGATGGGGAGACCAACGCCACGCTGAGGCGTGACGACTCGCCGGAGGAACTGGAGCCCTCGCGGGCATTCGAGTTGCTGGCAGACAAGCGGGCCAAGGGCCCCGCCAAGAAGCCAGCGTCCAAGCCAGCCGCA
>JAUNVL010000135.1 GCA_030537675.1 Propionibacteriaceae bacterium | reverse complement strand
GACACGCGGCGGCTCGTTCCTCGCGGCCGCTACTCGACCTGCTGGGGTGGGCGGAGCCTCGTACCTCCCGCACCCGCAGCGACCTGCGGGGGGGGCGGCTTCTTCGTCGCGGCCGCTACTCGATCTGCTGGGGTGGGCGGCGGCTTCTTCGTCGCGTCCGCTACTCGACCAGCTGTGGTTGGGCCGCTACTCGACCTCCTCTGGAGTGCGCCGCCGCTCCGCCAGCCGCGTGGGCCGAGGGTGCAACAGAGGTTCGTGAACATTTCGGTGGGCAGACCAGCCGGAATGTTGCTGAGACGTTGGGGGTCCTCGGGAGGGGGTGTCATGCTTGGGGCATGGCACCCCTTGTGTTGACGTTTCCCGATATCGACCCTGTGGCGGTCAACATCTTTGGCTTGAAGATCCACTGGTACGCGATCATGTATCTGCTCGGCTTCGCAGTCGGGTACATGCTGATGCGCCGTCGCCTGCACCACGAGCCGTACCGCTCCATCACGAAACCCACGCCGTGGACCGCAGCCAACATCGAAGATGTGCTGCTGGCGGCCGTCGCCGGCGTCATCATCGGCGGCCGACTGGGTTACGTGCTGTTCTACAAGCCGATGGACTACCTGGCTGATCCGCTGGCCATCCTCCGCCTGTGGGACGGCGGCATGAGCTTCCACGGCGGGGCCATCGGTGTGGTGGTGGCGCTCGCTGTCTACGCGTGGCGGGTGGGGCGCCCGTTCCTGCAGGTGGCCGACTTCTTGGTGCCAGCGGCACCGCTCGGTCTGGCGTTCGGCCGCATCGGCAACTTCATCAACGGGGAACTGTGGGGCCGGGAGGCGCCGGCCGACCTGCCCTGGGCCATGATCTTCCCCACCGGCGGCGACGTCGCCCGCCACCCCTCACAGTTGTACCAGGCACTCCTTGAGGGGGTCCTGCTATTCGTTCTGTTGTGGCTGTACGCGCGGAAGGCTCGCTACCGCGGTCAGGTGACGGGCGTGTTCATTGCCGGATACGGCCTGTTCCGGTTCATCGCCGAATTCTGGCGCGAACCCGACGCCTACCTCGGGTTCCTTTCGTTCGGCTGGAGCATGGGCCAGTGGCTGTCCGCGCCCATGGTGGTGGTGGGTCTCGTGGTGTGGCTGTGGTCCCGAGGCCGGGCGATCAGTGACGTCGAGCCCATAATTGACACGGTGGTCGAATCACCTGTGGATAATAACGAGGGAACGGTGGAGAATGCCGATCCGGTCGTCTCCGATGATCCTCCACAGTCCAGCGCGCAAGCCCAGCCGGAGTAGCACGAAGCTGAGCGCACCGCAACTGAGCACGATGCACATGAGTCGACTTGTGCACAGGTGTGGCGAATCTGTGGAGAGCACAATCTGTGGGCTTCACGCGTAGCCAGCGACGTTCACACATGGATTTCCCCGGGTTGTCAACAGATGTGAACATCCCTGTGGAAGACTTTCCACGCTCAACCTGTGAATTTCTCACACGGAGGTTGTCGACGTGGATGGTCTACCATCTGCCCACGTTCCAGCCCGGTCCATGGCTGTGGACAAAGCAATCAAAACGGTGGAAAACCGACAACTCTCTGACCAGATCTGGTCAGAGTCTGGTGGCGCTCCAGTAGGCATGGGAGGCAATGTTGCTGAGCGGGATGCCCAGGTCACGCCTGAGGTACACCGTCAGGACGCGGTTCGCCGAGGCTTCGCAGGCAATCCAGAACCATTCGGTGTCCAGACTCCCAGACACTTTGTGCCGCGAGAGCCCCGCCTGAACTGTGCTGATGAGCTGGGTTCCATCACCCCGGAGGACCCGGAACACGTCGTCCTGGGGGCGCGTGTGGAGCGGAATGTGAATCTCGCTCTCGTGCTGCTGCTCCAGCCAGAGGGTGCCAGGTATCCCGGGATGGGCGTCGAGGATGGTGCGCATCGCGGGAATCGACGCCGCGTCACCCACCAGATGCATGCGGGTGATGCTGGCTCGGGGTTTGCCGAAGCCCGTGCCCTGCAGCGTCGCGTGGATGTGCTGACCGGCCACAGCCTGCTCTGCCCAGCGCGCGGCTGGTCCGTCCTGCAGGTGGACGTCGATGTCGAACGTGCCCTCAGTTGGATGGGCATTGATGATCGTGAACGCGCGCGGGTGCGGCCTGCTCCCCGAGCTGAACTGGAAACGCGCCCACATGGTGGGGTGCGGCTCCACCGCCTCCAACAGTGCGGGGGAGCGCAGATGGACCCGCTGGAACCTGTCCGTGATGCGCGTGGTCCCCGTGACCGTGCAGAGGAGGTCTACTCGCCCAGCGACGGGCAGTGCTCCCCTGCCCCCGTCACTGCCACGGGTGGCCAACTGGCGCCTACTCGGACTTCAGCAGCGCGATGAGCGCGCCACTCGGCAGGAACTCTGCGCCAGCACCCTCGGCCAGCGGGTCCCAGCTCGCGAGCACACGCTCCACAGGCCCGAGGTCGAGCTCGATACTGCGATCCGTGGCCCGGGTGGCCGCCACGACGACGCGGCCACGTCGCATCACGATGGTGTCGTCGTCTTTCACGTCGATGGTGGTCTGTACCAGCGCGGGATTCATGATGTCCGGCTGCTCGTGCCGGATCTGGATGAGTTGCCGGTACCAGTCGAGCATCCGGGCGTGGTTCGGCTCCTTGCGCTCGTCCCACCGCAGCACGGAATCACGCATGGTGCTTGTTGCCTGCGGATCGGGGATCTGGTGATCCCAGCCCATCCGGGAGAACTCGCGCTTGCGTCCGCTGGTGATCAATGGGCCCAGCTCGGGGCCGAGATCGCTGAAGAACGTGAACGGAGTGGAGGCCGCCCACTCCTCGCCCATGAAGATCATGGGTGTGTAGGGCGAGAGCAGGTAGAGGGCCGCGGCCGCGGCCTGCTGGCTGGGCGCGATGGTGTCGTTGATGCGGTCCCCGGTGGCGCGGTTGCCCACCTGGTCGTGGTCCTGGAGGAACGCCACGAACGAGTGCGCGTCGTAGTGGCGCGAGTCCTGATCCACCTGCTCACCCCAAGGCGTGCCACGGAAGGTGGAGGGGGACCCGTCGTGCACGAATACGCCGTCGAGCGCCTTCTGGAGGACCTCGACGGGGCCGAAGTCGACGTAGTAGCCCTGCGTCTCATTGGTGAAGAAGCTGTGGAGCGCGTGGTGAATGTCGTCGGCCCACTGCGCGCCCATGCCCTTGGCGCCCGGCACCGAGCCCAGCGGTGACACCATCGATGGCTGGTTGAGGTCCGATTCCGCGATCAGCATCAGCGGGCGCCCCACCTCGGTCTCCCACTGCGCCACCGACTGCGACAGCTCAGCCAGGAAGTGGGTGTCGGAGTCGTCGGCCAAGGCGTGGACGGCGTCCAGCCGCAGACCGTCCAGGCGGTAGTCCACGAGCCACTGGCGGGCCGAGTCCAGCAGGAAGGCCCGCACCTCCTCGGAGCCCGGTGCATCGAGGTTCACGGCGGGGCCCCATGGTGTTTCGTGCGTGTCGGTGAAGTAGGGCCCGAAGTGCGCCAGGTAGTTCCCCTCGGGACCCAGGTGGTTGTGCACGACGTCGAGAATGACCCCAAGCCCCCGGTCGTGGGCGGCGTCGATGAACCGCAGGAACGCCGATGGACCGCCGTAGGCGCGGTGCACGGCGAACAGGCCCACGCCGTCGTAGCCCCAGCCCCTGGTGCCGGCGAAGTCGGCCACGGGCATGACCTCGACGGCGTCCACGCCGAGGGCGACGAGATGGTCGAGCCGCTCGATGGCGGAGTCGAAAGTGCCGTCGTGGGTGAAGGTGGCCACGTGCATCTCGTAGAGCACTGCGCCTCGGAGATCACGGCCCGCCCAGGCGTGCGGCCGGTCGAACAGCACCGGATTCACCATGACGCTGGGGCCGTGTGGACCCTCGGGCTGGAACTGGGAGCGGGGATCCGGCAACGGCTCGGCGCCGTCCAGCGAGAACGAGTAGCGCGTCCCGGGCTCCAGTTCGTCGCGAAGGACCCACCAGCCCGGGCGCGTGTTGTCCCTGGTCATGGCCAGGCGCTCATCATCGACGACGACGTCGACGTGGCGAACGTTCGGTGCCCAGACGTCTGGCTGGAGGGGGGTGCGTTGGTGCATCGAGGCTGCTCCTTCGTGGCGTGCGTATTGGGGCGGGTGTGAGAGTCAGGCGATGGGGACCAGCAGGGCCACGGGCAGATCGGTGACGACGTCGGAGAGCAGCGTCTGGCCACCGGTGACCTCATGCCCGCTCAACACGCAGCGGAATCGACCCTCGGGCAGGAACAGCGTGTGCTCGCCCCACCCACCGCGATCCGCCAGTGCGGCCGGAAGCCGCGTGGCGACGGTGACCGACGTCACCTGGTCCTCACCGGCGATGGCGCGGGCGAACGCGACGGCATGCCCGGTGGTGGCGGCGATGGGACGGTACTCAGCCGAGTCCCCACGGAACGCATCGGGGTGATCGCGACGCAGGCGGAGAGCGCGACTGGTCACCAAGAGCTTCTCGGCGTCCAGGCCGTTGCCGCTGCCGGCGTCGACTCCGGCCAGCAGTCCGGCCTGCCGGTAGAAGTCCACGGGCCGGCGGTTGTCCGGATCGACGAGGGACAGGTCCACCACCTCGCAGCCCTGGTAGAGGTCGGGGACGCCGGGCATGGTCAGCTGCAACAGCTTCTGGCCCAGCACGGTGGCGCGGACAGACTGCATGGACAGCGTCACGAAGTCATCCAGGGCCGCGGCTGCTCGATCATCCTGCAACGCAGCCGAGGCGAGGGTGAGGATGGCGTCCTCGTAGGCCTCGTTGGGTTCGGTCCAGGTGGTGTGGGACTTGTTCTCGCGCATCGCCTTCGTGAGGTACCCGGACAGGCGCTCCATGGTGACCGGATGCTGCCCAGCCGTGGTGCCGGGGAGACGCCACATGCCCAGCACCGTCTGCCACAGCAGGATTTCGGTGGCGCCGTCGACCTGTTCGCTGCGCACCTCCTCGGTGGCGGCGCGCAGCTCGCTGAGGCAGGTCTCCCACTCTTTGGGGAACTCCGTCAGCGCCGAGAGTCGCGCCCGGACGTCCTCGGAGCGCTTTGCATCGTGTGTGGACAACGTGGTCATGGTGCGCGGCCAGGTGCGGTTGAGGTCGCTGCAGAAGTCGTGGAAGGTGTCCGCGGAGACGCCGACGATGGTGGGTTCGCTGCCCACCTCGTTGACGGCGACGAACCGGTTCCAGCGGTAGAAGGCGGTGTCCTCCTTGGACTTGGCCATGACCGGACCGCAGGTTTGGGCGAAGCGCACCATGAACTCCGAGCGCAGGGCGTCGGTGGTGGGTGGCGCGTCGGGGTATTCGGTGGTCACGGCGCTGCCGCTGGGCTGGGGCAGCGTCTCTGCACCGCGCCCTTCATCGCCGCTGCCGGGATCGCCGCACGCCAGGGCCACCACCAGGTCAAGGGTGTCCTGCTCATCGTCGGCGAGGCGCTGGCGGGCGCGCTCGGCGGCCACCAGAATGACCCGGCGCTCCTCGTCGGTCGCTTTTTCGCCGGGCTCGACATAGGCGCGGTAGCGGTCCATACCCATGAGCAGTTCGTTGATGGCGCGGTAGACCTGGCGACGGGTGTGGTCGCGCAGCCGGATGTCGCCGTCGCAGATGCCGACGACGATGGAGACGAGTCTGTTCACCTCGGTGAACAACATGTCCTTGACCACTTCCTTCTTGGCCTTGGCCAACGTGGCGGCGAAGCCCTCACCGGAGCCGGAGATCCGCTCCCACAGGTCGGTGAGGCGAGGGAGGCTGGCGGCGTCATGGAACAGTCCTGAGACGCGCAGCAGGGCGTCGTAGCCAGTGGTGCCGTCGCACTCGAAGTTCTCGGGGAGATCCTCGTCGGCCTCGAGGATTTTCTCCACCACCACCCAGCAGCCGCCGGTGGCGCGCTGCAGGTCCGCGAGGTACTGCCGGGGATTGGCGAGGCCGTCGGGATGGTCGATGCGGAAGCCGTCGATGAGGCCCTCGGC
>JAUNVL010000013.1 GCA_030537675.1 Propionibacteriaceae bacterium | reverse complement strand
ACAACCAAGTCCTGGAGGAGTAATCGTGGCAGGTGGCAACGCCATCCGCGGTAGCCGAGTCGGCGCCGGTCCCATGGGAGAAGCAGAGCGGGGTGATTCCGCCCCGAGGCTGCACGTCTCCTACTACTGCTCGAGTGGGCACGAGACCCGTCCCGCTTTCGCAATCGATGCACCCATCCCTGAAGCCTGGGACTGTCCCCGCTGTGGGCTTCCCGCCAACACCGACGCGGACAATCCTCCGCCACCGCCGAAGATCACGCCGTACAAGACGCACCTCGCCTACGTGAAGGAACGTCGGAGCGAGGCTGAGGCGAAGCAGATCCTTGACGAGGCCGTCGCCTCATTGCGCGCACGTCGCGCCTCAGGTGAGGTCATCTACTGACTGGTTGATTCAACAACACATGAGAAGAAGCAACCGGGGCCGCTGCGCAGCAGCGGCCCCGGTTGCTTGTCGTTCCAGCAGGGTGCGGTTTTTTCAGAGGGCGCAGATGTAGGGCGCCGGCAGTTCATGGGCGGCGTCCGCGTCGAGGAACCAGTAGATGGCCTCCTTCGCCTGCACATGGGCCGCGGGAAGCTCCTCGTCACCCGCCAGACTCCGCGCCACGGCATCTGCTTTCGAGGCTCCCGTGGCGATGAACCAGACTTCGTCGGAGCGGTTGAGGGCGGGGATGGTCAGCGAGATCCGATCCGACGGCGGCTTCGGGGCATCCGTGACACCGATCACGCTGCGGCTGGTGGATGCGAAGCTGGGATGTCCGGGGAAGATCGAGCCCACGTGGCCGTCCTTGCCGATGCCCAACAGCGTGATGTCGAACGCGGTGTCCCCGAGTTCCGTCTCGTACTCTGCCGCGCACTGATGCGAGTCGGCACGCCCATCCTGTGCGGGCATCATGTGGATGTCCGCAGACTTGATGGAAACCGTACGGGCCAACCGGGTGACTGCCTGCAGCGAGTTTCGTGACTCGTCGGTGGCAGGCACGAACCGCTCGTCACCCCACCAGAGCTGGAGCTTGCTGGCGTCGAGTTCGGAGTCCGGCACCAGGGCGGCGAACCGCTCGTACATCTGGTTGGCCGTGTCCCCGCCGGTCAGGCAGATGTGGACCACGCCACGCTTTTCCTGCAGTTCCACGATGCGGACCAGGAGCCGACGTGCCACCACGTCCGCCACCTCATCGGCATCATCGAGTCGAACGATGCGTCTGTACATGTCAGGCATCCTCCCGCTTCACGATTCGTCCGACGGCAGCTTCGAAGATGTCGTCAGCGTCCATTCTCTGGAGTTCCTCGGTGAGCAGGTCCGTCAGCGGACGGCGACGCAGTGCCACCTTGCGTTCGGGCTGACCCGGCACGTTGTAGAGGGCGATGCTGTCCGACTGCCCCCTGTTGATGACGATGTCCCCCTCCTCGGTGGTGAGACGCACTTCGGACACGCCTGCTCGGGCGCTCTCCTCGTTGGTCACCTCCACTCCCAACCTCTCCTCCAGCCATGCCATCAGGAGGGTGGCGGGCGCGTTGTCCGGCGCGGAGCGCACCAGGGCACGTGTCACCTTGTGGGGATACTGGTCGAGGGCGGCGGCGAGGAGGCCACGCCACCGGGTCAGTCTCGTCCACGTCAGGTCTGTGTCGCCCGGGGTGTAGTTCCGGGCCCGCGTGATGAGGGCTGCCTGTGGATCGTCGGCGCTGGCCGCATCGGTGATGCGTCGGTCAGCGAGTCTGCCCACGGGATCCTCGCTCGGATGATCGGGCGCGTCGTGCGGCCACCACACGATGGTGGGGGAGTCGGGCAGCAGGAGGGGCAGCAGTACCGATCCGGCATGCTCGGCCAGAGTCCCCGTCATGGTGAGTGCCAGCAGGTCACCGGGGATGCCTTCGCCCACCTGGATCTCCGCGTCGAGTTGCGACTCGCCGTCGGCATACGTCACCACGATCACTCTGGAGGGGTGCGCTGTGGCGGAGGCGCGGGCCGCCTGGAGCGCGTCGTCGCGGTGGTCCTCGTCGGAGACCACCAGCAGGGTCAGGACCATGCCGCTGGCGGAGCCGACGTTGCGGCGGGCGCGCAGCAACTCGGAGGCCACCTCGCGGGTGGTGGTGTTCTTCAATTCGATGATCACGTTGGTTCCTTATGCGTTCAGGGCCGGCGCCACGCGAAGCCATCGCGGGCGAGCATGTCGAAGGCGCTCTGGGGACCCCATGTGCCGGATTCGTAGGCCTCGGGCTGTTCGGGCTCGTTGGCCCAGTGCTCCAGAACCGGGTCCAGGATCTTCCAGCTGAGTTCCACCTCCTCCTGTTGGGGGAACAACGGGGGATCTCCGAGCATCACGTCGAGAATGAGGCGCTCGTAGGCCTCCGGCGACGATTCCGTGAAAGAGCCGCCATAGGCGAAATCCATGGACACCTCGCGGATCTCCATCTGTGTGCCGGGGACCTTGGCGCCGAAGCGCAGGGTCACACCTTCGTCCGGCTGGATGCGCATGACCAGTGCGTTGGTGCCCAGTTCCTCGGTATCGGTCGGAGTGAAGGGGAGGTGCGGAGCCCGCTTGAAGTTGAGTGCCACCTCTGTCACGCGGCGGGGCATGCGCTTGGCTGCCCGCAGGTAGAACGGCACCCCCGCCCAGCGCCGGTTCTCCACGTCCACGCGAATGGCGGCGTAGGTCTCCGTGGAGGAGCCCGCGTCCACACCGTCCTCCTCCAGGTAGCCCTTGACCTGCTGGGCGCCCTGCCAGCCCGCGCAGTACTGCCCTCGGGCCGTACTGACGGAGAGATCGCCGGGAACGTGTGCGGCCGCCAGCACCTTCTGCTTCTCGGCGCGCAATTGGGAGGCCTCGAAGGACGTCGGCTCCTCCATGGCGGTGAGGGCCAGCAACTGCAGCAGGTGGTTCTGGATGACGTCGCGGGCGGCACCGATGCCGTCGTAGTAGCCTGCGCGGCCACCGATGCCGATGTCCTCAGCCATCGTGATCTGGACGTGACTGACATAGTGGTTGTTCCAGATGGGTTCGAACATCTGGTTGGCGAACCGGAGAGCCAGCATGTTCTGCACGGTCTCCTTGCCAAGGTAGTGGTCGATCCGGAACACCTCGTGGGGTTCGAAGAGGGAGTTGACCACCGCGTTCAGCTCCTTGGCGGACTCCAGGTCGTGGCCGAACGGCTTCTCGATGACCACGCGGTTCCAGCCGCCCTGTTCACTGTCCGTCAGGCCGTGCTTCTTCAGTTGGGCAACGACCACCTCGAAGCTCGACGGCGGGATGGAGAGGTAGAAGGCATGGTTGCCGCCCGTGCCGCGCGCGCGGTCCAGATCGGTGATGGTCTCCTTGAGCTTGTCGAAGGAGTCGTCCGAGTCAAAGGTGCCGGGCACAAAGCGGATGCCTTCCAGCAACTGCTCCCAGACCTCCTCACGAAACGGCGTCCGGGCATGCTCCTTGACGGCGTCGTGTACTTCCTTCGCGAAATCCTGGTCCTTCCAGTCCCGCCGTGCGAAACCGACGAGTCCGAACCCGGGGGGTAACATTCCACGGTTGGCGAGATCGTAGACCGCGGGCATCAACTTCTTGCGGGACAGGTCACCCGTCACGCCAAAGATCACGAGGACGCAAGGGCCTGCGATCTGCGGCAGACGGCGATCCTGGGGATCTTTCAGGGGATTGTTGGAGGTGTTCGGCATCGGCTTCCTTGGCTGGAAGAAAAAGGGACATGTCAGCTTGACAACCTTAGCCACTCGCCGGTCATGATCCGGCGTCGTTCACCACCGGCCCATGCGCCACGAGCGTCAATCTTGGGCACCCGGGCCCGCGGGGGTAGACTCCGGCTGGTCTGTTCAACGAATGTGAAAGAGGGCGTGTACGTGGTTGCAGGAGCCGCTGAGGCAGCGTCCCTCCGGGTCGGCGCCATGGATGTCGTGAGGGCCTACGTCGCCCTGACCAAGCCCCGCATCATCGAACTTCTTCTGGTGACCACTGTTCCTGCCATGTTCCTTGCCGCTGGCGGTCTGCCACGGTGGGACCTGGTGCTGTGGACGATGCTCGGCGGCATGTTTGCTGCGGCCAGCGCCAACACCTTCAACTGCGTGATCGACGCGGACATCGACGAGATCATGCGCCGTACCCGCCGACGCCCGGTGCCACGTCACCAGATCAGCACGGGGGCAGCGACTGGTTTCGGTGTGGTGCTGGGCATCCTCGCCACGCTGGTTCTGGGGTTCGGTGCCAACTGGCTCTCCGCGGTACTCGCCCTCGTGGCCAACGCGTTCTACGTCTTCGTCTACACGCTGTGGTTGAAGCGGAGGACATGGCAGAACATCGTCTGGGGCGGCATCGCCGGCTGCTTCCCGCCGCTCATCGGCTGGACGGCCGTCACCGGGCAGCTCGCGTGGGCGCCGCTCGTGATGTTTGCCGTCGTGTTCCTGTGGACGCCCCCTCACACCTGGGCCCTGGCGTTCCGGTACCGCGACGACTACGCCGCCGCGAGTGTGCCGATGCTGCCCGTGGTCCGGCCAGCGCCGTTCGTCGCGATGCAGATCTTCTGGTACTCCGTGGCGACCGTCCTGGTCTCCCTGCTCCTGTGGCCCGTGGCACCCACCGGCTGGTTCTACCCGGCCGTCGCGATCATCGTGGGTGCCGTCTTCCTGCTCGAGGCGTGGCGGCTGTGGCAGCGTGCGAAGTCAGGCATGGAGATTGCACAATTGAAGGCGATGCGGCTGTTCCATTGGAGCAACAGCTACCTGGCGTTGCTCTTTCTGGCGATGGCCATCGACCCGCTCATCACCTGAGCGCGAACGCGGGGCCTCCCCGACGAGGCGCCCGGACGGACCTCGTCGGTGATTCCCGTGGACGTCTGTGTCATGCCGCGCAGTCGACGAGGCGTGTCAGGCCGGACGGCCGTGAGGCGCGACGTCAGACAGAACTGCGTTCCCGCGTGGTGGAGAACAGCAGCCAGGCGGCGGCCAGCGTGATGAGCGTGAGCCCGATGAGGTGAAGAATCACCACGGCAGTCGGCAGGCCCGTGAAGTACTGGATGTAGCCAATCACGCCCTGGATGATCACCGCTGCAAGCAGGATGACCGCCGCGCGCGTCGCCCGAAGATGATGGCCTCGGCGCAGCAGCACAACGCAGGCGATGGAGCCAAGGGTCAGGAGCCAGGCCGACGCAGAATGAATCTTGGCCACGGTCAGGATGTCAAGGCCATTGCGTGGCGAGTTGATATCTCCCGCGTGCGGTCCGGCACCCGTGACGATGGTGCCAACCCAGATGGCCACCATGGCGACGGTGAACGTGGCGATCACCAGGGCGTGCGTGCCGTTCGCGACCCGGTCGGCTGGTACCCCGCGGGCGATCGTCAGCGCCCAGGTGCACAGCACGATGAGCGCGACCGACAACAGGAGGTGAGCCGCCACCAAAGAAGGATTGAGGTCCAGCCACACGACGATGCCGCCAATCACGGCCTGCAGGGGTATGCCCAATCCGATGCCCAGCGTCAGCCACCACAGCTTGCTGAAGGCGCGTCGGTTCCGCCATGCGGAGACGAAGGAACCCAGTGCGACGATGGCAAGCACGAAAGTCAGGAGGCGGTTTCCGAACTCGATGTAGACCCGGTAACCCGATTCAGGCTGCGGCGTGTACGTGCCTTCGAAGCACTGGGGCCACGTGGGGCATGCCAGCCCAGAACCAGTCAGACGAACGATGGCGCCCGTCACGATGATCAGCATGTTCGCCACCAAAGAAGCGACGAACCAGCGACGCATCGCCTTCTCGCCGTCAACAAGCCGCAGCGGGGTCCACCCACCCTTGCGGACGGGGTTGTGTGTCATGACGTCCATCGGAACACCTTTCGTGCAATCACCAGTGTGCCCGCACACCACACGGCCAGCACAACCAGACTCATGGCCGTGCCGCTGCGGAGTGCCTCGCCCAGAGCAGCCGTGGGCAGGAGCGAGACGAGAGGACGGGCCCATGCCGGATGGGCCGCCACGGGCAGGAGGATGCCGCCGCCCACGAGCGCGAGCAGATATATCAGGTTGGCCACCGCCAGCGTGACCTCCGGCCGCGCAGTTCCTGCGATCGACAGGGCCAGGCCCGCGAACGCACCGGCGGCAAGGAGGCAGGCCAGCACGGCCACACCCAGAGCCACGGCGTCGAAGGCGGGACGCCATCCCAGCGACAGGGAGACCATGATGAGGACGACGACCTGGAGGGCGGTGACGAGGGCGATCGCGGTGGCCTTGCCCAGCAGGATGCCCGGCCTGCCCAGCGGTGTGGCAGCGAGGCGTTCGAGCACGTTGTATCGACGCTCGAAACCGGTGGCGATGGCCAGCGATGTGAAACAGGTCGACCAGATGGCGAGCGCCAGCACCGACGGTGCCAGCGTCGGGAAGTCGAGCCCAAGGCGTGACCCGAGGAAACGCCCGCCCACCAGGATGCCGATGGGGATGACGAGAGCCAGCAGCGCCTGCTCACCGTTGCGCAGGATCAGGCCCGCCTCTGTGGTGGCGTGTGCCCATACCTGGGCTGCCCGCGGTGCGGCGCCGGAGGACGGGGTGAAGTTCAGGGCGGTCATTGGTGGTCCTCCGCGGCTGAGGTGTGGGACAGGAACACGGATTCCAGATCCTGCTCGCACGTCAGTTCCTCGACGGTGCCGCGGACGGTGACCCTTCCACGATCGATGATGTGGACGTCGTCGGCGAGTGCGGCCGCCTCGTGCATGTCATGGGTGGTGAGCAGCACGGCGACGCCCGCGTCCCGGACCTCGCGCAGCAGTTCCCAGACGGAGCGTTTGGCACGAACGTCCAGGCCTGCGGTCGGCTCGTCGAGGAACACCACCTCAGGGCGCCCGATCAGTGCTCCTGCCAGGTTCACCAGTTGTTGCTGGCCGCCGGAGAGCCGTCGGTATGGCGTGGTGGCGAAGCCATGGATCCCCAGCGTCCTCATGAGGTCGGTCGTGGGCTGTGGATGGGCGTAGAGCTTCGACAGGTAGGTCAGGAGTCGATCGGGTGTGATCTGTGACCAGGCCCCGGTCTGCTGGGGCATCAGGGCCACCCTGGGCAGGACCTTCGGGGATCCCGGTGACTCCCCGAACAGCTTCAGCGTTCCCGAGTCCGGGGCAACGAGACCCGTGCAACAGCGGATGAACGTGGTCTTGCCGGAGCCGTTGGGTCCCAGCAGTGACGTGACGCGCCCCGGCAGCACTTCCAGCGAGAGGTTGTTCAGGGCTTTGCGTGATCTGAACGAGACGGTCAGCTCGCGGGCGAGAACGACGGGGGGCAGCGGCACCCCGCCAGAGTACCGCCAGCCGGATGGAGCAGCCCAGCCGCGTCCCCTGAGCGTGGATGAGTCTCCGGTCGGGAGTTTCTCCAAAGGTATTGCGCGGACCACATCTCTGACCTATATTCTATGCAAGCGCTTGCATAGATCGATGTCGATCAAACGCAACCGTGGTAGACGCAAGGTCGAAGGAGACCGAAATGTCGAGGAACATCTACGCAGTGGCCGAAATGGCGGGCGTGTCCACGTCCACCGTGTCGCGCGCCCTGCGAGGTGACCCTCGCATCAGACAGAGCACCCGTGAACGGGTGGAACAGGCTGCCGCCGCACTGCACTACGTGCCCCAGGCCGCCGCGCAGCGGCTTGCGGGCAGCCCTGTGCGAGCACTGGGCGTGGTGCTACCGCACATCGAGGGCACGTACTACGCGCAGCTCGCGGTGGGTTTTGAGACACGCGCCAGTGCGTTCGACACGTCGGTCCTCCTGCTGCTGGCCAATCCCAAGACGGACCAGCGTGCGGCAGTACGCCGGCTGGTCGGGCAGGTCGATGGCGTGGCGTTCATGGCGATGAGCGCCGCCACGGATGCCCTCATCTCTGATGTTGCCCAACGGATGCCCGTGGTGACAGTCGCCCGGACAAAGCTGCCCGGTGTTCCCGCGATCTTCGCCGCATCCACCACCTCGGCGGATGAGCTGACAACGCACCTGATCCATCGGGGCAGGACCCGGCTGGTTTTTGTGGGCCAGGTGGATCCTGGCTCCGACATCGAGGCCCGGTACGAGGGCTTCGTCGCCGCCCTGCAGCGTGCAGGGTTACCGATCCACCCCCCCATCGCAGTCCCCCTGGACGAGGACAGCGGGCGAAGGCTCGCATCCGAGCTGGTGTCCGGGGGACTCGTGCACGATGCGCTCGTGTGCGGCAACGATGAGATTGCCGTTGCCCTGGTCCACGAGATGCAGGAACTCGGCATTGATGTACCCGGAGACATCAGCATCGTGGGCTGGGACGACATTCGCGTCTCGCGCTACCTCCGGCCCGGCCTCACCACTGTCAGCCAGCCCGTCGCGGAGCTGGGTGCACTGGCAGCCAGGCAACTCCACCTTCTCCTGGCAGGGAAGAAGGCGGAAGACCTCAGCATCCTGCCCACCACCATCGTGCATCGACAGTCATGCGGCTGCGATGCAGAGCGACCAATCACCATCGAAAGAGGAGAGTCATGAAGAATCGCATGAGGACCGCTGCGGCGCTCACCGCAGTACTGGCACTCGTCGGCATGTCAGCATGCGGACGGGACGACGGCGGCACCACCGACGCACCAACCCAGCAGGAGGTGTCCGAGGGCGCCGCCACCGGCACGCTGACCATGTGGGCCATGGGCACCGAGGGGGAGAAGTTGCCCGACCTGGTCAAGAAGTTCGAGGCGGACAACGAAGGCGTGAAGGTGGAGGTCACCGCCATCCCCTGGGATTCGGCGCACGACAAGTTCACCGCCGCCATTGCGGCCGACACCACACCGGACCTCGCGATGGTCGGCACCACCTGGATGGGCGAGTTCATCGGACTCGGTGCGCTCGATCCGACACCCGCGATGATCGACGCGTCGAAATTCTTCGAGGGTGCCCAGGCCACCACCGTGGTGAACGACACCTCCTACGGCGTGCCCTGGTACGTGGAGACACGACTGCCGTTCTACCGCACCGACATCGCTGAGAAGGCAGGCATCACCGAAGCACCCACCACGTGGGAGGGGCTGAAGGACATGGCCAAGGCCATGCAGGAGAAGGGTGGATCCAAGTGGGGCATCAGCTTGCAGCCGGGTGCCACGGGATCGTGGCAGAGCGTTGTGCCCTTCATGTGGTCCAACGGCGGGGAACTCACGAACAAGGACATGACGGAGTTCACCTTCGACGAGGAGAACAACGTCGAGGCCCTCGCCTACTACCAGTCGTTCTTCACCGATGGCATCGCCAACAAGTCACCCGCACAGGGCACGACGGAGGCCGATTTCGCCTCAGGTGATGCACCCATGTTCATCTCCGGCCCCTGGATGATGGGCGCCGTTGAAGCGGCGGGTGGCGAGGGCTTCGCGGACAAGTACGACGTCATGCTCATGCCCAAGAAGGAGATCAGCGCATCCTTCGTCGGCGGCTCCAACCTCGCCGTGTTCAAGAACACGGACAATCGTGATGCCGCGTGGAAGCTGGTCGATTTCCTGACGACCGATACGACCCAGGTGGAGTGGTTCGGCATGTCCACGGACCTGCCTTCCGTCAAGTCCGCGTGGGAGGATGATGCGCTGAAGAGCAACGAGAAGCTCGCCATGTTCGGGACACAGCTCGAGACGGCCTTCGCCCCGCCGCCCGTCCAGACCTGGGAACAGGTTGCTGCCAGCCTCGACGCCCAGGTGGAGAAGGTCACCAAGACCGGAACCGATCCTGCCGAGGCACTGAAGACAGTGCAGCAGGAAGCCACTGCAATCGGGATCGGCTGATCCAGCATGTCCACCGCCGCCTCCGTTGAGCGGAAGCCTCGCCCGCGATCCAAGATCGGGAACGCGAGCGAGGCGCGGGCAGGGCTGATCCTGGCCGTCCCCTTCCTCCTCCTGTTCGCCTTGTTCACGCTGTGGCCGGTCTTCCAGTCCATGTTCATGAGCTTCACGGACACGAGGGTGACGGACATCCGTACCCCGTTCTCGGTGAACTTCGTGGGCTTCCAGAACTACGCCAAGGCGTTGGCCGACCCCGTCTTTCGGCGGGCAGCCCTCAACACCGGCGTCTTCGTCGTCGTTGGCGTACCCCTGACCATCGCGGCGGGACTCGCTGCCGCGGTGGCGCTGGACAAGGGCATCACGCGATTCCGTGGCGTCTTTCGGGTGGGCTTCTACACGCCGGTCATCACGAGCATCGTCGCCGTCGCGGTGGTCTGGAGATTCCTCCTGCAGCCCGACAGTGGCCTGGTCAACACCGTGCTGGGACTCGTCGGCATCGACGGGCCCAACTGGCTCGGCGACACGCGCACGTCGCTGCTGTCGCTGATCATCATGGCCACGTGGCGCAACTTCGGCACCGGCATGATCATCTTCCTCGCCGGGCTGCAGTCAGTGCCGTGGAACCTGCACGAGGCGGCATCGCTGGACGGCGCGTCCAGTTGGCAACGCTTCTGGAACATCACGCTCCCGCTGCTGCGTCCCACCCTGCTGTTCGTGCTGGTCACCACCACCATCGGCTATCTGCAGTTCTTCGAGGAACCGTTCGTCATGACCCAGGGTGGCCCGCTCAACAGCACCATCTCGGCGTCCATGTACACCTACAACCAGTTCGGATTCGGCAACTACGGCGTCGCAGGTGCGATGGCCTACATGACGTTCCTCGTGATCGTCGTGGTGACGATCATCCAGTTCCGACTCACAAGGGAGAAGTGATGGCCCGCACGACGTCGCGCTGGTGGCTCTACGCCATCCTCAGCGTGCTGCTCCTCCTCGTGATGACACCCTTCATCTGGATGGTGCTGGGCAGCCTCAAGACCCAGGGCGAACTGCTGAAGGTCCCGCCCACATGGATTCCCGAAAACCCCACCCTCGACAACTTCGCCCGGCTTTTCCAGCGGTTGCCCTTCGGACAGTTCTTCAGGACGTCCGTCATCGTCGCCGTGGTCGTCACCGGTGCCAACCTCATCTTCTGCTCAATGCTGGGCTATGCCCTGGCGCACCTGAGGTTCCCGGGCAAGAGAATCGTCTTCGGCGCAGTTCTGGGGACGCTCATGATTCCCGGCCTCGTCACGTTCATCCCCCAGTTCGTGCTGGTCGTGAACATGGGACTGGCCGACACCCTGCCCGCACTGTTCCTGCCGTTCCTGGCCGGACCGTTTGGCGTCTTCCTCATGCGGCAGTTCTTTCTGGGAACACCTCGCGATCTCCTCGAGGCTGGCCGGCTCGACGGCGCGAGCGAGCTCGGGATCTTCTTCCGCATCTTCCTGCCACTGGCCACCCCCGCGATGGCCACGCTGGGCATCCTCACCTTCCTCGGCTCCTGGAACAACTTCCTGTGGCCGCTGGTGGTCTCCAGCAGCGAGAAGACCTACACCCTGCCCGTGGCGCTGGCGCTGGTCTCCACCGGCCAGAACCAGACCGATTACGGACTGCTACTGGCCGGCGCGTGCGTCGTCGTCCTGCCCATCGTGCTGGTCTTCCTCTTCTTCCAGCGCTACTTCATCGAAGGCGTTGCCAGCACCGGTATCAAGTGATCCCCCATGTTGAACAACAAGGAGTCCTCCCCATGACCTACAAACTTTCGCGACGCGGACTACTGGGCGCCACCGCCGGAGTGGGCGTCATCACGGCAATCTCGACGCTGCCCGCCGGCGCCGATCCTGAGCCCGGCACGTCACCCACGCACGACAAACAGTTGTACGCCTGGGCCAGCGACACCTGGGCGTCGATGACCGCCATGACGGACGAGAAGTCAGGGCTGGTGGCCGACAACATTGACGGCGATCTGTTGAAGCGGAGTGGCTACACATCACCGACCAACATCGGCGGCTACCTGTGGTGCTGCATCGTGGCGCGCGACCTCGGCATCATCAGCGGGGGCGAATGCAGCACCCGGATCAGCAAGACCCTCGCCACCCTGGCGCGGATTGAGAAGCACGAGCCGAGCGGCATGTTCTACAACTGGTACGACGAGGCCACCGGCGCCGTCCTGTACACCTGGCCGGAAGATGGCAACGTCGTGTACCCCTTTGTGTCCAGCGTCGACATGGGCTGGTTGGGCGCTGCACTGCACGTCGTTGCAGAGGCCGATCCCGCGAACAGTATCGCTGCCAGCAAGCTTTTCGAGGCCATGCGCTGGGACATGTTCTACGACAAGAAGTTCGGTCCCAAGGGGGAGGACGGACCCACCGGAGGTATCTATGGCGGTTTCTGGACAGCCAAACCCGGCCAGGAGGCTGACCTGCTTCCCTCTGCCATCGGTGAGGGAGAAGATGTCTGGTACACCAAGAACCACTACGACACGACGATCTCCGAGGCCCGCATGGTCACGTACCTCGGGATCATCCGTGGACAGCTTCCCGACAAGGTGTACTTCAGCACGTTCCGCACCTTCCCGCCACCGTACGACTGGCAGGAGATGACTCCCGTGGGTGAGGAGGTGACGTACTTGGGAGTCCCCGTCTACCAGGGTGCCTACACCTACCGCGGCTTCCAGGTTGTACCCGGCTGGGGTGGGTCCATGTTCGAGGAGCTGATGCCTGACCTTTTCGTCCCCGAGGCCACGTGGGCACCCAACAGCTGGGGAAGGAACCACCCGTTGCACGTGCGCGCACAACGCGAGCACGGCCTCGACGATGCCAAGTACGGCTACTGGGGATTCTCGCCATGCTCCGACCCGGCGGGGGGCTACCGCGAATACGGCGTGGATGCGCTGGGCATGAACCCAGAGGGATACTTCTCGGACCAGGAGAAAACCAATTACGTCTCCACCAAGCCACCCACCACATACGGCGACGGCGTCGTGACACCGCACGCAGCATTCCTGGCGATGATGTACGAGCCGGAGAACGCCCGCGAGAACCTCGCGAAACTGCAGAAGGACTTCAAGTCCTATGGCACCGGCGGCTTCTACGACGCCGTGGCCGTGAAGAGCGGCAAAGTCGCGAAACGTCACCTGTCACTCGACCAGTCGATGTGCCTGGGAGCGTTGGGCAACGTCATGTTGTCGGGTCGGTTGCACAAGTACTTCGCAACCCCCGCGGTGGAACGCGCTCTTCGGCCCCTCCTGGCCATGGAAGAGTTCAACGTTGAGCCCACTGCGGTGCCGTCGCCTGAACCAACGAAGCCCACTCCGACGCCGTCGACCAAGCCCACGTCGCCCACTCCGAAGCCGTCGACCAAACCGAGTCCGACTCCATCGGCAACGGTGCCACGGCCCACCCAGCCGACCAATAAGCCCGGCCTGCCGGGCACCGGGGTCTGAGTCCCTGGCCATGCATGGTGACGCGACGATGATCGGGCTCACCACCGTCGACGGCGTGGCGTTCCGCGACCTCAACCGCAATGGGGTCCTCGACCCGTTCGAGGACCCCCGGCTTCCAGTGGAGGAGCGGGTGGATGACCTTCTTCCACGGCTCGACGTCCTGGAACTCGTGGGGCTGATGTTCCACACCGTGATCGAGGCAGGGGCCGACGGAGAGCTCCTGGAGGGCCCCGGACAGATATCGAAGTCCGGGGCCAGGGAAGTGGTGCTGGGTAAACACCTGACGCACTTCAACGTCCACGCGCTGAGGGACGCAACCACTGCGGCACGGTGGTCCAACCGGCTCCAGGAACTGGCGTGCGAGGCGCCCCATGCCATTCCCGTGACCATCTCCACCGACCCGAGGCACTCGGCCGCCCAGAACGCAGGCACGAGTTGGGCGTCCACGTTCTTCTCGCGATGGCCTGACCCCATGGGGCTGGCGGCGCTCGGCGACGTGGACCTGGTCCGCCAGTTCTTCCAGGTGGTGCGTCGGGAGTACGTCGCGGTTGGCATCCGCGCCGCGCTCCATCCCACGGCGGATCTTGCGACGGAACCGCGCTGGGCCCGGCAACGCGAAACCCTGGGTGCCGATGCCGACTTCGTTGCCCGGTGCATGGCCGTCGCGGTGACGGCACTGCAGGGTGATCGATTGGGGCCGGATTCCGTCAGCGCCACCACCAAGCACTTCCCCGGTGCCGGGCCGCAGGCGGGTGGCGAGGACGCCCACTTCCCGTATGGCCGGGATCAGGTCTATCCCGGCGGACGCTTCGAGGAGCACCTGCGACCCTTCGAAGCCGCCATCAAGGCTGGGACGGCTGCGATCATGCCGTACTACGGGCGCCCGGTGGGGCTTGTGCTGGACGGTGAGCCAGTCGAGGAGGTGGGTTTTGCCTACAACCGAGGCCTTGTCACAGGGTTGCTCCGTGGGCGGCTCGCCTACGACGGCGTCATCCTGTCCGACTGGGAGCTCGTCAACGACAACAAGGTGGGGGATCAGGTGCTGCCGGCGCGGGCCTGGGGTGTGGAGCATCTCGATGCGAAGCACCGCATGCTGTTGCTGCTGGATGCAGGGGTCGACCAGTTCGGTGGCGAGGAGTGCACGGATCTGTTGCTCCAGCTCGTCAGTCAGGGGCTGGTGGGGCGCAGCCGGCTGGAGGAGTCGGCGCGCCGACTGCTGCGGGTGAAGTTTGAGCTCGGGTTGTTCGACAACCCGTTCGTCGACGAGGACAACGCGCCAGACAACGTCGCGCAGCCGTCGGATGTGGAGCTCGGGTGGCGCACCCAGGCCCGATCCGTCGTGGTGTGCACCAACGACGGCGTGCTCCCCATGGCCTCAGGCAAAGCGCCCAAGGTGTACCTGGAAGGGTGTGTGGAGCACGCGTTGCCGCCCGGGTGCGTGCCAGTGACGAATCCGGAGGAAGCGGACGTGGCGCTGGTCAGGCTGGCAGCCCCCTTCGAACATCGGGACGACCTGTTCCTGGAGGCCCAGTTCCACCAGGGCAGCCTGGAATTCGCGCCCGGCCTGGCTCACCGACTCGGCCGGATTGCCGCACACTGCCCGCTGGTGGTGGATGTCGCTGCCGATCGCCCGGCCGTGTGCACGCCGCTGGTCGGCGTCGTCTCCGCACTGACGGTCTCCTTCGGTGTGGAGGACTCCGCCTGGGTGGCCGCCATCACGGGCAAGGTTGCGCCTGAAGGGAGACTGCCGGTGCAGTTCCCCTCCTCGATGGACGAGGTCCGCTCATCCCGGGAGGATGTCAGCGGCGACACGCCCCACCCGCTGTTCACCATTGGACACGGGCTACGACTTTCCACCGACCCAGGGAACGGACCTCCGTCATGACCGCTCCGCAGATCCACGCATGTTTCACCTCGGCTGGCGCGCTCCAGCGACTGGACGCGGGAGCGCTCAGCGTCATCCAGTACCCCGGCAGCGAGCTCGAGGCCGGACCGCACCAGGTCTGGCTCCGCCGGCGCTCCACGAGCGGCCCCCACGTGGCTCTGGGGCTGTTGGGACCGGCCAGCGGCGCCACCATCGTCTCCTCCGACGGCGCCCCCTCGCTGAGCGGAACCCAGGAGGGCCTCGACTGGCACCTGTCCTGGGAGCAGCCGGCTGACGGCATGTTCGGCTGGAGCCTGCGCATCACCAACGGCGGTCCCGGCCAGGTGGACGTGGATGCGGTCTGCACGCTCGACGTGGCGCTCACGCCGTGGGACGATCTGCGTCGCAACGAGCTCTACGTGTCGCAGTACCTTGACCTCACCCCACTCGACGACGCTGGCTCGGTCATCCTTGCGGTGCGGCAGAACATGCCCGGTACGAGGACTCCGTGGTTGGCACTGACCTGCACGCATCCAGTGGCGGGCTGGTGCACCGACGCCCTCCAACTGGCTGCCAACGACGGCACCGGCCTGCACATGGGGTCGGATCTCCCGTCCGAGCGTCTCCAGCACGAGCACACCCTCGCCGGCCTCCAGAGCGAACCGATCACGCTGATGCCGGGCGCCTCCGCGACAGTGGGGTTCCGCGTGCTGGTGGTCGAGGATCACGCGGCCGCGTCCGGCCCCGCGGACGTGCAGATGGTTCGCCGTCGGCTGGCCGAAGCCGACTGGTCGGGGGAGTCGGCGGTCTCCCGCAGTGGTGACTCCGTCACCCCGACGCTGTTCGGGCATCCCGAGTGGCTCCACGGCGAGGCTCTGGAGACGTCAGAATTCCTGTCGATCACGGGCGTGCCAGCGGAACTCGTCGAGAATGACCCCGGCGGGAAGCCGTGGGCGTATCGGGTGGGTCCTGCGCACGTTGTAGCGGCAGCAAAGGAGATCGCTGTCCTTCGCCCCCACGGCCACATCCTCGTCGCCGGAGAGGGTGCCGGACCCCACGATCCCGCGGCCGCGGTCACCGTGTGGATGAACGGCACGCTCGCCTCCCAGCTCACGAAGGGTCACGCAGACGCCGAACCTCTCCTGTCGGTGCGGCGCAGCTACCTCGGACTGACGCAGGCGGAAGGTGTCCGGTTTTTTGCTGACACCGGTGAGGGCTGGCGATTGGTGGGCCTACCCAGCGCCTGGTCCGTCACAGCAGGCGCCGCATCGTGGTGGTGGCGCTGGCAGGGCCGCACGATCACGGCCACGACCACCCTCACCCCCACGGAACTGAGCGTCGACGTGCGCGTCGATGGCGCACCCGTGCCGCTGATGCTGGCGGCCCGCACGGACGTGGAGTCCCTCGCCACCGGGGATGCCCCACTGCACGCCGATGGGAGCGAACGGGAGACAGGCTGGCTCATCCGCCGCAGCGATGACGGCACCCTGCAGCTGCGGATCCCGCTTCCCGGCGGCACCGAGACATCGGAGACGAGTCTCGTGGCGCATGCTCCCCACCTCGACGGCGTCCCGGAGGCCCAGCGCCTGGCTGACTTTCTTCCCTGGCTGGCACAGGACGCAGTGATCCATTACCAGGTGCCGAGGGGGCTGGAGCAGTTCACCGGAGGTGCCTGGGGCACTCGGGACGTGTGTCAGGGGCCCATCGGTCTGCTGGTGGCCGCAGGCCGGTTGGATCTCGTGGAGGAGGTGCTGCAGGTGGTCTTCTCCGCCCAGCAGGACGACGGCGACTGGCCGCAGTGGTTCGAGTACCTGCCGGAGCGGCGTGCCCCCGGACATCGGGAGAGCCATGGCGATGTCGTCTACTGGCCGTTGCTTGCCCTGGGGGAGCACATCCTCATGAGCGGTGATCCCTCCATCCTGGACGTTGAAGCAGGCTGGGTGGGCAGCGACACCCTCCTTCGCCCCACCCCCATCAGGGACCATGTGCTGGCAGCAGTCGCCCACATCGAGTCCCGTCGTGCACACGATTCTCGGCTGCCGGCGTACGGCCACGGCGACTGGAATGATTCGCTCCAGCCGGCGGATCCGGACATCGCGGGATTCATGTGTTCCACCTGGACAGCTGAGCTGGAGATCAAGGCTTTTTCGACGTTGGCAGCTGCGCTCGGCGAGACGGATCGGGAGCTCGCAGAACAGTTGCGCGCTGTCGCCGGACGGACCGAGGAGGCCGTTCGTGAACTCCTGCTCAGGGACGGCGAACTGGCCGGTTACGCGATCGTGAGCGAGGGCGGTGTGGAACTGCTGGTCCACCCCTCGGACCACCGCACCGGCCTGACGCACGGCTCTCTGCAGATGATCCACGCGTTGGCCGATGAACTCCTCACACCACAGGAGGCGCGTGATCACGTGGCCATCATCGATGAACATCTGGACGGCCCGGCAGGCATCTACCTCTTCGACACGCCGGTGGCCTACCACGGGGGCGAGACCCACATGTTCCTGCGGGCTGAGGCAGCGACGTTCTGGGGGAGGGAGATTGGCCTGATGTACACCCACGCCCATCTCCGCTGGGTGGAGGCGCTGCTGCGCCTCGGCGAGGCCGAGCGTGCCTGGCGGGCCCTGCAACTCGTGGTGCCACAGACGTTGGGTGACACCGTCCCCGGCGCCGCGCCACGCCAGTCGAACTGCTACTACTCGTCGGTGGACGCGAGATTCAGTGATCGCTACGACGCCGAGGCCAGAGCCGCGCAGCTCTTCAACCCTGCTTTCGACTTCGAGGGTGGGTGGCGCGTCTACTCGTCGGGACCCGGACTGATCCTGCGCCTTGTCAGCGAGCGTTTCCTCGGACTGCGGTGGCGGGCAAGCGGGCTCGTGGTCGACCCCGTGCTGCCGGTAGGGCTCGATGGTCTCATGGCGACCGTGGTGCTGGGCGGACGGCAGGTGCGGGTCCGCTACACCATCCGCGCGAGCGGCGCCCGTGTGACATCAGTTCGCATCGGCGGTAGGGACGTGCCCACCACGGACGAGTCCGCGCGGTACCGCCCCGGCGGCGTGATCATCCCCATCCAGGTGTGGGAGGAGGCCATGGTGGAGCCTGACGGACTGTGCGAGATGGAAGTGGATCTCGGCTGAGAAGGACCACGCGTTCACCACGTCGAAGATCAGCGGATCGCGAACGTGGTGCAACTAAGGGTTGCCTCGCTTGAAAGCACAGTCTCATTAGGAAACACTTGCGTAGTCAATTGTTTTCCAGCGGGAGGAGGGTGCCATGCAGATCAGGGAACCCGATGACCGATCCACCCGGCAGCGAGTTGTCGACTCCATCCTCCAACACGGACCGTCCACGGCCAGTGAGCTGGCTGGACGGCTGGAACTGACCCCCGCTGCCATCCGACGACACCTCACCGCGTTGTTGGCTGACGGCACGCTTGCCGACAGTGAGCAGCGCGTGTACGGCGCGCGAGGCCGGGGACGCCCTTCCAAGGTGTTCTCCCTCACCGACGTGGGCCGCTCCGAGTTCCATCACACGTACGACGCACTGGCCATCGCTGCCATGCGTCGACTGCGGGACATGGCCGGCATCGAGGCAGTGCGGGAACTCGCCGCTGAACGGCTGAGCGGGGTGGAGCAGCGGTTCCATGAACTGCGCGCCGCCCACCCTGAGCGTCCAGCGGTGGACGTGCTCTCTGACAGCCTGGCCGTCAGCGGCTACGCCCCGGTGGTCAAGCCCGTCGCCTCCGGTGAACAACTCTGCCAACACCACTGCCCGGTGGCGCACGTCGCCGCCGAGTTCCCCATCCTCTGCGAGGTGGAAACCGCGCTGTTCGCAAGACTGCTCGGCACTCACGTGCAGCGGTTGGCCACCATCGCCCACGGCGACGGTGTGTGCACCACGCATGTGCCCCACCCCGTTCCCCACCAGACCATCGCAACCAGCAGGAAGTGAATCCACCATGACTCAGACAGCACCGCAGCAGGCCCCCGGACTGGGATCCACGCAGGACGAACACCTCGATGCACTCGCCAACTACCAGTGGGGATGGCATGACAGCGACTCCGCCGGCGCCAGCGCACAGCGCGGCATCAACGAGGCTGTCGTCAGCAACATCTCGGCGCTGAAGGACGAGCCCGAGTGGATGCACGACATGCGTCAGAAGGGCCTCAAGCTCTTCCGCAAGAAGCCCATGCCCACGTGGGGTGCGGACCTCAGCGGCATTGACTTCGACAACATCAAGTACTTCGTGCGCTCCACCGAGAAGCAGGCCCAGACCTGGGAGGACCTGCCCGAGGACATCAAGAACACCTACGACCGCCTGGGCATCCCCGAGGCCGAGAAGGCGCGTCTCGTGTCCGGCGTGGCCGCCCAGTACGAGTCAGAGGTGGTCTACCACAAGATCAACGAAGAGCTCGAGCGCCAGGGCGTCATCTTCATGGACACCGACACCGCGCTCAAGGAGCACCCGGAACTCTTCAAGGAGTACTTCGGCTCCGTCATCCCGGTGGGCGACAACAAGTTCGCCTCGCTGAACACCGCAGCATGGTCGGGCGGATCCTTCATCTACGTGCCCAAGGGCGTCAACGTGGAGATCCCGCTGCAGGCGTACTTCCGGATCAACACCGAGAACATGGGCCAGTTCGAGCGCACGCTGATCATCGTCGACGAGGGTGCCTACGTGCACTACGTCGAGGGCTGCACTGCTCCGATCTACACCAGCGACTCGCTGCACTCCGCCGTGGTCGAGATCATCGTGAAGAAGAACGCTCGCTGCCGCTACACGACCATCCAGAACTGGTCGAACAACGTCTACAACCTCGTCACCAAGCGCGCCACCTGCGAAGAGGGCGCGACGATGGAGTGGATCGACGGCAACATCGGCTCCAAGGTCACCATGAAGTACCCGGCCGTCTACCTGATGGGTGAGTACGCCCGCGGTGAGACGCTGTCCATCGCCTTCGCCGGCGAGGGCCAGCACCAGGACGCCGGCTCGAAGATGGTGCACTGCGCACCCCACACGTCGAGCTCGATCGTGTCGAAGTCCGTGGCGCGCAACGGTGGACGTTCGTCGTACCGCGGACTGGTGAAGGTCGAGGCGGGCGCGCATCACTCCAAGTCGTCCGTCATGTGTGACGCCTTGTTGGTGGACCAGATCTCCCGCTCGGACACCTACCCCTACGTCGACGTGCGCGAGGACGACGTGTCCATGGCACACGAGGCCACGGTTTCCAAGGTCTCCGCGGACCAGTTGTTCTATCTCATGAGCCGCGGGATGGGTGAGTTCGAGGCAATGGCCATGATCGTGCGCGGCTTCGTCGAGCCCATTGCACGGGAACTGCCCATGGAGTACGCACTCGAGCTCAACCGCCTCATCGAACTGCAGATGGAGGGTGCAGTCGGCTGACGGCTCACCTCGACAAGCACCCACTCCACGAAAGAAAGTACGAGATTGTCCACCACTGACATCAAGTCCGACGCTGCCGCTTCGCCCGCAGCAAACACTGTGACGCCCCCGAATGTGGCCTCGGCCATCGAGACCGTCGAGTCGCACCTGCACCCCACGCCCTCCTGGGACATCGAGGACCACCCGGTCCCCAACGGTCGTGAGGAGATCTGGCGCTTCACGCCGATCAAGCGGTTCAAGGGGCTCTTCGCCGACGAACCCCGAAGTGAATCGCTGGACTGGAGCGGTGACCTGCCCGAGGGCGTCACCATGGAGTCCATCACGTTGGCCGAGGCGCATGACCTGGCCGTCGAAGCGCCGGTTGATCGCGTCTCCGCGCTGGCCGCCAAGAATGCGGCCAAGGCCTTCCACCTGAAGGTGGCTGCCAACGCGGAAATCGCCGAGCCGGTCATTCTCAACGGCACGGGCCGTGGCACCGCAGTGGCGGACCATGTGGTCATCACCGTCGGCGCCAACGCCGAGGCGACCATCGTGCTCCACTACACCGGCTCCGGCAGCTACGCGGAGAAGACCGACGTCATCGTCGGGCCCGGCGCGCGGCTGAATCTCGTGACGCTGCAGGACTGGGCCGACGATGCCGTGCACGGTGGACAGCGCTCGGTTCAGATTGGCCGTGACGCACACGTCAAGACCATCACGGCCTCCATGGGCGGCGACGTGGTCCGGCTGCAGGAGAACTCCAAGTTCTCAGGCCCCGGTGGAGAGGTGGAGGCGTACGGCCTCTACTTCGTCGATGCCGGCCAGCACATCCAGCACCGCCTCTTCGTCGACCACAACGAGCCCCACACCAAGAGCAACGTGGATTACCGCGGCGCCCTGCAGGGCAAGGGTGCGCACTCCGTGTGGATCGGCGACGTCCTGATCCGCAAGGAGGCCGAGGGGATTGACACGTACGAGTCGAACAAGAACCTCGTCCTCACCGACGGGTGCCAGGCCGACTCGGTCCCCAACCTTGAGATCGAGACTGGCGAAATCGCCGGGGCGGGACACGCTTCGACGACCGGTCGATTCGACGATCTCCAGCTGTTCTACCTCCGCAGCCGCGGCATCTCCGAGGCCGAGGCACGCCGTCTGGTGGTGCACGGCTTCTTCGTCGACATCATCCGCCGCATCGGTGTCCCGAAGATCGAGAGCCGCCTCATGGAGCAGGTGGAGCGGGAGCTGGAGCTGTCCGCCGTCATCGAGGGCACCGACTCGTGAGCTTCCAAGCCGTTGCCGATGTGGCCGATGTGACAGCCAATCGGCCGTTCGCGGTGGAGGTGCCTGCAACAGGTTCAATGAAAACTGACCTGGACGTGGTCATCGTGCTGCACGAGGGCGAGTACTTTGCCCTCGTCGACGAATGCACCCATGGCGCCGTCCCCCTGAGCGAGGGCGACGTGGAGGATGGTGCCATTGAGTGCTACCTCCACGGCTCCGTCTTCGACCTGAGGACGGGTGTGCCCCGCTGCCTGCCCGCCACGGAACCCGTCAAGGTGTTCCCCTGCCGTGTCGACGGCACGTCCATTGAGGTGGACATCGACAACCCCATCAACCAGCAAGCAATTCGAGGAGCCTGAAAACCCATGTCCACACTCGTCATCTCCGACCTGCACGTCGACGTCCTGACCGAGGACGGTCCCAAGGAAATCCTCAAGGGCGTCAACCTGACCGCCAGGCCCGGCGAAATCCACGCCATCATGGGCCCCAATGGCTCGGGCAAGTCGACGCTGGCCTACGCCATCGCCGGCCACCCCAACTACAAGATCACCAGTGGTTCGGTGACCCTCGACGGCGTCGAGCTGTCCGAGCTCAGCGTCGACGAGCGTGCACGCGAGGGCCTCTTCCTTGCCATGCAGTACCCCGTCGAGGTGCCCGGTGTGTCGGTGGCCAACTTCCTGCGCACCGCCAAGACCGCGCTGGACGGCGAGGCACCCAAGATCCGGACCTGGGTCAAGGAGGTCGAGGGCGTACTCACGAACCTGCAGCTGGACAAGTCCTTCTCCGCACGTTCGGTCAACGAGGGCTTCTCCGGTGGTGAGAAGAAGCGCCATGAGATCGCCCAGCTTGAGCTGCTGAACCCGAAGGCTGCAATCCTGGACGAGACCGACTCCGGCCTCGACATCGACGCACTGCGCGTCGTGAGCGACGGCGTCAACCGCTTCACCTCCGACGGCCAGCGCGCGCTCCTGCTCATCACGCACTACACGCGGATCCTGCGCTACATCGAGCCCACGTTCGTTCACGTCTTCATCGACGGCCGAATCGTCGACGAAGGTGGCAGCGAACTGGCCGACAAGCTCGAGGCCGAGGGCTACGAGTCCTACATCAAAGCCGCTTCTGTCGCTTGATCGGATCCCGGTCTCCAGACGTCCAATCGGCGCTGGAGACCGGGCCTCCCGTGGGCGTTTGTAGGATCTTTTGACAGCGCAAAGAACATGACCGAAAGGGGTGCCGCTGATGCTGGACGTTGAGAAGACTCGGCAGGACTTCCCGATCCTCGGCCGGATGTCCGGGGAGTACCCCTTGGTGTACCTCGACTCCGCGAACACCTCGCAGAAGCCCCAGGCAGTCATCGACGCCATCTCCGAGCACTACTCCCAGCACAATGCCAACGTCGCACGCGCCATGCACATGCTCGGGGCAGAGGCGACGGAGGGCTTCGAGGGAGCCCGCTCCACGATCGCACGTTTCATCGGTGCTGCACGGGACGAAGAGGTGGTCTTCACCAAGAATGCCTCGGAGGCCCTCAACCTCGCCGCCAACGCGCTTGGCGCCTCACTGAAGCCTGGTGATGAGGTGGTGATCTCCGTCATGGAGCACCACTCCAACATCGTTCCGTGGCAGATGGTGTGCGAACGCACCGGAGCCACGCTGCGCTGGTTCGACATCACGGACGAGGGGCGCCTCGACCTCGAGGCGGCTGAGCGGGACCACCTCATCAACGAGCGCACCCGCATCGTGTCACTGACGTCGGTGTCCAATGTGTTGGGCACCCACAATCCGGTCACGGACATCGCACGGCAGGCCCACGCCGTGGGTGCACGCATGGTGGTGGATGCGTCCCAGTCGGTGCCGCATGCCGTGACGGATGTGTCGACGCTCGGCGCCGACATCCTCTGTTTCACCGGTCACAAGATGTGCGGTCCCACCGGCATCGGAGTGCTGTGGGGACGCTACGACCTCCTCGAGACGCTGCCGCCCTTCCTGGGCGGTGGGGAGATGATCGAGGTGGTGGAGATGTCGCACTCCACGTTCGCACCCCCGCCGTACCGGTTCGAGGCCGGCACACCTCCGATCGCGCAGGCAGTCGGTCTCGGTGCCGCCGTCGACTACCTCACTGGGGTTGGCATGCAGAACATTGCGGCCCATGAGGCCAGGATGACGCAGTACGCGCTGGACAAGCTCACCTCCATCGACGGACTCGTGGTTCTGGGACCAACGCAGGCTGAGGACCGGGGGAGTGCCATCTCCTTCAACCTCGGCGATGTGCACCCGCATGACGTGATGCAGGTTCTGGACTCGCGTGGGATAGCCATCCGTGGCGGCCACCACTGCGCCAGGCCGCTGCATCGTCGGCTGGGACACCAGTCGTCCACGCGAGCCTCGTCGTATCTCTACACCACTGCGTCGGAGATCGACGCCCTCGCGGACGCGCTCGTGTTCACCCGGAACTACTTCGCCCCCAAGTTCAAGCAAGGCTGACACGCACGTGAACATAGACGAGCTGTACCAGACGATCATCCTGGACCACTACCGCGAGAAGCATCACGTTGGTCTCCGGGAACCCTTTGATGCCCAGGTCCATCACGTGAACCCTTCCTGCGGTGATGAACTGACACTGCGTGTCCACGTGGATGGCGACGTCATCCAGGACGTGTCGTACGAGGGTGTCGGGTGTTCCATCTCACAGGCTTCCACCTCCGTCATGACCGATCTGGTCATTGGCAAGGGGGTGGAGCATTCCATGGGTTTGTACGACGATTTTCTTGAGATGATGCACTCAAAAGGAAAGATCGTCCCCGATGAGGAACGATTCGAGGACGCCATTGCATTCGCTGGCGTCTCCAAATTCCCGGCGCGCGTGAAGTGCGCCCTGTTGTCGTGGTCGGCGCTGAGAGACGCGGTCGGCCAAACCAGTGACAAGGAGTCCTGACATGTACAACCCCGATACCGCGCGTCCGAGCGATCTCGTCAAGGACGAACTGCCCGACGTCGACACGGCGCGCGCAGTCCCCACCGAGGAAGAGATCGAGGAGGCGATGAAGGATGTCGTCGACCCTGAACTCTTCGTCAACATCGTGGACCTGGGCCTGCTCTACGGCGTGACCGTCGACGACGAGGGCAACGTCACCCTCGACATGACGCTGACCTCGCCGACGTGTCCGCTCACGGACAAGATCGAGTACGACACCAGGTACGTGCTCGAGGGCCTGGCGACGTCGGTGACGCTGAACTGGGTCTGGCTTCCACCATGGTCGCTCGAGATGATCACCGATGATGGCCGTGAGCAGTTGCGCGCCATCGGCTACAACCTGTAACCCACTGGCTTCGTCGTCCCCTCGTGCTCCGCAGCCGGGGGGTCGGCCAGCGGTGACATGGATCCTTCGGGAGCGGAATTGCCGCTGCCTTCCACGCCGAGCGGCAGTCGCGCCTGGAGCGTCCACTGGCCCCCGGCACGCGTCACGGAGCAGGAGCCGTCGAGGATCGTCAATCTCTCCTGGATGCCTGTGAGCCCGAATCCCTGATGAACGCCCTTCGTGTTCTTCCGGACGTTGGTGAACTCGGCCAGCACTTCGTCACCGTCTGCCACCATCGTGATGGAGCAGCGAGACCGGGGCTTGGCATGCTTGACCACGTTGTTCGCGGCCTCGATGACGATCGCGGCCAGCGTCTGGCAACGCGCGGCGCTGAGCTTGTCGATGTTGACGTCTGTGGTGACGTGGAAACCCTCGTCCCTGAGCCTGTTCGCCTGCTCGTCAACCGCCTGGCGCAGTGAGTCGACGTCTGCGAGCGGCCCCGTGGCCACCGGACGCCCCTGGTCCTCGCGCAGTGATGAGAGCAGCAATCTCAAATCATGCGCTGAGGATCGGCACTCGTCGGCTATCCGCTCCAAGTGGTCGCGGGTCAGGGGCGACATCCCGGGATCCGACATCGCTATGTTGGCGCGCATGGCAGCGCTGGAGAGCGTCTGGGCGACGCTGTCGTGCAACTCCCGGGCCAACGAAACCTGGAGCTCTTGGAGCCGCTGCTGGCCGGACTCCTTCTCGCGTTGGATGCGCTGCGTGGCATAACGGAATGCCACCCCACCGCCGTAAGCGACGATCAGGACGAGCAAGAGAATGATGGATGTCGTCAACTGGTCCGACGGTTTGAGCGGCGCCTTGCGGACCAATCCCAAATAGAGAAGTCCCCCCATGGCAAGCACCAAAGGCGCTTTCCATGGCAGGTTCTTTCGCGACGCTGCGAAGATGTTGATGTAAGAGGCAATTGCGCTCACGCTGACGGAGGTGTGGTCCAAGGGCAGCCACGCGGCAAGACTGAGACCGGTTATCAGTGCGCCCGTTCTTGGCCATCGGTACGAGATGGCTGCCCCTGCACATGTGGTGATGTCCAGGATCCACATGTAAGGCCAAGAAACCCCTCGGTTAACGAAGAGCGCGAAGCCAAACAGAATCGTTGCAGCTAGAGGCTCGAACCACAGTGCGTCGGTCGGTCTTCTCGCGGCCTGGTCCATGGGCTAGGAGTGTACGGGCAGCGTTGTGCGACAGGCCGGTGCAATCACTCAGCTGTAGCAGAGAAACGGAAGGTAGCGGCAGTAGCCGGGGCGGACGTACAGGGCGCGAAGGCGCAGGGAGCTTCGCAGAACGCTCTTCATCGTGAACGCGACGTAGGGGAGTGCGATCAGTGCCGGGGTGAGATCATCTGGTGAGAACACGGGAACCTCCAAGGGGGATACGTTGTCGACTCCAAGATATTGCCCTGTTACATGCAGAAACGATGTGAACGGGCATGTTACAACCCCAGGGGAGCGATTGAGCCCCAAAGTGGTTTTCCGGATCAACTTGGGGGGACATCATGGCCTGGTTGGTTGGCGGCCACTGTACCGGCATTGTGTTGTGCAGGGGTTGTGATGTGTTCTGGGTCCATGTGACCGGCCTGCCCGTCCACAATCATTGGTCAAGGTGCGTTGAGGAGGTGGGTGCGTCGTGGACTTCTCCAATTTCGATGCGGCGAACCTGGCCGTGGGCCTGGCGCTCGTCATCCTCCTCGTGGTACAGAACTGGCTCCTGAAACGGGAGCGCGCATGGCTTGGCGTCTTCGTACCTGCTGTGTACGTCGGGTTGTTGATGTACCTGGGTCTCGTCGGACGGGTGATGTCGTTGTCTGATTTCGTGTTTGCTGCACTCGGCCTGTTGGGGCTTGTCGCCTGGTGGGCGAGCGCACGCGAGGCCAGGCAGCAGAAGATCGATGATGACCAAGGCGCGGGCCGCACCCCATGGACCGCGGTGGACTCCAGTGTTTCGTTCCCCCCATCGGGCACTGGAGTCCACCGCCACTCTCAGCTCCGAATCGGCTGAACCGGCTGGCTCAGCCGTCGACCAGGCCCCACTCGTGCGCCCTTGCCGCGAGCTGGGCACGGCTTTTGCAGTCCGTCTTCTTCAAGAGCCGGCTGACGTAGGTTTTCACCGTGCTGGGAGCCAGGAACACAGCTGTGGAGATTTGTGCGTTGTCCAGCCCCATTCCCACGAGTCGGACGAGTTCGAGCTCGGAATCCACGAGGTCCTCAGGCGGCTTGTTGTGCCGCTGGAACTGACGGAGCACGCTTGCCAGCAGCTTGGGTGAGACAAGCGCATCACCGTTGTAGGCGCATCGAATGCCGTGGATGAGCATGTCCGGCGGGTCCACCTTCAGCAGGAAGCCACTGGCGCCAGCCTCGAGCGCGGTGCGCATCGTCTGCTCATCGCCCAGCACCGTGAAACACAGCACACGTGGCGGATCCGGCAGCGCGAACACCAGCCGGGTGAGTTCGACGCCGTCCATGTGGGGCATGTGGATGTCGGTGAGCAGTACGTCGGGCTTGAGGGTCTTCACCAGTTCGAGGGCGAGCTTGCCGTCAGCCGCGCTTCCCACGATCTCGATGTCATCGACTCGGGAGATGTAACTCTGGATCGCCATCTGTGCCAAGGGGTCATCCTCGGCCACGACGACGCGGATCATTGGTTTCGACACCGTTGCCCTCCTCTGTCGCGGAAGATCACCGCGCACGCAGACATGGTACGACCAACAGACGTCTGATGTGTAGCCAGATGGAGATCAGGGTGACTCCAAGGTGATTGCGTTGCGCCGGGCGCTGCTGGGGTAGCGTTTCGGCATCAGCCTTGTGAGCAGGAGGAGCACCATGACTGGCATCACCACCACCGGTGACACACCCATCACCTTGCACATCACGGACACGGGAGGGGCGGGGCGGCCACTCGTGCTGGTTCATGGCTGGCCACTCTCCGGAGAGTCCTTTCGCAACAACATCCCAGCTTTGACGGCAGCGGGCCATCGCGTCATCACCTACGACCGGCGTGGGTTCGGTCGCTCCGACAAACCCCGTGACGGATACGACTACGACACCCTCAGCTCAGACCTCAACGACGTCATCACGCATCTCGACCTCCATGACGCGGTCATACTGGGCTTCTCGATGGGCGGTGGGGAAGTGGCTCGCTACATCGGTCGCTACGGCACCGGCGCACTGGCGGGTGCCGTGCTGTCAAGCTCCATCTGTCCTGCGCTCGCCATCACTGAGGACAACCCCGACGGTGCCATGCCCGTGCAGGCGTTCATGGACATGGCCAAGCAGTGCGCCGACGATCACGCAGGCTTCCTCGATCAGTTCACCACCGCCTTCTTCAGCAATGAGGACGGGCTGACGGTGGACGAGACAGTTCGGCAGGAGGCTCTCGCACTCGCGCTGCAGAGCGACCCGAGGGCTGCCAGCCTGACGATCGAGGCGTGGGCCACGGATCTCCGCAAGGACTGCGAACAGATTGACGTCCCGCTTCTCGTGCTGCACGGGGACCAGGACCAGAACGTTCCCCTGTCTCCGTCGAGTCAGCGGCTCCCAGCGATGGTTCCCGGCGCGCGACTGCACGTGGTGGAGGGAGGGCCCCATGGGCTCAACATCTCCCATCAGCAGGAGTGGGAGCAGGTACTGCTGAAGTTCCTCGCAGAACTCTGAGCAGGCAGCTTCAGCCCTTCATCCGGTAGCTGCCCAGCGTCGTGTGCCGGACAGGCCTGCGGTGACCACCCAATATGGATTCGATGAGAAGGATCTCTCCCGCGAGCCAGGGGGTGCCGCGAAACTCGTCCAAGCGCGCCATCCAGAGGTCACCGTGTTCGGGTGGTCTGCGTCGCGACAGGGTCAGATGGGGGCGGTACTGCTTCGGTGACTCCACCCGTGCGCCACTGCGATGACCCGCAGCGCGGCAACCGAGCGCCAGATCCTCCAGTGCGGCCAGGTCGCCGTCGACGCCGATCCAGATGGGAGCCGAGGTGCCGCCGCGGGCGAAGGATCCTGCGCCGCGCAGGACAAGCTCCATCGGGGCGGAGGTGGGGGCCAGCGACACGAGGGCATCGTGCAGGGCATCGTGGTGTGACGCCTCCACAGCAGGCATGAAGGACAGGGTGATGTGCCAGCGGGCAGGGCTGACCACGGAGACGCCCGCTGCCTCGAGCCCCACGGCTTCGAGGAAGTCCTCAAGCTCCGTGAGCTGAGCCACCGGGGGCCGCAGCGCGATGAACATCCTTCGCTCACCCATGCACCCATGCAATCACACGAAATGGGGTCACGGCGGCTGAGAGCGTAGGATGATCCCTCGTGTTGCAGGTCAAAGACGTAGAGGTTCGCGCGGGAGCGCGCTTGTTGTTGTCCGCCGTGTCCTTTCAGGTCATCGGCGGCGATCGAATTGGTCTCGTGGGGAGGAACGGCGCGGGCAAAACGACGCTCACCCGCATCCTCGCTGGGGATGCACTCCCGGTATCGGGGCAGGTGACTCGCACCGGCCAGTTGGGGTATCTCCCGCAGGATCCGCGCTCCGGTGATCCCGCACAGCACGCCCGCGATCGAATCCTTGGCTCGCGTGGTCTCGACCACGTGATGCGGCGGCTCCGGGAGGCCGAGGTGAAGATGGCGGAGACCGACGGTGAGGACCGCGAAAAGGCCATGGCTGCCTACAGTCGGGCCGAGAACGCACTCCAGGCCGCCGGCGGGTACGCGGCGGAGGCCGAGGCCGCACGGATCGCAGCCAACCTGGGGCTGCCGGACCGCGTCCTCGAACAGCCGCTGTCGACTCTCTCCGGAGGCCAGCGTCGCCGCGTTGAGCTCGCACGCATCCTGTTCTCCGACGCAGACACGCTGCTGCTTGACGAGCCCACCAACCACTTGGATGCCGACTCCATCGTGTGGTTGCGCGGCTACCTCCAGGGTTTCCCCGGCGGTCTCATCATCATCAGCCACGACACGGAACTCCTGAACGCCGTCATCAACAAGGTGTTCCATCTCGATGCCACCCGTGCGGTGCTGGACGTCTATTCCATGAACTGGAAGCGCTATCTCCTGCAGCGCGAAACCGACGAGAAGCGACGCAAACGCGAACGCGCCAACGCAGAGAAGAAGGCCGGCCAGTTGATGCTGCAGGCCGACAAGATGCGGGCGAAGGCCACCAAGGCAGTCGCCGCGCAGAACATGGCCAAGCGGGCAGACCGTCTGATGGCCGGGTTGGAGGGGGAGAGGCAGAACGACCAGGTGGCCAAGATCCGCTTCCCGGATCCTGCGCCGTGCGGCAAGACCCCGCTCCGGGCCAAGGACCTGTCCAAGGCCTACGGATCCCTGGAGGTGTTCACCGCCGTCGACCTCGCAATAGACAAGGGCTCAAAGGTGGTGATCCTGGGTCTCAACGGCGCCGGCAAGACCACCATGCTGCGCATCCTCGCCGGTATCGAGGACCCGGACACCGGCCAGCGACTGCTGGGGCACGGTGCGCAGCTCGGTTATTACGCGCAGGAACACGAGACCCTCGACGTTTCCCGCAGTGTGTTGGAGAACATGACGTCGGCGTCCCCGAACCTGAACGACACGCAGGTCCGCAAGGTGCTGGGCTCGTTCCTGTTCAGCGGCGATGACGTCGAGAAGCCGGCCCGCGTTCTTTCCGGCGGCGAGAAGACGCGACTCGCCCTGGCCATGCTCGTGGTGTCTGCCTCCAACGTGTTGCTGTTGGACGAGCCCACCAACAACCTGGATCCGGCCTCGCGCGCAGAGGTTCTCAGTGCGCTGCGCACCTACGCCGGCGCCGTCATTCTGGTCACGCACGATCCCGGCGCCGTCGCGGCGCTGGAACCCGACCGTGTCCTCGTCCTGCCCGATGGTGTCGAGGATCTGTGGGGCGACGAATACGCTGAACTGGTGTCGCTCGCCTGACCGGGTGGTGACGCATTGCTATCTCATTGCGTCGGTAGGTGGGCGACGCACATGCTCGTTTCGATGACGGCACGCTCCCCGATCACTAGTCTGGAGTCTCATCAACGAAGAGGAGAACTGATGGCGCGCATCAATTTCGGTACAGGCGGCTGGCGAGCGATCATCGGGGATGAGTTCACCCGCGCCAACGTGCGGCTCCTCTGTGGCGCGCTGGCGCAACGCATCATCGCCGAGGGTGTGCAGGAAGCCGGCATCGTCATCGGCTACGACCGGCGCTTCCTCTCCGACGTTGCCGCAGAATGGGCCGCTGAGGTCTTCGCTGCCCAGGGCATCACCTGCCAGCTCATCCGCGTGGCACAGGCGCCCACCCCCCTCATCATGTGGACCGTGAAGGACCGCGAACTGCCCTACGGCATGGCCATCACCGCTTCCCACAACCCTGCCCTCTACAACGGCATCAAGGTCTTCACCGCTGGCGGCAAGGATGCCGACGAGGATGTGACCGTGGATGTGGAGCGACGCATGGAGGCTTTGCAGGGCGACGGTGAGGCAGCCATGCCCACCATCGACTACGCGAAGGCTCTCGCCTCCGGGGCTGTGAAGGAGATCGACTCCTTCAACGGCTACATCGACTCCATCATCGCCCAGGTGGACATGGATGCCATCCGGCACGCGCACCTGAAGGTGGCGCTGGACCCCATGTTCGGTGTCTCCCGCACGTCGCTGCAAACCATCCTGCTGACCGCCCGCACCGAGGTCGATGTCATCAACGATCGCCACGACACCCTGTTCGGCGGCGCGCTGCCATCACCGACGAGCGCGGGACTGTCCATGCTGAAGCGGTACGTGGTGGAGAACAAGTGCGACATCGGGATCGCCACCGACGGTGACGCGGACCGCATCGGCGTCATCGACGACAAGGGCAACTTCCTCCACCCCAACCAGCTCCTGGTGATCCTGTACTACTACCTGCTGCGGTACAAGGGCTGGGAAGGCGCTGTGGTCCGCAACGTGGCCACCACCTCCCTGCTCGACGACGTGGCTGAGCGCTTCGGTCAGAAGTGCTACGAGGTTCCCGTCGGCTTCAAGTGGATCTCGGGCAAGATGCTGGAGACCGACGCCATCATCGGTGGCGAGAGTTCCGGCGGCCTCACGGTGCGCGGCCACATCGCCGGCAAGGACGGCATCTATGCTGCCGCGCTGCTGGTGGAAATGATCGCGATCGTGGGCAAGTCCATGAGCGAGATCTACGACGAGATCACCGGGCAGTTCGATCCCCACTACATGGCGGAGACCGACTTCACGTTCCCCATGGAGCGCAAGCCGGAGATCCTGCAGACGCTCATGGTGGACAAGTTGGTGCCGGACTTCACGGCGGAAGTGACCCACACCTCGTACGCCGATGGCTGCAAGGTCTACTTCACCAACGGCTGGATCATCGCGCGGTTCTCGGGCACCGAGCCGCTGCTGCGCATCTTCTGCGAGATGCCGAACCAGATCGAGGCTGAGCGCGCCTGCGACGAGTTCCGGGCGTTCCTCGGACTGTAGTCATCCAGGAAACGGCCGGTGGACCTGTGGGTCCGCCGGCCGTTTTCGTTGTGCCAGGCTGATTCTCAGTCTGCGGCCCCGGCCCACGTTTCGTCGGTCACCACGGCGTCCACGACGTCATCCATCCCCAGCAGACGACGGGTCAGGGTTTCACGTTCGGACAGCAGGTCACCCAACGCCTTGGCCAGGTGGGAGTCTGCCGGGGTCTGCTCCTGCAGCGCTGCCTCCAGGACGGCGCGACGCACGAGTTCCTTGGCGAATGCGGCGGTCATGCCGTCAGTCTGTTCGGCCGCTGAACTCAGCCCTGCATCGCTGAACGGGACGTCGCGCCGGTAGACCCGCAGCAGTCTGGTGCGCTCCTCCAGATCCGGCAGCGGGATTTCCATGGCCAGGTCCACCCTTCCGGGCCGCTGCACGAGCGCCTCCTCCAGAATGTCCACCCGGTTGGTGGTCAGCAGGAACGTGACATCGGCGTCCGCGTCGAGCCCGTCGAGTGCGTCGAGGACCTCGAAGAGCAACGGCGCCCCACTGGGCGTGAAGTCCCGGTCCGCGGCCACCAGGTCACAGTCCTCCAGCACGACGATCGCGGGCTGGAGGTTGCGGGCGATCACCGCAGCCTGAGTGATGTAGGCCAACGTCATCCCCCTCAGGAGCACAACGGTGTGGGAGTGGGCACGTCCCACGAGATGCCTCACGGTGTGGGTCTTGCCGGTCCCCGGCGGTCCGTACAGCAGGATTCCCCGCTTGAGGTGTTGGCCGAATCGGCGCAAAGCCTCGGTGTGCTCATCGACCCCCAGCACATGGTTGGTGATCCTCTCCAGGACGCCTTCCGGCAGTACGACATCCCCGGTGGGAACGTCCGGGCGGGGCAGGAAGGTGAAACCGTCGCTGCCGGGGTCGAAGCCGTTGCCCGCGAAGGTGATCACCTGCCCTCGCAGCAGACTCATCTTCGTTCCGAGACGGCTGGCCTCCACCAGCAGGTCGGCAGCCACCTCTGCGTCCTGACACACCACCTCGAAGCGCGCATTGGCCGATCCGTACATGGGGTCGGGCTTGCGCTGCATCACCGCCACAGGGTGTCCAGCGAATGTCATCAGACGGATGCCAAAACCGATGGTCTGCCGGTGGCCCGTTGGTCCTGTCGGCACCTTGCAGTAGTCCACCTGCCCCACGCCGAAGCGGGTGTAGCGCGTGGAGATCAGGTCCCCCAACGACTGGTGCAAGCGCTCCTGGCCTCCGCCGACCCCGAGCACGCTCGCGTTCGGGTCCTGGGAGGCCAGGTGCTCCAAGGCCACATCCCAGTCCGCGAAGCGATGCGGCACCACCTCTTCGCTCAGGACGGACAGCGACTCGACGTCGCATCCCAGGTGGGTGGACAGCGCGTCGGCGAGCCCTGGACCGGATGCCGGGCCAAGCCGCTCTGCGGCCTGCATGACACTTTTCAGGGTGAGGAGAAGCTCGGTGATGCTGTCATCGTGTTCCATCGCCCGAGCCTAGCGACGTGGCGTGTGCAGGACCCTGAAAGTGAGGCAGGTGACGCTCAGCCTCGTGCGGATGGCGGGGGCGCTCACGTTGGTGTGGAAGGCGTTGGGGCCCATCGCCACCAGATCCGTGGCCTCGTCCGCGCTCAGCTCCAACTCATGGGTGACGTCCGTGCTGGCCACCAGGTTCAGGTGGGTGCTGGACGACTGGAGAAGTTTGTCCACCTTGTCCTCGCCGACCTCCAGCAGCGCATGGGCATCGCGCAGTTCGCGAAGATGGTCGGGCTTCGGCAGAACCACCACGACGACGCCGTCGTCAGCGAGCACACGCTGGAACTCAGCGGGGTTGCGGGGCGCAAAGAGACACAGCACCGCGTCCACGGAGCGATCGGCAAGAGGGAGCCCCGCCCACGTGTCGGCCACCACCGCGGCCATGCGTGGATGTGCCTTGGCAGCCCGGCGGGACGCCGGCACGGAGATGTCGGCAGCCAGCCCATGCGCCGATGGGAGGTGATCAAGGACCCGGGCGAGGTGGTGGCCGGTCCCCGCGCCCACCTCCAGCAGGCGGCGTGCGCCCAGCACCGCTTCAGCGACGGCGTCCGTGATGTGGTCATAGTGGCCGGCGGAGAGGAATCGGTGACGCGCCGCCACCATGGCGACCGTGTCGGCGTTGCTGGGGGCGGAGTGACCGACGAGGTTGACGTAACCCTGTTTCGCGACGTCGAAGACGTGCCCAGTGGGGCAAACCAGTGATCGCCCCGCCCACGCGAGACCGGTGCCGCAGACGGGGCAGCGCAGCCAGGGTGCAGCAGTTTCGAGTGCGGTCAACGGACCGGCTCGTCGACGGCGACCTTCCGGCTCGCGCGGCGCTCTGCTCGCAGACGGGCCTTCTTCCGGTCAGCGAGATCTGCCCGGATCAGCACGAAGATGCCACCCACCGCGATGACGCTGAACGAGAACCACTGGAGTGCGTAGGAGAAGTGGTTGCCCTCGGATGCGGGGGGAGGGACCACTGGCACCAGTTCATCGCCATTGGACGGGGTGGACTCCACCAGGTTGACGTAGCCCGGCAGGACATCTCGGCCCAGCGAGGTTCCGATGGCTTCGGCGTTGATGAGACGCACCTTGAAGTCGTGGGGGACCACTGCCGTGTCGTCACCCCGCTCGTCACGGCGCAGGAAACCGATCACTTCCACGTCGCCCTCAGGCACCGCCGGAAGCACCTCGGTGTCCGGCTTGCCGATCTGGCGCGCGATGAAGCCCCTGTTCACGAGGACGGTGTCGCCATGGGTGGTGTCGAAGACTGCAGCCACTTCGATCCCGGGCCCGTCCTGGTTGCGGTAGCGCACCTGGTACTGCTCGCCCGTGTACGTGCCGGTGAGGCGTACCCGCTGCCACTGCGATGTCTCCGCCACCGGGCCGCCCATGACTTCGCGGTAGTCGATGACGGGACGACCCTGGTTGGCCGACACCACGTCATTTCTTTCCCTTGTGCCCTCCAAGCGGTTGAGCTGCCATTCACCCAGACGCACGAACAGCGTCGCCAACAGCACGAGGAACACCGCGAGCGCGACCCAGCGGAGTACCAGTTTCTTCACGCCACGTCCTCCCGGAGACCTGCTTCGAAGTCCGGCTCGATGATGTCGCCCTCAATGACTTGATAGGGCTGAAGCGCCAGACGGCTTTCACCATCCTCCTCCTCCGCCAGCTTCGGCGCCAGTGGCGGCGGACGGTGGTCGGCGGCATTGGCGAAAAGCACGGCCACCGCAGGAAGGAATGCGGCCAGCACCAGCGCCACGATCTTCCACCACCCGGGCACCACGAGGAAGGCGATGAAGCAGGCGGTGCGCAACAGCATGGTGATGAGGTAGCGCTTGTTCCGCTCGTCAATGTCCAGCGTTCGGCTGCGGCCCGCGCTGGTGATCAGCGTTGCTTCTGGTCCCGACTTGTTCCCTGGCACCTTTACAGCATAGTTCTGGCTTCCAACCACGCTGTCTGAGTGCCGATCCGCATTCCGGGTCTGGCCACCCCAGTGTGCGGTAAGTTGTCGCCGTGCAGGAATCTCGCGTGGTACTGGTCACTGGTGGCTCCAAAGGAATCGGTCGGGTCATTGCCGAACACTTCCGCGACGCCGGATATCGCGTCGCCGCCACATACCGCTCCGGGTCAGTTCCCGACGGTGTCCTCGGCGTCGTGTGCGACGTCACGGATCAGGCACAGGTCGACGAAGCCTTCAAGACCGTGGAGGCCGACCTGGGCCCCGTCGAGATCCTCGTGGCCAATGCCGGCGTCACGAAGGACACGCTCATCGCACGGATGAGTGACGATGACTGGACCTCCGTGATCGACACCAACCTCACAGGCACGTTCCGGGTGGTACGCCGCGCCGCCCGTCCCATGACCCGTGGACGCTTCGGCCGGATCATCCTGGTGTCCTCCGTGGTGGGTCTGCTCGGCTCTCCGGGGCAGGTCAACTATGCCGCCTCCAAGTCCGCGCTCATCGGTATCGCCCGCAGCCTCACCCGAGAACTGGGCAGCAGAAACATCACCTGCAACGTCATCGCCCCCGGGTTCATCGACACCGACATGACGGCGGTGCTCCCGGAGGCAACCATCGCCGGGTACAAGGCACGCATCCCCGCGGGGCGGCTCGGTGACTCCTCAGACGTGGCGGCCGCAGCGCTGTTCCTGGCCGGCGACGGAGCCGGGTACATCTCGGGTGCCGTGCTGCCGGTTGACGGCGGCCTCGGCATGGGCCACTGAGCCCGTTTTCCACACGACCTTTCCGCATCGCACAGAACCACACTTTGGAGATCACACACATGGGAATCCTCGAGGGCAAGAACATCCTGGTCACCGGCCTGACGATGAACACGTCCATTGCTTACGCGGTGGCCGACATCGCGCAGCGCGAAGGGGCCAACGTCGTCGTCTCCTCAGCAGGACGCGCAGTGTCGCTGGCAAGGCGGGTGGCGGCTCGGCTTGACCCGGCCCCGCCACTCATTGAACTCGACGTCACCGATCCTGCCCATCTCGAAGCACTTCCGGGCGTTCTGGAGGAATACTTCACCGGCGGCGTCGACGGTGTCGTGCACTCCATCGCCTACGCCAACCCGGAAACCGCTCTGGGTGGCAAGTTCCTCACCACGCCGTGGGAGGACGTTGCCCAGGCGCTGCACGTCTCGGCCTTCTCCCTCAAGGCGCTGACGATGGCGGTGCACCCACTGCTCAACCGTGGAGCAGGCATCGTTGGACTCACGTTCGACGCCAGCGTCGCGTGGCCCACCTACGACTGGATGGGCGTGTCCAAGTCCGCGCTGGAGTCCACTTCTCGCTACCTCGCCCGCTACCTGGGTCCCCAGGGCATCCGCTCCAACATCGTGGCTGCCGGACCGATCGACTCGGTGGCCAAGAAGGCCATCCCCGGAGCCAATACCTTCAACGACATCTGGGGGGTCCGTGCGCCGCTCGGTTGGGATTCCTCTGACGCCACGGCCACCGCGAAAGCAGTCGTCGCGTTGATGTCCGACTGGTTCCCGGCCACCACGGGAGAGATCATCCACGTCGACGGCGGCCTGCACGCCACTGGAGCCTGACACCCCCCGGCTCGTCCCACTGCGACCTCCAGTGTCGGGTAGGTTTGTCGGCATGGAAGCGGTGGCAGAACTTGCAGGTGTGACGGTCCGGCGTGGGGGCTCAGTGCTCCTGGATTCGATTGATCTCACGATCCGCGAGGATGAACGCTGGGTGGTGATCGGGCCCAACGGCGCCGGCAAGACCACCCTCCTCCAGGTGTTGGCGGCGCAGATGTACCCCAGCGACGGGGTGGTGGGTCTCCTCGGCGACGTCGTGGGAACCGTCGACGTCTTCGAACTCCGGCCCCGCATCGGACTCACATCCACGGCACTGGCAGATCGACTGCCGCGCGAGGAAAAGGTGCTCGACGTCGTCGTCTCAGCAGCCCACGCCGTCCTCGGCAGGTGGAACGAGGAGTACGAGGAGATGGACCTCGGCCAGGCACGTGCACTGCTCGCCGACCTCCGCATTGAACACCTGGCCGAGCGGACGTTCGGCACCCTCAGCGAGGGTGAACGCAAACGAGCACAAATCGCGCGCGCACTCATGACCGACCCCGAACTCCTCCTGCTCGACGAGCCGGCGAGCGGCCTCGACCTTGCGGGGCGGGAGTCGCTGTTGTCAACGTTGTCCGAGCTCTTCGTCGACCCCCACGCGCCGGCCACCGTGCTGGTCACGCATCACGTGGAGGAGATCCCTGAAGGGATCACCCACTGTCTTCTCCTGGCGGACGCGGCCATCGTGGCAGCGGGGCCCATTCGTGAGGCACTGACGGACGAGAATCTCAGCAGCACCTTTCACATGCCGCTGCATGTGAGCGAGGAGAGAGGGCGCTGGAGCGCCCGGTCGGTGGCACGACGTGGGTGAGGACGGCTTCACCGGTTGGCTCGCCGCGAATGCCTGGGCCTTCTGGGGAGTCGTGGCGATGGGCCTCGCAGCGGCTGAACTCCTGACGCTGGACCTGACGCTGCTGATGCTGGCGGCAGGCGCAGCAGCGGGAGGCGCCGCCGCGCTGGTGTTCCCCGGCCTGCTGTGGCTGCAGGTCATCGTGGCCGTGGTGGTGGCCGTGCTCACACTGGTGGTGCTGCGCCCCACCCTTCTGGCCAAGGTCCGCAACGCACCCGGTTATCGTTCCTCGCTCGAATCCCTGGTGGGTTCCTCCGGGGTCGCCACGGCGCAGATCACGGGATCGGCAGGCGAGGTGAAGGTGCAGGGCCAGGTGTGGGATGCACGCGCCTTCGACCCCGGCATGATCGTTGCACCCGGGCAGGACGTCGAGGTCTACGGTCTCGACGGCATCACGCTCATCGTGTATCCCGTGGAACCCATCACCCGTCAACTCGGCGGAAACTGAAAACAGCGAACAAAGAGTAGGCAGGCAACAACATGGAATTTGTGCTCATTGGTCTCCTGATCCTCGTGGTGCTTCTGCTGTCCATGACCTTGAAGATCGTCCGGCAGCAACACGTCGGCATCGTCGAGCGACTGGGCAAGTACCGCCGCAAACTGGAGCCCGGGCCCCACCTGGTGATCCCGATCTTCGACAAGATCGTCCACGACCTCGACGTGCGAGAGGAAGTGGTCCCCTTCCCACCGCAGGGTGTCATCACCGAGGACAACCTCATGGTCTCCATCGACTCGGTGATCTACTTCCAGATCGTTGATCCGGTACGCGCCGCCTATGAGGCGCAGGACTACCGCGGAGCCATCGAACAGCTCACCATGACCACGCTGCGCAACATCATCGGCGGCATGGATCTTGAAACCGCGCTCACATCCCGTGACGAGATCAACCAGAAGCTGCGAATGGTGCTGGATGAGGCCACCGGCAAGTGGGGCATCAAAGTCAACCGCGTTGAACTGCGGGCCATCGACCCGCCAGCCACGATTCGCGACGCCATGGAGAAGGGCGCACGCGCCGAGCGTGACAAGCGCGCCACCATCCTGATCGCCGAGGGGCAGCGCCAGTCACAGATCCTGAGCGCGGGTGGTGACCGCGAGTCGGCCATCCTGCGGGCTCAGGGTGCCCGCGAGGCATCGGTGCTGGCTGCCCAGGCAGATCGACAGGCTGCAATGCTGCGCTCCGAGGGTGAAGCACAGGCCATCACCACGGTGTTCAATGCCATCCACGCCGGCCAGCCGGACCAGGCACTGCTGGCCTACCAGTACATGCAGATGCTGCCCAATCTGGCGCAGGGTGATTCCAACAAGGTGTGGATCATTCCGAGCGAATTGAATGACGCCCTGAAGGGTCTGGGGCAGGTCGCCGGCGCCTCTGGTGGCGAGGATGGTGCCCGGGACTTCATGAGTCAGGTCAGCAGCCGGTTCACCGCACCGGAGAAGGTGGACGTGCAGGCTGAGATCGAGGCGCAGATCGAGAAGGACCGGGAGCGCTCCAAGGACACCGTGCAGCAGGCCATCGACGAGGCCAGGGCCCTGGACAATCCACGCCTGGGAAAGCGTGGGGGCACGAGCCTCAGCGCCGCACTGGAGGAATCGAAGCACACCCCTGAGCTGGAGGAACAGTCAGGTGAGGGCTCGGAATCGTCCCAGGACACCTCCACCAGCCCTTGGCAGCAGAGCTGACAAGCAGGGCTGCGCCGTGCTGACTCAGCGGGAGTCCGCCGTACTGGCCAACCGCTGTGCGATCACCGTGCAGGCCATCAATTGGGCCTGGTGGAAGACCATCAGTGGCAACACGATGAGTCCCACCGCCTGACCCGCGAAGAGAACGCTGGCCATGGGTACACCCGTGGCCAGCGATTTCTTTGTTCCACAGAACATGATGGCGATCCGGTCCTGCCTGTTGAACCTCAGAACCCCTGAGAGCCACCACGTGAACCACAGCATGGCGGCCAGAAGAATCAGGCACAGGACGGACATCACCAGGAGTTCCCTGATGGTGACGCTGCGCCACGCGCCAGTGGCGAAGAAATCCGAGAATGCCCCGTAGACCACCAGGGCGATGACGAACTGGTCGAGCTGCTTGACACGCTTCCCGTTGCGATCCATGAAGGATGCGGTGAATGGCCGCGACAACTGACCCAGGATGAACGGCAGCAGGAGCTGCAGCAGGACGGCGACGAATGAGTCCAGGCTGATGGACATCCCACCCGCTGTGGGAAGGATCAGAACCGCCAGCAGGGGAGTGATCACCACGCCGAGCAGGTTCGACGCCGTCGCGGACACCATGGCCCCGGCTACGTTCCCGCCCGCAATGGACGTGAACGTGATGGAGGACTGCACCGTCGAGGGCACGAGGCAGAGGTAGGCGAAGCCCAGCGCCAGCGACGGGCCCAGTAGGCCGTCGGGCAACACCAGGACACCAACGGCGATGAGGGGGAAGAGCACGAAGGTGATGGACAGGATCAGAAGGTGCAGCCGCCAGTGCCGGAGCCCGGCCCAGGCCTCGGCCAGTGACAGCCGGGCGCCGTACCCGAAGAACAGCCCAAAGATCGCGATCTTCGTCACCACGTTCACGGCACCCGCAGCCTGACCCGTGGCCGGAACCAGCATGGCAAGGACCGCCGCTCCGAGGATGAGCAGCAGGAACGTGTCGACCTTCAGTTTCCGCATGGCACTCCCGTCCGGCGCATCGATCAGACGACCGGCGTCCACACTATCCAGAAGCGGGGGCCCATGAGGTGGGTGACACCACCGCCCGTAGGCTCGGACGCGTGACCCCACTCAAGATCGTCGACGATCCACTGGACCCCCGTCTGCGTGACTATGTGGGCCTGCGTGACTCCCAGCTCCGCAAACAATTCGAGCAGTCCGAAGGTGTTTTCATCGCCGAGGGAGAGAAGATCATTCGTCGGGCTCTCACCGCACGGCATCGACCACGGTCATTTCTGGTCCAGGAGCGATGGCTGGATTCCCTCTCGGACGTCGTGAACGAACACCACGACGTCCCGGTCATCGTGGGGACTGCGGCTCTGCTTGAGCAGGTGAGTGGTTTCCACGTCCACCGGGGTGCTCTGGCATCCTTCGACCGCCCGCCAGCACGCACCTGGGACGACGTGCTCGCCGGAAACCGGATCATCGTTTGTCAGGACCTGGTGGACGCCACCAACATGGGGTCCATCCTGCGCGTCGCCGCGGCACTGGGATGGGACTCCGTGGTGGTGTCGCAGGCGTCCGCCGACCCGCTGTACCGTCGCGCCATCAAGGCATCGATGGGCACAGCCCTGCGACTGCCGTGGCGACGGATGGATGACGACCTCGTGGACCTGGAACGGATCCGCGCAGCCGGGTTCAAGCTCGTGGCCGCGGCGCTCGTGGCTGATGCGGTGGATCTGCAGGACTACCAGAGCACCGGGCGGGTGGCGCTGCTGGTGGGGACGGAGGGCAACGGGCTCTCCGACGACTGGATTGCCCGGGCCGACGTGTGCGTCCGGATTCCCATGGCCGAGGGCGTCGATTCACTGAATGTGGCCACCGCAGCAGCCATCCTCGGGTGGGCGCTGCGAGACACAGCGCGCTGACGACGCACGACAAACGGGGGCCGGCCCGAAGGCCGACCCCCGCAGATCACGTGCAATCCCAGCGTCAGTTGCTGAAACGCACGATGTTGTTGAACACCCACTTGGTGGTGTGGCGGTACTTGGAACCGGTGAACTCGATGACGCTTGCCTTCACCCAGCTGCGGCAGCCATTCCTGCCGGTCTCGGCAGTTTCGCACTCGGTGCGCCACTCTCGACCGTCAGCGGCGGTCCACGTGTTGGTGTAGGCCAGCTTGTTGCCCTCCCAGACCGAACGCGGCGCAGCCACGTACGTCAGGTTGTTGAAGTTCCATCCGTTGACCTGCACGAAGCGGCCGCCGGTGAACTGCACCTGCGTCCCGAAGATGTAGGTGAAGCAACGGTGGGTGACCGAGTAGGGCTCGCACACGGTCATCCAGTCACGCCCATTGACGTGGTGGAAGCCTGGTGTCTCGTACAGGTCGCCCGAAGGGTGCGTCGGCGTTGCGGTGACCGTGACTGTGGGCGCCGGGCTGGGGTGTGCAGTCACCGTGACGGTCGGTGCGGGGGACGGCTCCGGGGTCACGACGTCACCCAACTGCATTCCAACGATCACCGGGTCGTGGTCGGAGCTGCGATAGGGGGTGGGCTCCCACAGTGCCTGCTCGTTGGGTGCTTTGAAGGAGAGCACGTAGTCGAGCAGGGTCGCCTCGTCGGCGTTGATGTGCCACGCGGCGGTACCTGTGACGTCGGCTTCGGCGGCTTTGTTGGCCATGGCGTAGTCCAGGTAGCCGATCTGACCGTTGAAGACGTAGCTGTAGGCGTACTCGCCGCCGTACTTCTTCATCAGATCCGAGTAGCCCGCAGCCCTGATGGCGTCGATGGGGTCCTCGTGGTCGTAGGAGTTCAGGTCGCCCAGAACGATGCTTCGCTTGACGTCCTGGTTGGTCGGGTCCGTGTCCATGAACTCCACCAGTCGCTCTGCGGCGTTGGTCCGCGTGATGTTGCAGTTGCCGGCACCATCGCCGAGGTCCGGGTCGCCCGCACACGCCGAGCCCTTGGACTTCAGGTGATTGATGCTGACGTTGACGGTCTCCCCGGAAGCCTTGTGCTTGAAGGTCTG
>JAUNVL010000134.1 GCA_030537675.1 Propionibacteriaceae bacterium | reverse complement strand
AGCGCTTGGCGTAGGACTCGATGACGCGGCCGATGACGGAGATGGGGCGCCCCGGACGCACGGCCTTGATGGCCCTGTTCATGGCTTCCTGCGTGCGCTCTGTCAGCAGCCGCGACTCCTCGTCCACGTCACCGCAGAAGAAGGTCCCGCAGTTGTCGCCGTGGACGCCATTCTTGAAAGCAGTGACGTCGATCTTGACGAGGTCACCGTCCTCCAGAGGTCGCTTGTCCGGGATGCCGTGGCAGATGACCTCGTTGACGGAGGTGCACACCGCCTTCGGGAAACCGCGGTACCCCAGGGCGGAGGGGTAGGCGCCGTGGTCGACCATGTACTGGTGCGCGACGGCGTCCAGTTCATCAGTGGTGACGCCGGGCGCGATGGCACGCGCAGCCTCGTGCATGGCATCCGCGGCGATCCGGCCGGACTCGCGCATCGCCTCGATGACCTCGGCGCTCTGGACGTGGCTGCCGGTGTAGGGCGTCGGCGCCTCCCGCCCGACGTACTCGGGACGCGGGATCGATGAGGGGACGGCGCGCTCAGGGGTGATGGGATGGGGGATGACAGGATTCACGTGCTCCAGTCTATTGCGCCCGGTCCACGAGGGCGCCGAGGGCCGACCCTGACGTCACCCGAACGAGCGTGGCAGCACCGTCGAGACCCGTGCCGGCCGCAGACAGCACCTGCACGTCGGGGATCAATTCAGTGAGGTGCTCCACAAACGAGGAGGACACCAGATCATTGAGGAACACGTTGCCGACGGTGCTCGCCACGTTCTCGGCGGACACGGACGTGAGACCGGTGGCGGCGCTTTCAGCCAACTGCCGCCCGGCGCTCCGGGAGATCTGTGCACAGACCTCGTCGGTGCGTGCCAGCTCGGACACCCGTCTGGCCCAGGAGGCGATCCGGGACACCCGTGCCGGGTCTGCCTGGAGTTGCAGGTAGAGCTGTGACAGGTCCCCGAACTCCGCCTCGGCGTGTTCTGTCAGCGCGGTGGGCACACCCCTTCCGTCGAGGGCACGCAACACCGCCGAGAGTGCCTCGCGTCCTATCCAGAAGCCGGAGCCGGCATCGCCCAGGAGGTGTCCCCAGCCGTCCACCCGGCGCACGGTGTCCGGGCCCACAGCAAGGGTCACAGCGCCAGTGCCGGATGCAACGACGACGCCCTCGCGGGGCCCCAGGGCTCCCAGGTAGCTGGTGGTGGAATCGTGTGCCAGGAGGACGGTGCCGACGGCGTCGCCCAGCAGATCCTTCATGAGGCGTGCTGAATCGCTGGCGCCCAAACCGGAAAGCCCCATCGCCAGCACGTCGGCACGCCGACCGTCCAGGGTGGCAAGCACGATGTCGCGCAGTTGAGTCAGGAGTGGCTGGTCGCTGCGGATGCCGGTGAACTCGGGCCCGGGACGGTTGCCATCGGGGCCGTCCAGCAACGTCCGCATCCCCGACTGTCCACCGTCGAGTGCCAGCAGCGCGATACTCATCCGAGGGCCACACCCTTCACGACCTCGCCCACCAGATCAATGCCCGCCGGGTCACTGTCGGGAGCCGAGGAGATCACCACATGCATCACGCCAGCGTCGTAGGCAGCCATCACGAACACGTAGTCGCTGACGATGCCGGGCTGACCCTGAACGAACACGTCCACGCTGATCGCGGAGACGTCGCTGCCATCCGAAACGCTGAAGTTCACCACGGAGCCCTTCGGATCTGAGCCCTCATAGAAGTCGGATCCCAGCAGGCAGGCGACCACGGACACCGCCGCCGTTGGGGCGTCCACAAACCCCTCATCGGCCCTGACGGTGCCGACGGTGACTGCAGCGGCCCAGTTGGTGTCGGCGTACTCCTTCACCTGCGAGTTGGACTCGTGGACCCACGGGTACTGCACGGGGGTGGGCACGAACCCTTCCGCGGCGGGCATGCTGAGCCCTGCACCGGAGGTGAGACGATTGTCGGGGCCCATTTCGCCGATCGCATCGGTGGCGGTTGCTGCACAGTCCGTCAACGGGTTGATGATGGATCCGACTGGCAGCGAGAGGTCGCCCGTGGGCTCAGGGGCAGGTGACGGGTCCAGGCCTTCGTCGGTGGGATCCTCGGTGGGGTCGGCCTCCGTGGTCGTCGGCTCCTCAGTGGGTTCCGCCGACACCGTGGTGGTTTCGCCGGGAACGGGTGCGACCGTGGGGGAGCCACGGAAGAAGACCATCCACGTCCCCAGCCCGATGATGAGGGCGACGACCACGGCCAGAGCCACCCAGGCGCCCGCGTGATTGCCTCTCGGAGTTCCGGGAGGGGGGCCATTCGGTTCTCCGGAGTACGGAGGAGATCCTGGCTGCTGCCCCTGCGGCTGAAAGTTGCCCTGCTGTCCTGAGAACTGCTGGCCGGGATACGGCTGCCCCTGCTGGGGTCCCGGACCCATGGAACCACTTCCCTGGGCTGGTCCACCCATGGGGGGACCCGGCGGGCGGTCTGCAGTGTTGGCAGTCCACTGCCTGCCGTCGAAGTACCTCAGCCGTGGGCTTCCATCGGGATCGGGGAACCAACCAGGAGCTGTCATGCCGTCATGCTAGCCATCACGCGGTCCGGCAGGAGCAGGGCGAGTCACAGCCAGGGAGGCGGCCCAAAATCCCCCAGCGAAACGCATGGGGGTGACGCGGATCTACTCCTGGTCGATTCGCACGTCCGGGTTGATGACCTGGGCAGGTGGGCTGGAGGTGTGGGGCGTCCATTGCCTGCCGTCGAAGTACCGCAGCCGGGGGCTGCCGTCGGGATCCGCGTACCATCCGGGCGTTGGCATCCGGTCATGCCAGCGGCGGTGCGGGGGCTCAACCGGCCCGCAGGGAGTCGACGGCTTTCTGAACCTCCTTGAGGTTCCCCTCGTTGTTGATGGTTGCGCAGGAGATGAACACGGCGAGTTTCTCCGGGTCACCAAGGTCAAGGACGATGATGTCCACGACGTCACCCTCGATGCTCCCCTGGTTGTCGACCCGCACGTTCGCCGTCATGCGCCAACCGCCGTGGCCATCCAGGGTGAAAGACTGGTTCGTCAGGTCTTCGCGTCCGGAGAACCCGAAGTACAGGCCCGAGGACGCCAGGCATCCCATGAGCTGGGTGGCTGTGCCACGTGGGTCCTTGAACCCTTCGGAGCGTTTCACCTCCCCCACGCTGAGGTTGCTCATCCATCCAGTGGTGATGACCCTGATGGTGGAGTTGTGGTCGTAGAGCCACGGCATCTGGATGGGCTGCTTCTCCCAACTCCACCCACCGGGCGCGACGAAGGACAAGCCGCCGCCATACATCCTGCCGTCCGCAGAGATCTCCGATCGGTCCTCAAAGCTGTTCTTTGGGCAGTCGACGATCTCGCCCGAACCCGGGTCCTGCTCGTTGGTGGGCGTTTCGCTCGGCGCCACCTCGTTCCACTGGCTTCCCGTCGGACGAGCAGAGTTGGTGTCCTCCACGGTGGTGGCTAATCCGTTCGGCCGAAGCATGAAGGCCGCCACCAGTGCGCCGATGACCACCATGGCCACGATGAACCACAGCCACAGCCGATTGCCCGCTGGTTCCGCAGCAATGGCGGGTTGCTGTTGCCAGGCGGTGCCGTCCCAGTACCGCAGCGCGCCTTGTTTCCCCGTGGGGTCGGGATACCAGCCGGGTGCAGACACGCCACCAGTGTAGAAGGGGACGGATCAGCGTCTTGACAGGGTGGAGAGTGCGTCCGCCACCTTGTCCTTCCGGCGCTCGTCCTCGATGGGTGCCTGCGAGTGGAACATTGTCATGGAGTCGTCCGTGCCGACTTGCAGCACCACGACCACCACCTCGTCGCCGGTGACAGGCTGGTTGGGAACGTTCCAGTAGTTCTCGCGGATGATCCACCCGGAGACGCCGTCGGAGGTGGTGAACGCCTCGTCCTGCAGCTTCTCGCGCTGATCCAGGGTGCGGTAGTAGTACGACGACGACATGCAGTCGCTCAGTTGGTTGGCGGCTGTTCGGGGATCAGTGCTGAAGTCTTGGGTGGAGATCTGCCCGATGGCGGTGATGGAGACCCAGCCGGAGGACACCTCGTCGACCTGCCCGGAGCGGTCGGAGGCGAAGTCGATGGTCCAGGCGCCCCCGTCGACCCACCCCGGAACCCCCTTGTACTGGATGTCGCCAGAGACGTACCAGGCGCCCTTGGGTTCGTTCTCGCCCTCGTCAACGAGGGGACACGCGACGGGCCTGCCGTCGCCATCGGTGGGTTGGGGAGAGCTTGGGGTCTCCGTGGGCTCCAGTTCGTTCCACTGGCTGCCGGTGGGCTTGGCCGAGTTGTCGTCCTCGGGGCTGGCCCACTGGGTTGATCGCCACGGCTGCCACACCAGTGCCACCGCCACGAGCAGGATCACCACGATCCCGATTCCCACGCCCAGCAGCGACGATCCACCTGGCCGGCGTCCGCGTCCAGCCGAGGTGGCAGGGCTGATCGTGGTCTTCGACCACGCTGAGCCGTCCCAGTAACGCGGGGTACCCGAACCACTGGGATCGGGGTACCAACCGGGCTGTGACATGCCTCCATTATGACCAGTCCGCACGGTGGGTGCCTGAACCCTCAGGCAGGATCCGGCGGATTCTTCGACCGCCTCCTGTCCCTGTGGTGCCGTCACGTACCCTGCTTGCACATCCACTTCTGGGAGGACACGTGGCAGGCATGGCTTCAGCGGAAGAGGAAACGGCCGAGTTCCCGCCATTCACCCTGGTGCCATGGTCAAGACGTGCGCTCGGCTGGCTGATCAACTGGCTCGTCCCCTTCTTCCTGACCAACCTGACGCTGAACTGGATCATCTTCGGTCAGAGGGAGACGGAGATCCAGGCGAGCAGCACCACACTCTGGTCCTTCGTCATCGTCTGTGTGGTCTCAGGCGCCCTGTCGAAGGCGGGTCAGATGCCGGGACACAGGGTCATGCGAATTCAGGTGATCAACCTGTCCGGAGTGCCCGTCAGCAAGCCCAAACAGATCTTCCGCAATCTGGCACACAGCGTCGACTGGTTCTTTCTGGGGATCGGATGGCTGTTGCCGTTGTGGGATCGGCGCGGTCAGACGCTCGCTGACAAGATCGCCGGGACGTGCGTCGTCGACGTCACCGCCGGGACACATCCGCCCCGCGTTCACCACTGAGGGAGCCGGTCATGACCGAAAAACGCTGCGTCTCGACCTTCATCGGCGTCGTGCTGATGGCTCTGGCCATGGGGGGATGCTCGTCCGACCCACCCCCAACAACGGTGCAGATGCAGGCCGACTATCCCAGCTACGACGAGCGCAGCCTGGTTGCCGAGGCCACGACCATTGTCGAGGGGACCGTTCTGGCAACGGAATCCACTGTCCTCACTCCGCGATACGAGGGCGACACTCCTGAGGAGAACCCGTTGTTCGGGCTGAGTGAGGAGGAGAAGGAGCAGGCACTCGAGCAGGACGACGGGGTTCCAGCCACAGCCGTGACGATGCGCGTCGATGTTTCCCACCGCGGTTCTCCGCAGCCAGACCAGGAGATCATCATCTTTCAGACAGGTGGTGTGGTGGGCAACGTCGAATACACCGTTGCTGCTGAGCCGATTCTGACCGTGGGGGAGAGCTACTTGCTGTTCGCCACCGACAGCTTCGACGATGCGTTCGTGATCCTGGGTGGTTCAGCTGGCACCTACCTTGCGACGGGCGACGGGGACTTCTCCGCGCTCAACCCCAGCCTTGCGCCGTTCCAGCAGCTCGATCGCGACGACGTCGCGGCCCTTGTGCAATAGGGGACGCGTGGCTGAGCCGTCCGGACGGGTCCGTCGCCAAGCCATTGTGGTGCCCACAACGCATGGAACAATGATGGCCATGGACCTCGACGAGATCGCACTGGAGCTTCAGGCCAAGGCTGCGGACCTCCGCGCCCGGATCGCGGAGCTGACCAAGCCCGTTGAGCAGGGGGCGACCATCGGCTTCGGCAAGCGCATTGGGGATGGCACCACTCAGGCGATCCAGCAGATGGCCGACGCGTCCACAGCCGAGTCGCTGCAGAAGACGCTCAATGAGGTCAAGGGCGCGCAGGAGCGGATCGATGCAGGCGGCTACGGGCGGTGTGTGGTCTGCGACGAGCCCATCCCGGAGGCACGTCTGGAGTTTCGTCCCTGGGCCGCGACGTGCGTGGAGCACGCCGACTGAAGCCGATGGCAAAGACGCCGTTCGCTGTTGAGCGGAGACAGTTTCATACGAAATGCTCCCTCCCACAGCTGGTCGAGTAGCGCTCGGCGAGGGACGAGCCTGGCGCGTGTCGAGACCTCATGTGTTTGGCAGGGATCTCGACAC
>JAUNVL010000012.1 GCA_030537675.1 Propionibacteriaceae bacterium | reverse complement strand
TGGAGCCCTCGAACGACTTGATGATGAAGCGCCGGTAGTCGGACTTCTTGGCCATGGCATCCTCGAACACCACCATGGAGCCGACCACCTCGGAGCCCTGCGTGTGGGAGATGTCGTAGCACTCGATGCGCAGCGGTGCGGTCGGCAGGTTGAGCGCCTCGGCCACCTCGTCGAGGGCGATGTTGCGGGTGGTCAGATCGGAGGCCCGGCGTGTCTGATTCTGGGACAGGGCCATCTCGGCGTTCTTCACCACGGTGTCGAGCAGCATGCGCTTGTCGCCCCTCAGCGGCACCCGGATGTCCACCTTGGCGCCACGACGGGCCGCGAGAAGCTCCACGAGTGCGTGCTCGGCCTCCACCGAGGACAGGATGAGAGGAGGCACCTCCACGCCATTCTCGGCATAGAGCTGCAGGAGGAAGGATTCGAGCAACTCCGTCAGATCACGATCGTCGGTGCGGTCCGCGACCCAGCCTCGTTCGCCCGTGATGCGTCCCCCGTGGACGTGGAAGGCCTGCACGGCCACCTGCTGGCCGTCGTCGGCGAACCCGACGATGTCGGCGCGTGTGTCGTCGCTGAGGACCACGGAGTTCTTCTCCTGGGCGCGGCGCAGCGCACCGAGCGAGTCCCTCAGAACAGCGGCCTTCTCGAAGTTCATGTCCGTGGACGCCTGGTACATCTCGCGTTCGATCTCGCCAATGATGCCAGCGGTGTTGCCTGCCATGAACGAGCAGAAGTCGGCCACGATGTGGCGGTGCTCCACCTCACTCACCCGTCCGACACAGGGGGCGGAACACTTGCCGATGTCCCCCAGCAGGCAGGCTCGCCCAGCGGAGCGCGCGTTGCGAAACACCCCCTGGGTGCAGGAGCGCATGGGGAACACCCTCAACAACATGTCGACGGTCTCCCGGATGGCCCAGGCCTGACCGAACGGCCCGAAGTATCGCGTGCCCTTCTTCTTCGGCCCGCGCCCCACGAAAACCCTCGGGTAGTCCTCGGACCAGGTCACCGCCAGCCACGGGTAGGACTTGTCGTCGCGGTACTTGACGTTGAACCGGGGATCGAACTCCTGGATCCAGGTGTACTCGAGTTGCAGCGCCTCGAGTTCGTTGGCCACCACCGTCCACTCCACCCGCGAGGCGGTCCGCACCATCGTCTGCGTCCTGAAGTGCAGCGAGGCGGGATCCGCGAAGTAGGAGTTCAGCCGCGAGCGCAGGTTCTTCGCCTTGCCGACGTAGATGACGTTGTTGAAGGCATCGAAGAAGCGGTAGACGCCGGGGTCCGTGGGGATCGATCCCGGGCTGGGACGGTACGTGGACGGATCAGCCATGTAAGTGATGATAGGTCGCCCGTCCGACTTATCCCCAGCGCGCACTGCCGCCGCGCCTATGCTTGCTCCCCATGAGCACCCGACGCCAACTGCTGGTCTCCGGCGCGGCAATTGCGGCGGCGGCGCTCGCCGGCTGCACCCCCGAGGACAACACCAAGGGCCTCGTGCCCGTGACCGTGGCCAAGAGCGACATTCCCGTGGGCGGCGGCGTGGTTCGTCCCGAAGCCGGCGTCGTCATCACGCAGCCCGAGGAGGGCACGTTCGTCGGGTTCTCCTCCAGGTGCACCCACGCGGGATGCGACGTGCACAACGTCCGTGACGACGGAATCTTCTGCGCCTGTCACGGTTCGCTGTTCTCCATCACCGACGGCGTCCCCACGGTGGGGCCGGCCACCGAGCCGCTCCGCGCCGTCGCACTCGTCGACGACGGGGACGCGCTCAGCTACACGCCCTGAACCTCAGGACGCGACGGCGACGAGCGCCTGCCGCCCGCCGTGAAGCATCGTTGCGAGGAACTCACCAGTGGCGGAGTCCGGCGCATCAGCGATGTCCTCGGGGGTGCCGAGTGCCACGACGTCGCCGCCGTGTGAACCGCCGCCGGGTCCCATGTCGATGACCCAGTCCGCGCTCTTGATGACGTCCAGGTTGTGCTCGATGACCACCACCGTGTTGCCGGTGTCCACCAGCTTCTGGAGCACACCCAGCAGCTTCCGGACGTCCTCGAAGTGCAGGCCCGTGGTGGGCTCGTCCAGGACGTAGAGGGTGCGCCCCGTGGACCTCTTCTGCAGCTCAGCCGCCAGCTTCACACGCTGCGCCTCACCGCCCGAGAGGGTGGTGGCGGGCTGGCCGAGCCTCACGTAACCCAGCCCGACCTCCTCCAGGGTCTTCAGGTGGCGTGCGATGGAGCCGATGGCCGCGAAGAACTCCGCACCCTCCGTGATCGACATGGCCAGCACCTCGGAGATGGACTTGCCCTTGTAGTGCACCTCGAGCGTTTCGCGGTTGTACCGGGCGCCGTGGCAGACCTCACAGGGGACGTAGACGTCAGGCAGAAAGTTCATCTCGATCTTGATGGTGCCGTCGCCCGAGCAATTCTCGCAGCGCCCGCCCTTGACGTTGAACGAGAACCGGCCCGGCATGTAGCCACGAACCTTCGCTTCGGGTGTCTGGGAGAACAGCGTGCGGATCTTGTCAAACACGCCCGTGTAGGTGGCCGGGTTGGAGCGGGGGGTGCGGCCAATGGGCGACTGGTCCACCTGGATGACCTTGTCGAGGTGTTCCAGTCCCTTCAGCGACTTGTGCCTGCCGGGCACCGCCTTGGCACCGTAGATCTGCTTGGCCGCTGACGTGTAGAGAATGGAGTTGACCAGGGACGACTTGCCGGAACCACTGACACCGGTGACCGCCACGAACTTGCCCAGGGGGAAGTCCACCGTGACGTTGCGCAGGTTGTTCTCCGTGGCGCCGACAACGCGCACCGCGAGGCCGTTGCCCTTCCGGCGCACATGTGGCACCGGGATGGACAGGCGCCCGGACAGGTACTCCCCCGTCAGGGAGTCCTCGGCGTCGAGGAGGTCCTGGACACTGCCTGACACCACGACCTTGCCGCCGTACTCGCCGGCGCCGGGGCCGATGTCCACCACCCAGTCAGCCGCCCGGATGGTGTCCTCGTCGTGCTCGACGACGATCAGCGTGTTCCCGAGGTCCCTCAACCGGACCAGCGTCTGGATGAGCCGCATGTTGTCGCGCTGGTGCAGACCGATGCTGGGCTCGTCGAGCACGTAGAGCACACCGACGAGCCCGGAGCCGATCTGGGTTGCCAGCCGAATGCGCTGGGCCTCCCCGCCCGAGAGTGACCCGGCCGAGCGGGCAAGGGTCAGGTAGTCGAGTCCGACGTCCAGGAGGAAGCGGAGCCGCTCACGAATCTCCTTGACCACACGCTCCGCAATCTGTGCGTCCCTGCTGGAGAGCACGAGCTCGTTCAGGAACGCGGATGCCTCCGCGATGGACAGGCCCGCGATATCGGCGATGTTCCTGCCCGCCACGGTGACGGCGAGCGTCGCGGGGCGCAGACGTGCGCCTCCGCACGCGGAACAGGCGATCTCCCGCATGTAGCCGCCCCATCGATCCCGCGCGGAATCCGTTTCGGCCTCGCCGTGGCGCCGGCGAACGAACGGGAGGATCCCCTCGTACTTCTGCGAGTAGCTGCGCACCCGGCCGAAGCGGTTGCGATAGCTGACCACCACCGGGTCCGCCACCCCGTCCAGGAGCAGCTTGCGGTGGCGGGGTGTCAGTCCCTCCCACGGGACATCGGCACTGAAACCGTGCTCGTCTGCCAGGGATCCCAGGACGTGGTCATAGTGGCCACGCAGGTGCGGGGTGGCCCAGGGTGCGATGGCACCCTCGGCCAGGCTCAGCGACTCATCCGGGATGACGAGTTCGGGATCCACCTCCAGGGTGGTGCCCAGCCCGGAACAGACCGCGCACGCGCCCCAGGGTCCGTTGAAGGAGAACTGCCGCGGCTCCAGCTCATCGATGCTGATGTCGTGTTCGTTGGGGCAGCCCAGCTTCTCCGAGAACCGCTTCTCGCGGTCAGGATCCTTCTCGGACAGGTCGACGAACTCGATGCCCACCACCCCGTGGGCCAGGATGAGCGCGGCCTCCACTGATTCGGTGATGCGCTGCTTCGCCGATTCCTTGACCACCACGCGATCCACGATGACGTCGACGTCGTGCTTGCGCTTCTTGTCCAGCTCCGGCACCTCGGTGAGCTGGTAGACGCCACCATCGACGCGCACCCGGCTGTAGCCGTCGGTGACGAGCTGGCGGAACAACTCGACGAACTCACCCTTGCGGCCCTTCACCAGCGGCGCGAGGATCTGGAAGCGAGTGCCCTCCGTCATCCCCATGAGGCGATCGACTATCTGTTGTGGGGTCTGCTTGCCGATCGCGGCACCGCAAACCTCACAGTGGGGCACACCGATCCGGGCGAACAGCAGCCGCAGGTAGTCATAGACCTCGGTGATCGTGCCGACGGTGGAGCGCGGGTTGCGGCTGGTGGACTTCTGGTCGATCGACACGGCGGGCGACAGACCCTCGATGAAGTCGCAGTCCGGCTTCTCCATCTGCCCCAGGAACTGCCGCGCATAGGCGGACAGCGACTCCACGTAGCGTCGTTGCCCCTCGGCGAAGATGGTGTCAAAGGCCAGCGACGACTTCCCGGACCCACTCAGACCCGTGAAAACGATGAGCGCATCACGCGGCAGGTCGATCGACACATTCTGCAGGTTGTTGACTCTGGCTCCACGCACTCTCAAGTGTTCATCCACTCGCGCAATGGTACGCAAGACCCCTGACAAAGCTGTTGTCCAGGACGTTGGCCCTTGGCGAACAACCCTGGACACCCCCAATACCTCGTGCGTGGGCACTGGCTGATGCTGTTTGGTAGGTTGTCAGACATGTCGAGCAGCCCACGAGCAGACGGCGCCAGCTTCGATGTGATCCTGGAAGCTGTCCGCGAGCACACCCATGTGTTGCTGGGCGCCACCATCGGATTTTCGGAGGAGCACTGGGCGCAACCGTCCGGCCTCTCAGGATGGACCCGCAGCCACGTCGCCGCCCACCTCGTTGAGAACGCTCGCGGCCTCGTGCGGGTGTGCCGAGGCCTGGATTCGCACCGGCCGTCCCGGATGTATGACTCCCATGCCGACAAGATCCGCGCCATCGAACGCGGCGCACTCTCCGGTGGGTTGCGACTCCAGATCGACCTGGACACCACCGCCAGCGAACTGCAGACCGAACTGCAACTGCTCGAGGGCAACACGACACCGGTGGAACTGCGTGCCGGCGATCCGATGCCTGCGGAGCAGATCCCTCTGGCGCGGCTGTTCGAGGTGGTATTGCATTCGGTGGATCTCGATGTGGACGGACACGAGGTGCAGCTGCCGGACGACATCGCGATGGACCTGCTCGCGTTTGAATCCGGACGCCTCGGACGTCGCTCCGACATCCCCGGCATGTTGATCCTGGCGGATGAGGGATACCAGGTCCGGCTGGGGGCCGAGGGTGATTTCGACACCGTGGGCGGACCTGCCTCCGAACTCCTCCTGTGGCTGGCACGGGGCATCGTGACACCCCGTCTCCGTGGTGCCTGGGAGCGCAACGACGAGACCCGCCCGTTCATCTCATCCGGCCACTGACGCTTCGGCGCTGCAGCCGAACACCGTTGCGGTTCAGCCGCTGGCGAAACTGTCGGTGGACGAGAATAGGCTGGGTCACATGAGACCGATCGAGGAACTGCAGCGCCAGGTGGCCCCGCTCAAGGTGCAGGCAGAGTTCGAACCCTCCGGTGACCAGCCCGCAGCCATCGCCGAACTGGAGCGCCGCATCAATGCCGGTGAGCAGCACGTGGTGTTGCTGGGCGCCACCGGCACGGGAAAAACGGCCACCATCGCGTGGCTGGCGGAGCGGGTGCAGCGCCCCATCCTCGTGATGCAGCCCAACAAGACGCTGGCGGCCCAGTTCGCCAACGAGTTGCGCTCGTTCTTCCCGGACAATGCGGTGGAGTACTTCGTGTCGTACTACGACTACTACCAGCCGGAGGCCTACGTTCCGCAAACCGACACCTACATCGAGAAGGACTCCTCCCTGAACGAGGAGGTGGAGCGTCTCCGGCACTCAGCCACCAGTTCGCTGTTGACGAGGCGGGACTGCATCGTGGTGGCATCCGTCTCGGCCATCTACGGCCTGGGCACCCCGGAGGAGTACCTCAAGCAGAGGGTCACCCTGCGGGTCGGGGAGAGCCAGGACCGGAACTCACTGCTGCGCCATCTCGTTGACATCCAGTACGCCCGCAACGACCTGGCCGGCACACGCGGAACGTTCCGGGTGCGCGGAGACACGTTGGAGATCTTCCCGATGTATGAGGAGAACGCGGTTCGCATCGAGTTCTTCGGCGACGAGATCGAACGCATTTCCACCATGCAGGCTCTCACCGGCACCGTGCTGCACGACGAGAAAGAGATCTACATCTTCCCGGCCACGCACTACTCCGCCGGTTCGGAGCGCATGGAACGCGCCATCACCCGCATCGAGGCCGAACTCGTGGGCAGGCTGCAGGACCTGGAGGCCGAGGGCAAGTTGCTGGAAGCACAACGGCTGCGCATGCGCACGAGCTACGACATCGAGATGATGCGGCAGATCGGCACCTGTTCCGGCATCGAGAACTACTCGTCGCACGTGGACGGCCGGGCCCCGGGCACCGCCCCCTCATGTCTGCTGGACTACTTCCCGGAGGACTTCCTGCTGGTCGTGGACGAGTCCCACGTCACCATCCCCCAGATCGGCGGCATGTTCGAGGGGGACGCATCGCGCAAGCGCACCCTCGTGGAGCACGGTTTCCGTCTTCCGAGCGCGATGGACAACCGACCGCTGAAGTTCGACGAATTCGTCGACCGCGTCGGCCAGACCATTTACCTCTCAGCCACCCCGGGACCCTACGAGATGGACCGTGGCGACGGTTACGTGGAGCAGATCATCCGTCCCACCGGGCTGGTGGACCCGGAAGTGGTCCTGAAGCCCACCAAGGGGCAGATCGATGACCTCATGGGTGAGATCAAGCAGCGGGTGGAGCGCAACGAACGGGTCCTCGTCACCACCCTGACGAAGAAGATGTCAGAAGACCTCACGGACTATTTGATGGACAACGGCATCAAGACCCGGTACCTGCACTCAGACATCGACACCCTCCGGCGCATCGAGTTGCTGCGTGAACTACGGCTGGGTGAGTACGACGTGCTGGTGGGCATCAACTTGCTGAGGGAGGGCCTGGATCTTCCCGAGGTGTCGCTCGTGGCAATCCTCGACGCGGACAAGGAAGGATTCCTGCGTTCGGAGCGCTCCCTGATCCAGACCATCGGGCGCGCTGCCCGGAACGTGGCCGGGCAGGTGCACATGTATGCGGACAAGATCACACGCTCCATGGAGGCGGCGATCGACGAAACCAACCGTCGGCGGGCCAAACAGGTGGCATACAACGTGGCCCACGGCGTGGACCCGCAACCACTGCGGAAGAAGATCGCCGACATCACCGACATGCTCAACCGGGAGGATGCCGACACGGAGGAGTTGCTCGCGAAGGGCAAGGGATCCCGCACCTCCAAGCGCAACGGCGGCCTGGATGCATCCAGCATGGCCGTGAACGAACTGACCGAGCTCATCGAGAACCTGACCAGCCAGATGCACCAGGCCGCCGCAGCATTGCAGTTCGAGGTGGCAGCCCATCATCGCGACGAGGTCTCGGACCTGAAAAAGGAATTGCGACAGATGATCGAGGCCAACAAGTAGGTCGCGCAACAGGGACAATCCGGGTATGTCATTGTCGGGAAGAAACAATCCCTAGGATGACGTCACCCCAGAATGTCCGCCAGGGCGTCGAATCACTGGTGACGTCCCCACCGTGCAGGAGTGTTCATGCGTCGACACATCACCGTTCCCGTGCTTTCTTTGGCGGCGGCACTGTTTCTCGCTGGTTGCGGTTCAACGGCCGCGGATCCCGCGCCCACCCAGCCCGCACAGCCCCCGACCAGCCAGGAAACGACCGCCGCCAGTCAGGAAACGACCACCTCCGACAGCAAGGAGGCGGAGGAGGCGTACCAAAGCGAAGCGGCGGAGTCGGCCGACGACATGGTCGAGAATCTGGAGAAGCAGCAGAACGCAGAAGGCGGAGGACGGGCCACGTTCACGGCTGGTGACACAACGTGGGAGTTCGATTCCGTTCTCTGCGCCTTCGGGGAGGAGGCCATAGGCCAGGAGGGGGCGGAATTCGTCCTCTCGTCGGTCAAGGATGGAGTGCAGCTCTACCTTTCCATCGACTCGTACGGACATTCCATGAGTTTGGAGGATGTGAAGGATTTCGACAATCCATCCGTCTCCCTTTCCCAGGCTGACTCCTCCGTCGACTTCTTCAATCTCACAGGCAACAGCGTCAGCGGTGAAGCCATCCTCCTGGACTTCACCGTCGAGCCTCCCAGCGAAATCCCGGCAACAGTGGAAGCCACGTGCCCCTGAGAAAGCCGGGTGCGAGATAGGAGCAATCAGCGATCCCCGGCCTCACATTGCCGCGATAGGACCATTCCACAGCTCTCGGAGCATCGCCCGGGTCCCCTCCGGATCCCCGGAGTTGTCGACGACCCACGTGGCCGCGGCCACCCTCTGTGAACGAGACGCCTGGGCGGCTACCCGGGTTCTGGCCTGCTCGAGTGTCAGGTCGTTGCGCCGGGTCAGCCGCTCGATCTGAAGCGCGACGGGCACGTCCACCACCATCACCGCATCGAAATCGTCGTGCTGGCCAGTCTCCACCAGCAACGGGATGACGTGCACCACCACGTCGTCGTCCTGGGCCAACTCCTCGAGACGGCGCGCCTCAGCCCTGACGCGGGGGTGGATGATGGCGTTGAGGTCCTCGCGAGCTTCGCGGTCCCCGAACACGATCTCTCCCAGCCGCGCCCGATCCAGGCTTCCGTCGGAGCGCAGGACGTCCCCGCCGAACCGCGTGATGATCTCTTGCAGACCCACGGAACCAGGCTCCACCACCTGACGCGCCAGCACGTCCGCATCGATGACACGGGCACCGAGTCGTCCGAGTTCATCCGCCACCAACGTCTTTCCCGACGCGATCCCACCTGTCAACCCGATCCGGACCATGGAATGCACCTTAGCCAGTCGTCAGTGACAGCGCGGGTGACTCGACATCTGCACGCGAACAGTCGGGGTCCCAACCGTGGACTCGTCCGCAGATACCATCGTCACTGACTCGCGGGATTCTCCCGCATCAAGAAAGGACTCGCGCACATGGCAAGAATTCTCTGGATCGTCCTCGTGGTACTGATCATCCTGTGGCTGGTTGGTTTCGTCACCCAGTTCGCAGGCAACCTCATCCACATTCTGCTGGTGGTGGCGCTGGTCGTGCTCGTCATCAACCTGGTCACCGGCCGCAAGGCTCTCTGACCCCTCTGCAACGCAGAAGGCCCGCCCCCGGGAATGGGGGCGGGCCTTCTGCGTGCTTCTGGGCACTGATCAGGTGATGATCAGTTGCCGCCGGTGAGCTTGTCACGAAGCGCCTGCAGGGCTTCGTCGGAAGCCAGCGAGCCTTCGCCGGTCTCCTCGGTGGAGGCTGACGAGAAGCCGGTGCTGGCCTGCACTGCAGCCTCACGCTCGGAGCTCTCTGCGTCGACGACCTGCTTCTTGTGGGCTTCCCAACGTGCCTGGGCCTCGGCGTACTGCCGCTCCCATGCACCCTGCTGCTCCTCGTAGCCGGGCTTCCACTCCTGGGTCTCCGAATCGAAGCCCTCGGGGTAGATGTAGTTGCCCGCGTCGTCGTAGCTGTCAGCCATGCCGTACAGGGACGCGTCGAACTCCTCGGCGTTGATGTCGAGGCCCTCGTTCGCCTGCTTCAGCGACAGGGAGACGCGACGGCGCTCCAGGTCGATGTCGATGACCTTGACCATCACCTCGTCGTTCACGGAGACAACCTGCTCCGGGATCTCGACGTGGCGCTCTGCCAGCTCGGACACGTGGACCAGGCCCTCGATGCCGTCGCCGACACGGACGAATGCACCGAATGGCACCAGCTTGGTGACCTTGCCGGGGACAATCTGGCCGATCTGGTGCAGGCGAGCGAACGTCTGCCACGGATCTTCCTGCGTTGCCTTGAGCGACAGCGAGACGCGCTCGCGGTCCATGTCCACCTCGAGCACCTCGACGGTGACGGGGGTGCCCACCTCGACAACCTCGTTCGGGTGGTCGATGTGCTTCCAGGACAGCTCGGAGACGTGCACGAGGCCGTCGACGCCGCCCAGGTCCACGAAGGCACCGAAGTTGACGATCGAGGACACGACACCCTTGCGGATCTGGCCCTTCTGCAGCTGGGTGAGGAACGTCTGGCGCACCTCGGACTGCGTCTGCTCGAGCCATGCGCGCCGCGACAGGACCACGTTGTTGCGGTTCTTGTCGAGCTCGATGATCTTGGCTTCGAGTTCCATGCCCACGTAGGGCTGCAAGTCGCGGACGCGGCGCATCTCCACGAGCGATGCGGGCAGGAAGCCACGCAGGCCGATGTCGACGATGAGGCCACCCTTGACGACCTCGATGACGGTGCCGGAGACGACGCCGTCCTCTTCCTTGATCTTCTCGATCGTGCCCCAGGCGCGCTCGTACTGAGCGCGCTTCTTGGACAGGATCAGACGGCCTTCCTTGTCCTCCTTGGTCTGGACCAGGGCCTCGATCTCATCGCCGACGCAGACCACATCGAAGGGGTCGACGTCGTGCTTGATGGAGAGTTCCTTGGAAGGGATGACGCCTTCGGTCTTGTAACCGATGTCGAGCAGGACTTCGTCCCGGTCGACCTTGACGACGATGCCGGAAACAATGTCACCGTCGTTGAAGTACTTGATGGTGGCGTCCACAGCGGCCATGAAGGCTTCAGGGGTGCCAAAGTCATCGACGGCGATAGTCGACGCCTCAGTGGAGGAGGTCATGTAGTGGGGCTCCGAAATGGGTGTGTCAGGCGCTTCGCAGCCATGTCGTCGGGGAGCCAGAACTTCGGGTAGGACCGTTCAACGCGCCCATCCCGCTACGTCCGGGGATGGACAGGCCACAATGCCGTTCCACTCTAGCCGTGGGCATCCGCAACGGTCAAACACGATGGCTGGATTCACGGGTTACTCTTGTGGACGTGTCATCACTTCCCTTCTTCGGCGATCGCCGTCGGCTCATCGTCCTCATCGCCGTCGTCGCCGTGCTCGTCGGCCTGTTGAGTTGGTTCCTGCTGCAACCCCGGGGCACCACCACCGTGGAGCCGGCCCCGGTCTCGTCCACGCTCGCCCCCATGCGCTCCGCGACACCTACCCCTTCTCCCGTACCGGCGTCGACCCCGGCAGTGACACCGAGCGCGTCACCGGTGCCGTCCACGGTGGCCAGCGCGGCCCCTGTCACGTCCGTCACCCCCGGCGCTGTGACACCAGCACCTCCGCCACCACCACCGCCACCCGCCGCGAGTTCTCTGTGCCAGTCCCCCACTGCGGAGGGTTTTGTGCCGGTGCGCTACGAGATCGAACGGTTCAAGTCGGATGAGAAGGTGGTGTCGTTGGGACTCGACAAGTCGGGCTCGATCGCCGCTCCGCCCCTGAACGAGCCGCGCATGGCGTCCTGGTGGAACCAGGGCCCGAAGGCCGGATCCGACGCGGGCAAGGTGGTGCTGTCCATCCACACGTACCGCAAGGGCGGCGCACTGGGGAACCAGATGTTCAAGGGTGGCAAGAGTGCACTCCAGCCGGGAGACCGCATCATCCTGCGCGGCGCCAAGGGCGAGGTGGCGTGCTACGACTTCGTGGAAGCGAAGAAGGTCTTCGTCAAGGACTACGACCCCAACTCCTCAGTCATGGTGGACTACGACGGCGCTCCCCTGCTGAACATGATCATCTGCTGGGACTACATCAAGGGCTCCAAGGACTGGGACTCGCGGGTCTTCTTCTACGCCAAGCCGGTGGTCGGCGACTGAGACTTCGCCACCGCGTCAGTGGGCGGCCGTGAACCACGAATTCCCGACGCCCACGGACACCTCCAGCGCCACGTCGAGGTCCATGGCAGCGCCCATGTGCCGACGGACGAGTTCGGCCACCGCCTCCTGCTCGCCCGGTGCCACTTCGATGACGAGTTCGTCGTGCACCTGGAGCAGCATCCGGCTGACGAAGCCCTCGTCGGCCAGGGCGCGTCCCACGTTGATCATGGCGATCTTGATGACGTCGGCCGCCGAACCCTGGATGGGTGAGTTGAGGGCTGCCCGCTCGGCCATCTCGCGTCGCTGACGGTTGCTGGAGGTCAGGTCAGGCAGGTAGCGGCGTCTGCCCAGCATGGTGGAGGTGTAGCCGCGGCGTCGTGCTTCGGACACGACGTCGGCCAGGTATGCCTGCACGCCACCGACGCGGGAGAAGTAGTCCTCCATGAGTTCTTTGGCCTCACCGACGGAGACCTTCAACTGGTTGGAGAGACCGAACGCGCTCAAACCGTAGGCCAGACCGTAGTTCATGGCCTTGATACGAGCACGCATCTCACCGGTGACGCCCGAGGGGTGCACCGAGAACACCTTGGAGGCCATCTCGTTGTGGAAGTCCCTGCCGGAACGGAACGCCTCGATGAGCCCGGCGTCGCCGCTCGCATGCGCCATGAGACGCATTTCGATCTGCGAGTAGTCGGCACTCACGAGTGACTCGAAGCCCTCCCCCGCGATGAATGCACTGCGGATCTGACGTCCCAGTGAGGTGCGGATGGGGATGTTCTGCAGGTTCGGGTCGGTCGAGGACAGCCGACCCGTGGCGGCAATCGTCTGCACGTATGTGGTGTGGATGCGCCCGTCGGGCTGGATGGCTGCGAGCAGCCCGTCCACGGTCTGCCTCAGCCGGATCGAGTCCCGGTGCTGCAGCAGGTGTCCCAGGAAAGGGTGCTCGGTCTTGGCGAAGAGTCCGTCCAGCGCCTCCGCGTCGGTGGTGTAGCCCGACTTGGTGCGGCGCGTCTTCGGCATGTCGAGTTCGTCGAACAGCACGCTCTGCAGTTGCTTGGGTGACCCCAGATTGACCTCGTGTCCCAGTACCTCCCACGCAGCGCTCTGGGCGGCTGTGACGGCGGTGTCGAACTCTTTGCGGAGGGTTTCAAGGCGCTCGATGTCGACCGCGATACCCACCCGCTCCATCTCCGCCAGGGTGCGCTGCAGCGGCAGTTCCACCTCGCGGAGCAGGTCGTCGGCGTCGCGCTCCACCAGTTCGACGCGCAGCGCGTCGCCCAGGTCGAACACGGCACGGGCGTGCAGCATGGCGACGTTGGCCGACTCGTCGTCCTCCTCGCTGGGGAAGTCGAGCGCCAGCTGGGGAGAGTCGTCCGGGGCCGACTCCGTTGCCAGTTCGCGCTTCAGATGGCGAAGCACCAGGTCGCCAAGGTCGTAGGTGCGCTGATCAGGCCTCAGGAGGTAGGAGGCCAGCAGTGTGTCCAGTTCAATGCCCTGGAAGTTCCACCCGCGCGACCAGCACGCGAGCGTCGGGCCCTTGGCCTCGTGCACCACCTTCCTGGGCGTGGGATCCTCCAGCCAGGCGGCAAGTGCAGCGTCATCGTCCGGGGACAGCTCACTCACGTCGATCCAGGCGCCGTCACCGTCCTCACCGGCCAGCGCGATGCCCGAGAGGTCTCCAGCGCCGGAGCCCCATGTTCCTGCGAAGTGCAGGCCCGTGCGGCCCTGGGCATGCTCGTCCAGCCAGTGGCGAACCTCACCCGGCTTGAGTGCCTCACCCTCGACGGTGAAGGCGCCTGCGTCTGCCACCGGCACCTCGGGTGCGAGCTCCAGCAGTCGTTCCCGCAGCACGCGGAACTCCAGCGCGTCGAAGAGTTCGTGGACGCGTTCGCGGTCCCAGTCCTGCCGGAGCGTGGCCGAAATGCTCAGCGGCAACTCCAGGTCGCGCACCAGCGCGTTGAGGCGTCGGTTGCGGACCACGGAATCGAGGTGGGCGCGCAGCGACTCCCCCGCCTTGCCCTTGATCTGCTCTGCCCGCGCCACGATGTTGTCGAGCCCGTCGTATTCCGTGATCCACTTCGCTGCGGTCTTGGGACCCACCCCGGGTACTCCCGGCAGGTTGTCGCTGGTCTCGCCCACCAGCGCGGCAATCTCGGGGTAGCGGCCCGGCGGGACAAGGTACTTCTCCTGGACCGCCTCCGGTGTCATGCGCGCCAGGTCGGAAACGCCCTTGCGTGGGTACAGCACTGTGACGTCGTCAGTGACCAGCTGCAGGGCATCCCGGTCCCCACTGCACACGAGCACCTCGTAGCCCTCTGCCTCCGCCTGCGTGGCAAGCGTGGCGATGACGTCATCCGCCTCGTAGCCGGGCAGCTCCACATGGGGGATGTTGAGGGCGTCGAGAACGTCCTTGATCAGTGTCACCTGGCCCTTGAACTCCTCCGGCGACGCCGACCGGTTGGCCTTGTACTCCGGGTAGCTGTCGGTGCGAAAGGAGTGTCTCGACACGTCGAAGGCGACGGCGAAGTGCGTGGGCTTCTCGTCCCGCAACACGTTGATCAGCATCGAGGTGAATCCGAACACCGCGTTCGTGTGTTGGCCCGTCGATGTGGAGAAGTTGTCCACCGGGAGGGCGAAGAACGCCCGGTAGGCCACGGAATGTCCGTCGATGAGCAGCAGTCGCGGTTTGGCAGTCACGCCCCTGAGGATAGCTGCCGCCACGGGCACACGTTTTCCTTGTGGCACAGTGATCCCATGAGCAACCCCCTGCCTGAGTGGCTGCACGACCTCGAGTTCCCCCTCGACGCGAAGATGGGTTTCGTGATGCACGAACTGAGTGCAGAGAAGGTCGTCGGGAGCATCCCGGTGGAGGGCAACACCCAGCCGTTCGGCATCCTGCACGGCGGCGCCTCGGCGGTGCTGCTGGAGACATTGGCCTCGATGGGGGCCATCGCGCACGGCTACCCGGACAACAAGGTTGCCGTGGGGCTGGACCTGAACATCACGCACATTCGCTCAGCCACCAAGGGCAGGGTGACGGGGGTTGCAACAGCCCTGCACCTCGGCCGTCGAACAGCCATCTACGGGGTGGAGATCACAGATGACGAGGGCCGACGCACAGCAGTCGGCCGCCTGACCTGCCAGATGATCGAGCGCGCGGCGCCCGGTCAGGAATCGTAGGCTCCTCGCGCAAGTGCACGGGGGTCTGCCCACCCGTGCGAGAACGTGGCGACAGCGGGGGGTCCATGGGGGGCTTGCCCCCCGTGCGTTACTTCTTCCGGTGGCTGATGACGCCCTCGGCGACCTCCCGCATGGATTTGCGAAGGTCCATGGCTGTCTTCTGGATCCAGCGGAAGGCTTCGGGTTCACTCAGACCCAGGCTCTCCTGCAGGATGCCCTTGGCCTGGTCGATGATCTTGCGGGACTCGAAGCGGTCCTCCAGCGAGGCGAGTTCCTCCTCGATGGCCTTGATCTCGGCGAACCTGCCGATGGCGATCTCGATGGCAGGAATGACATCTGAGGCGTCGAAGGGCTTGACGACGTAGGCCATGGCACCGGCGTCCCGGGCCCGCTCCACGAGGTCTCGCTGGCTGAAGGCGGTGAGCATGACGATGGGCGCGATGCGCTCCTCGGCAATGGACTCGGCTGCCGTGATGCCGTCCATCTTGGGCATCTTCACGTCCATGATGACGAGGTCGGGGCGCAATTCGCGCGCCAGCCGGACCGCTTCCTCGCCGTCGGCTGCCTGCCCGATCACCTCGAAACCCTCGTCAGTCAGGAGTTCCACAAGATCGAGCCTGATCAGGGCCTCGTCCTCTGCGACCAGGACTCGCGTTGGTCGTGAGTTCTTGGGCATTGTTGCTCCCTCAGCAGTGGGGTGTCTGCGCTGCGTCTGCGCGGCGTGGGGAAATAGTATCGTGCCTGTCAGCTTGGGGCCCCCGGAGTGCCTGAATGATCCAGAGCACTGACCGACGACGTCGGATGTGGGGACGATGCGTGAGCTGTGACACAATACGTTGGTGCCCAGCCCGGGTGGCGGAATGGTATACGCGGACGGCTCAAACCCGTCTGGCCGAAAGGCTGTAGGGGTTCGACTCCCCTTCCGGGTACAGATCACCGGTACCGGTGAAACCAGCAGAAACAGCGATGAAGGGGAGCCCGCCTGCGCGGGCTCCCCTTCATCGTGTCACGGGCGTTCTCGCCGTGAGGTGTCTCAGATCTTCTCGCCCTGCTCCTTGATCTTGTGGACCCGCAGGTTGTTCGTCTTGCCGGGGACTCCCATGGGTGATCCCGAGAGGATGACGATGCGTTCGCCCACTTCGATCATCTTGCGATCGCGCAGGAAGGCGTCCACAGCCTCCACCATCTGGTCCTGGTTGGTGAAATCAGGCGTCATGTGGGTTTCGACGCCCCACGACAGGGTCATCGACTGGCGCGTGCTGTGCTCCGGGGAGAACACGAGCAGCGGAATCTGCGAGCGCAGTCGTGAAAGACGACGGGCAGTGTCCCCCGACTTGGTGAACGCCACCAGGTAGCGCGCGCCAACGCGTCCGGCGACCTCTGCGGCAGCCTTGGCCAGCACTCCACCGGTGGTGTGCGGGTCCCAGTCGATGATGTTGATTTCATCGAAGCCTTCGCGCTCGGTGTTCTCGGCGATGCGGGCCATGACGGACACGGTCTCGACGGGGAAGTCACCCACGGAGGTTTCGCCCGAGAGCATGACTGCGTCCGCGCCATCGAGGATGGCATTGGCGACGTCGCTGGTCTCGGCGCGCGTGGGGCGCGGCGCCGAAATCATCGACTCCAGCATCTGGGTGGCCACGATGACGGGCTTGGCCCACTTGCGAGCCGCGCGGATGATCTGCTTCTGGGCCAGCGGCACCTCTTCGAGAGGCAGTTCGACGCCGAGGTCACCACGGGCGACCATGAAGGCGTCGAAGGCATCGATGATTGCCTGCAGGTTGGTGATGGCCTGGGGCTTCTCCAGCTTGGCGATCACCGGCAGCCGGCGACCCTCCTCGTCCATGATCTCGTGGACGCGCTTGATGTCGTCGCCGGTGCGGACGAAGGAGAGGGCGATGAGGTCGATGTCCTGGCTCAACGCCCAACGGAGATCGGCCTCGTCCTTCTCACTGAGGGCGGGAACCGACACTGCGACGCCGGGAAGGTTGATGCCCTTGTTGTTCGACACGGGGCCGGGGACAGTCACCTCGCACAGGACGTCAGTGGCGGTGACCTGGATGGCGGTCATGCCGACCTTGCCGTCGTCGATGAGGATCTCGTCGCCGATGTTCACATCTCCGGGGAGACCCTTGTACGTGGTGGAGCAGCGCGTGGCGCTGCCTTCGATGTCGTCGATGGTGATGGTGAACTGGTCGCCGCGATTGAGTTGATGCTTCTCATCGCCGGCAAACCGGCCGAGCCGGATCTTGGGGCCCTGCAGATCGGCGAGGACGCCGATGGTCTGGCCAGTGATCTTGGCCGCTTCACGGACGGAAGCGAGCCGCTCACCATGTTCGGCGTAGTCACCGTGGCTCATGTTGAGCCTGGCGACGTTCATACCGGCGTTGATCAACTCGACCAACCGCTCAGTGGTGTGGGAGGAGGGACCGAGGGTACATACAATTTTAGCTCTGCGCACGGGGACACTGTACTGGACATGGCCCCCGGCACCCCAGACGGGTCGCCATCCTGCTCAGTCTGAACGGACGATTTCCAGGGCGTGCACCAGGTCCGCCGGTGGTGTCGACGTGAAGTTCACCCACTCGCCGGAGCCGGGATGCGTGAACCCCAGCCCGGCCGCGTGCAGCCACTGGCGCTCCAGACCCAGCGTCGCCGCCAGCACCGGATCACAGCCGTACAGCGGGTCGCCGCAGCACGGATGCCCGATCGCTGCCATGTGCACTCGGATCTGGTGCGTGCGCCCGGTCTCGAGCTTCACCTCCACCAGCGTGGCCGCCCTGTGCGCCTCCACGGTGTCGTAGTGCGTGACGCTGGCCCTGCCCCCCTCCACGATCGCCATCTTCCACTGGGCGCCGGGATGGCGTGCGATGGGCGCCTCGATGGTGCCGGTGAAGGGGTCGGGGTGCCCCTGGATCAGGGCGAGATAGGTCTTGTCCACCGTTTTGTCGCGAAAAGCCTGCTTCAGCACCGTGTAGGCCTTCTCGGATTTCGCCACCACCATCAATCCACTGGTGCCGACGTCGAGCCGGGACACGACGCCCTGCCGCTCGGCGGCACCCGAGGTGGAGATGCGAATGCCCGCGGCGGCGAGATGTTCCGTCACCGAGGATCCGTCCCAGCCAAGACTGGGGTGCGCTGCGACACCGGCGGGCTTGTCCACCACCACGATGTCGGCGTCCTCGTGTGTGATGCCCATGCCTTCGGCCACGCGCGGCCGCACGGTCACATCCTGGGGGCGGGGTTCAGACACCAACTCGAGCATCTCGCCCCCCTGCACCCGCTGTGAAGGCTTGACCACGACGACGCCGTCGAGCATCACGCCGGCAGCCTCGATCAAGTCCTCGATGCGGGAGCGGCTGTGTCCTGTGACGCGGGCGGCGGTGATGTCGATGCGTTCACCAGCGAGGGCATCGGGGATGAGAAAGACACTCACAGTCGTTCCCCGGCTCCCATGTCCCCCCGCTGCGACGCAATACCAGCGTCAGCCTGCGCGGGTTGTCTGAAACTGAGCAGCACGAACAGCACCGCTGCCGACGTGATGCAGATGTCTGCCACGTTGAAGATGGCAAAGTACTTCAGTTGGAGGAAATCAATGACGTGTCCACGAAGAGGCGACGGCTCGCGCAGCAGCCGGTCATGGAGGTTCCCACCGATCCCCGCCAGCAATAGGCCGAGCGCCAGACCCTGGGGCATGGAGCGCACGCGAGGGAGCCCGAACGCCAGGCATCCGAGGAGTGCCACGATCGCGAAGATGGACAGCGCCACCGTCGAATTGGTGCCCATGCTGAAGGCTGCCCCGGGGTTGCGAAACAGCGACAACTGGAGCACTGAGCCGATGATCTCGACCGGTCGCCCGGGTGTGAGGTTCTCAATTGCCAGCAGCTTGGTGAGCTGGTCCACTGCGTAGCCGAACACTCCCACGCCGATCGCCAGCAGGAGCGGGGGGCGCCAACGCGCACCAGTCAGCGTCGTTCCTCTCGCTGTTTGCACGTGACGCACAGCGTTGCCCGGGGAAAAACCTGCAGCCGGCCCTTGCCGATGGGGTTGCCGCACACCTCGCACAGTCCGTAGTTGCCCTCGTCGAACAGGTGCAGGGCGAGTCGGGCCTGGTCAGCCATCTCACGGGCGTTCTGCGCGAGCGCCACTTCCTGATCGCGCTCAAAGTTGCTGGAACCGAGATCCGCAGGATCCCTGCCCGCCCCGTCGGTGCCACCCTTCAGGATGTCGCTGAGTTCAGCCTCGGTGACGGCAATCTTCTTCTCAAGGCGTTCCAGCTCCTCGGTCAGGGTGTTGCGCTGTTCCACAACTTCCTCTGCCGTCCACGGATCCTCGCCTTCGCGGACTGGTAGGTCGACGCTGGGGGCGCCCGGTGCTGCCTTCTTCGTGGTCATGGTCGTCTTTCTGGCTCATGAGTGGTCCGCAGAGACTACACCCCGCGTGTGGCAAGTCAATCGAGGCACATCAGCCGGCCCCCGGAGGAGCCGGCCGGTGCAGTCAGTTGTGGTGGGTCAGGCGTCGTTTCCCTGCGCGAGCGCATCGAGACGTGGGGTGTCGGACTCGCGGCGCTGGGCCAGTTCAGGGACCTTCGCAGGCTCTGGGCTGTCGTCGTCGAGTGCTTCCAGATGGAAGGACAGGTAGGACTTGAGGTTGTCCCTGTATGAGGTCTCGAACTCGCGGAGCGCATCCACCTTGCCGGCAAGCTCGACCTGCTCCCGCTCGAGGTTGGCGAACAGTTCGCTCCGGCGCTGCTTGGTCTCCTGATCGAGCTGGTTGGCTCGTTCCTCTGCCTCTTCTGTCGTCTGCTCGGCGTTGAGCCGGGCCTCGGTCTCCAGGTGTTCTGCCTTGGCTGCGGCGTCCGTGGTGATCTCGTGCGACTGCTGCTTGGCATCAGCCAGCTTGCGGTTCGCCTCCGTCTCGGCTTCCTCGACAACCATCTCCGCCTGCTCGGTGGCCAGCTGGACGAGCCGGATGACCGCCGGGCTGGCGTCGTCGCGGGTGCCCACCGTCAGCGTCTGGACCTGACCGATGACTTCGTTGACCCTCTGGGTACGGACCTCGTCGAGCTCGGCGCGCACACGCGCCAGTTCGGCGCGGAGCTCGTCATTCTGCACGGTGAGCTGATCGACCTGTCCGGAGAGTCGCTGGGAACGCTCGTCACCATCCTGCGAGGCGGCAGCCTCACCTTTCAGACGGTCGACCTCGGCCCGCAGGGAGGCGATCTCGGAGTCCTTGGCAGCGACTTCCTGGGGATCTGCATCCGTTGCCACGGACTCGACGACGTCGCTCGAGGATTGGACCTCGCGGCGCAGACGCTCCCGCTCGTTCTCGAACTGGGAGAAGGCCTCCTCCACCTTGTCGATGAAGGTGTCAACCTCGACGACGTCGTAGCCGCTCACGCGGGGCTTGGCCATACGGAATCGGACGCTGCGGACCTCTTCAAGGTTAAGGGTCATCTTCTGCTCCATCGGTGGGGGTGGAGGGTGAACCTCCGATTTCACTCAGTCGGGGTCACTGTAACGCACCGGCAACCGCCAGGCAGCGGCGCCGTCAGCTCTGGTTGAAGAAGCCGCCCGTGATGAGCCGCTCCTTGTCCTCCGGTCCCACCACAAGGTTGTGGGGGCAGAGCAGAAACACCTGGCTGGAGACACGCTCGATGTTGCCCTTCAGACCGAAGATCAGACCTGCTGCAAAGTCCACGAGCCGCTTGTCCTCGCCGGATTCCATGTCGGAGAGGTTCATGATCACAGGGATTCCGTCGCGGAAGTTCTCCCCGATGGCGCGCGCCTCGTTGTACGAGCGCGGCCTGACGCTGACGATCCTGCTGATGTCGGCCACCTCGGGGGTGGTTGGGGCAACGCTCATGGTGGGGCGTTGCTGGGGCAGCTTGGACACTCGGCTCACCAGCTCCTCAGGTTCCTCATCGATGTAGACATCCTCGGTGAGGTCGGCCGAGGTTTCCTCAGCCGGGTCGGTGTACCGGCTGTCCTCCACCAAGCCCATCCACTCGGCCAGCTTCCGTACGCCCACAGTTGTATCTCCTCATATCCGTTCTTGTGCGAAACCCTACCCTGCCGGTCGCCCTGATTGCGCGGCGGCGAGCCGGGACACGCACACAAAATGCGTGATGCCCGGCCGTGGTGGCCGGGCATCACGCATCTGGGTGCGTGGTGGATCACTTCATGAAGTCGGGCACGTCCAGCTCGTCGTCGTCGGCCGGGCGCGGTGCCATGGGCCGCTGCTGGGCTGACTGGCCGTCGTGACGCTGCGACGGAAGAGGGCTCGCCTGCGGTGCCTGGGAACCGTAGTTGCTGGCCTGCGGGCTGGGCGCGGGTCGCGACTGCGGCTGACGCACGGCATCCGGGCGGGCGTTCGGGCGCTTCTGCGGGCTGCCACCGTCGAAGCCGGCGGCGATCACCGTGATCCGGACCTCGTCGCCGAGCGAGTCGTCGATGACGGTACCGAAGATGATGTTTGCCTCATCATGTGCGGCCTCCTCGATGAGCTGGGCTGCCGCGGCCACCTCGAACAAACCGAGGTCGCTGCCGCCCGCGATCGAGAGCAGCACGCCATGTGCCCCATCGATGCTGGCTTCCAGCAGCGGGGAGGAGATGGCCATCTCCGCCGCAGCGCGGGCGCGATCCTCACCACGGGCCGAGCCGATGCCCATGAGGGCGGAGCCGGCCTGGCTCATGATGGACTTCACGTCGGCGAAGTCAAGGTTGATGAGGCCAGGTGTGGTGATGAGGTCCGTGATGCCGGAAACACCCTGCATCAGCACCTGGTCGGCCTGCTTGAACGCATCCAGGATCGCCACGGTGTGGTCGGTCATCTGGAGCAGTTTGTCGTTGGGGATGACGATGAGGGTGTCGACCTCGGCGCGGAGCGACTCGATGCCTGCCTCTGCCTGGTTGGAGCGTCGTCGTCCTTCGAACGAGAACGGTCGCGTGACCACGCCGATGGTCAGTGCACCCAGCGAGCGCGCGACCTTGGCGACGATCGGGGCAGCGCCGGTTCCGGTGCCACCACCCTCACCGGCGGTGACGAAGACCATGTCGGCGCCCTTCAGCGCCTCCTCGATCTCGTCCGAGTGGTCCTCGGCAGCCTGCTGGCCCTTGGCGGGGTCCGCTCCTGCGCCGAGTCCCCGTGTGAGTTCACGGCCGATGTCGAGCTTCACGTCGGCGTCGCTCATCAACAACGCCTGGGCGTCTGTGTTGATGGCGATGAATTCGACGCCGCGGAGGCCCGCTTCAATCATGCGGTTGACCGCGTTGACGCCGCCACCACCGACGCCAACCACCTTGATCACGGCGAGGTAGTTCTGTGATGCGCTTGCCATTAACTGCCCTACTGTTCTGTCAGATTCTTCGAGGCCTGCTGTCCTTGCCGCAAGGCTAGGCTGCCCGGTGCGGGTCAGTCCAACCGAGACGCCTCAACCTGCGCGATCACCTCAAGGGTGACTTCAGGGTTGCGGCGTGGGGCCAGTATCGGCTTGAGCTCACTTGGTGGTCGGGAAGCTGGGGGCCGAGATGTCGTACAGCTTGGCATCCGTCGGGAGCAACGCTGCCAACACATCCGCCTTGAGCGCGGACTGCTCAGCGCTGCCCCAGACCACGAGTGCACCGTCGTCCAGTTCCAGCGTGATGCGGTCGACAGCCCTGGCCTGCACCGCCACCACGCGTGGCAGCAGCTTGTCCGGGATGTGGGAGACGACGGTGGCCACGTCCTTCAGGAGCCGCGTGTCCTTGCCATTGGTGCTCGCCTGCACGACACCCTCGGATCGCTCAGCCGAGGTGGAGAACACCATGCCCTCCGCGTCCACCCACTCGAACGCGTCCCCCTCCACACGCTGGTATACCAGGCCCCGTTCGGTGACGTCGATGGTGATCGTGTCCGGGAAGTCCCGCCCCACCTCAACGTCGGCGATGGCGGGCAGGGTGGCCACACGCTCGGCCACGGCCTCGGTGTCCAGCCTGAGCATGGGGGAATCCGACGGCACCTCTGCGGCGTCCAGTACGGCTTGGGTGCTGAGCAGGTCCGTTCCCGAGACTGTGACGGTGTGCACCCGGAAGAACGGCGACAGCAACAACAACCACGCCACGAATCCAGCCACCACCAACGTCGTCAGCAACGCGCCCCACCGCACGAGCGATCGACGGCGCTCGAGCCGCTTCTTCTCCTGCATCGCTGCGGCAAAATCTCCGGGCGCAGTGGTGTTCAAGGGGCGACCGCCTCCGGTCGTTGTGCCAGCAACGGAGCCAGCAGGGGGCCGACGATGGTGACGTCCCCGCACCCGAGGGTGATGATCAGGTCACCGGGCAGCGCGATGTCGTTCAGGGCTTCCGGCAGGTCGTACTTGTCGACGACATACACCACCTCTTTGGCGCCGTGCCGCTTGGCGGCATCCACCACGAGCTGACCCGTGACCCCGGGGATGGGATCCTCGCGTGCACCACACACGTCGTTGATGACGGCGATGTCCGCCAGCGTCATGACCTCGCCGAATTCGTCGGAGAAGTCGACGGTGCGCGAGTACAGGTGGGGCTGGAAGCACGCGATGAGACGTCCCGACAGCCCGGTGGCCTCGTTCCCGGCTTCCGTGGCGCGCCTGGCCGCCGTCAGTGCTGCACGGATCTCGGTGGGGTGATGCGCGTAGTCGTCGAACACCCGGATGCCGGCGGTGTCGGTGATCAACTGGAACCGTCTGAGCGTGCCCTCGTACCGTGACAGGCCGGTGATGCAGGTGTCGTGGCTGTGCCCGAGCATCCGCCCCACGGCGTAGGCCGCCGAGGCATTGGCCAGGTTGTGGTTGCCGGGGACCTGCAGGGTGATGGGTCCCTCGTCCTCGCCGTAGGTGAGCGTCGCGGTGACACCGTTGCCGTGGGCCTTCACGTCCGTGATGCGGACATCGGCATCAGGTGACTCGCCGTACGTCACGAGCTTCGGCACTTCTCCCACGAGTTGCTCGGCGAGCGAGCGCGACCCGTGGTCGTCGATGTTGATGATGACGGAGCGGATGTCTTGTTGTGTGGCGAAGGAACGGAAACCCTCGGCGTACGCCTCCTTCGTGCCCCAGTTGACGAGGTGGTCCGCGCCGACGTTGGTGATCACCGCGATCTCCGTGGGGTACTGGGTGAAGGACCCGTCCGACTCATCCGCCTCGACCACGAATGCCTCACCGGAACCCGTTGCCGAGCTTGCACCCGTGGTGGACAGTGGTCCTCCGATGACGTAGCTGGGATCTGCCCCCACCTCGGCCAGCATGACGGCCGTCATGGCGGTGGTGGTGGTCTTTCCATGCGTACCCGTCACCGAGACGCAACGCTTGCCCGTCATGAGTGCGGCAAGGGCAGCGGAACGGTGCCAGACCCGCAGACCCCGCGCGCGTGCCTCCGCCAGTTCCACGTTGGTGGCGCGGACGGCGGACGAGATCACCACGGTGGTGGCGTCCCCCAGATTGGCCGGGTCATGGCCGACGTGGACGTCGACGCCGGCGCGCGCCAGCGATTGCAGCGCGGTGGAGTCGCTCTGGTCGGAACCGGAGGTCTTGACGCCGAGCTCGGCGTAGAGGCGCGCGATTCCGCTCATGCCGGAACCACCGGCCGCGATGAAGTGCACCGGGCCGATGCTGTCGGCCGGCACCACGTCAATGGGATTCAGGAGAGTCACTTGGTTGAGTCTTTCGCGTCGATCACGGCGAGGGTGGCGCGCGCCAGGGCGAGAGCCGCATCCCGTGGGTACTGGGAGCGTGCCTTGCTCGACATTTCCTCGAGCGCGGCGGGGTCGGTGAGCAGTGGCAACACCAGCGAGCACAGTGCAGGAGCGTCCAACGCACCGTCGTGCAGCAGGATACCGGCGCCGCTGGACACGAGGTCGGCGACGTTCTTCTCCTGTTCCCCGTTGCCCCACGGCAGCGGGACGAATATCACGGGCAGGCCCGCGGCAGCGGTTTCCACGACGGTGGCAGCACCGCCGCGCGCCACCATCAAATCTGAGGCGGCGTAGGCGTCTGCCATGGCATCCACGTAGGCCAACGGCCGATAGCGCCCGCCGCTGGGGTGGTTGCGCCCGGTGAGGTCATCCGCGAAGTTCTTCGGACCCAGCACGTGGAGCACCTGCACACCGGCCGCCAGCAGTTCATCCAGCGCAGCCTCCACGGCGGTGTTGATGCTGCGGGCACCCTGCGATCCGCCGCTGACGAGGAGAACAGGCGCCCCGGGGTCGAGGTCGAACTGGGCGCGTGCCGATTCGCGGGTGGTGGTGCCGTCAGTGATGGAGGCAGACATGGGCATGCCGGTGAGGTGGGCCCCGGGCAGCATCGTCTCTGCGAAAGTGGTGGCCACGTGGGCTGCGAATCGCGCCCCAATCCGGTTGGCAATGCCGGGCAGTTTGTTGGCCTCATGGATCACCACGGGGACACCGAGCGTGCGTGCGGCCAAGTAGGCGGGGATGGAGACATATCCGCCGAAGCCCACCAGCGCTTCGGCGCCCGCGGTGCGCAGGATCCGCCGCGACTCGCGGACCGCCTTGGCGAGACGCCACGGCAGCTTCAGCAGATCCAGATTGGGCCGTCGGGGCATGGGCACCGGTGTGATGAGTTCCAGCTGGAAACCGGCGGCCGGGACCACGCGGGTCTCCAGGCCCCTGGCAGTGCCGATGCAGACCACGTCCACGCCGGGCTCCAGCATCCGCAGCGCTTGGGCGGTGGCGATCAGGGGCGACGTGTGGCCAGCGGTACCTCCACCGGCGAGGACGACGCTGGTCATCGGGACCTGCCGGCCGCGAGGATGCTCGTCATGCGCGGCCTGGCGGTGCGCTTCCTGGCAGCGAGGTACCTGCGCGCATCCGGGGTGTCCCGTGCGCAGGCGAGCAGTACGCCCACCGCCAGCAGGTTGGCCATCAGCGCCGAACCACCGGAGGAGAGGAAGGGCAACGGAATACCGAGGACGGGGAGCAGGTGCATGACCACCATGATGTTGATGATTCCCTGCGCCAGCAACCACGCCGTGATGCCTGAGGCAACGACGCGGTTGAAGATCCGGTCCGAGTGCAGCGCGATGGAGAAGCCGGAACGCGCCAGCAGCGCGAACATGGCGATGACCACCAGGACACCGAACAACCCGAGTTCCTCACCGATCACGGCGAAGATGAAGTCGGTGTGCGCTGCGTCCTTGAGGCCACCCCATTTCTGCTTGCTGGCACCGAGGCCCAGACCCCACCAACCACCGGAGGCCAACGCGTACACCGCAGCCATGGGCTGTGAGGACAGGTCCGTGTTGGACGAGGGATCGAAGAACACCTTCATCCTCGCCATGCGGTTCCCGGAGCCGATGACGAGCAGGATGGCGCCGGTGATGCCCACCAGCGCGGCGGGGGCAAGGACGCGCATCGACGTGCCGATGAAGAACAGCAGGGAGACGATGATGATGCCCACGATGATGCCGGTGCCCAGGTCACGGCCGGCGAGGATGAGAGCCAGCAGCAGGCCTGCACCGGGGATGAAGGGCACCAGGAGCTGCGCCACCTCGTGGAGTCTCCCGCGCTTGGTCTGCCACACGGCACCGGCCCAGATGATCAGGCCCAGCTTGGCGAATTCTGATGGCTGGAAGGTGAAGCCAGCGATGAAGATCCAGTTCTGGTTGCCGTTGACACTGTGGCCCAATGGGCTGAGCACCAGCAGGAGTCCGAGCATCGACAGGCCCCAGCCGAGCCATCCCATGCGCTGCAGGAGCCGCGGGTTCACGCGGCTGATCACGAACGCCCCGGTCACACCGATGGCCATGAAGATCATCTGGCGCGAGGCGTAGTAGTACGGGGAGCGGTTGCCCGCCTGCGCCAGCACGGACGAAGCCGAGAGCACCATCATGGCCCCGATGGCGCAGAGGATGGTGACGGCGAACGTCACCATGTAGGTGTCCGCCATGGGAGAGGCAACCAGCGCGCGGACGCCCGTCGGTGCCGCCGATGCCTTCGGCGGTGCTGCGGTGTCGTTCGCGATGGCCATGATGTCCCCCAGGATCTCAGTGGTCGTTGTCGGTCAGGTGAAGGTGTCGGCGCACTGCGTCGGAGAACTGTTCGCCACGGTCGTCGTAGCCGGTGAACATGTCGAGGCTGGCGCATCCCGGGGACAGCAGCACGACGTCTCCTTCGCTCGCGAGCTGGGCAGCCAGCGCCACGACGTCATCCATGACCCCAGCTTCCGTCGAGTCGAGCACGTGGACGGGGACATCCGGGGCGTGTCGGGAAAGTGCTGCGGCCACCAGGTCCCTGTCCACGCCGATCACGACGGCCCCCTTCATCTGGGCCGCGTGCTCCTCGACGAGGGTGTCGAAGGTGGTGCCTTTGGCCTGGCCGCCGGCGATCCACACGAAGGAGGGGAACGCACACATGGCCGAGTTGGCAGCGTGGGGGTTGGTGGCCTTGGAGTCATCGACCCAGGTGATGCCGTCGACGGTGGCAACGCTCTGGATCCGGTGGCCCGCGAGTTCGAGGTCCTGCAGCCCCTGGGCGATGGCCTTGGCCGAGACGCCAAAGCTGCGTGCCAGGGCTGCTGCTGCCAGCGCATTCTCGACGTTGTGGGGCGCGTACGGTGTCACGTCGGAGAGCTTCGCCAGTTCCAGGGCCGAGTCCCTGCGCTGCGCGACGAAGGCCCGGTCCACGATGAGGTCGTCGACCACCCCGAGCATGCTCGGAGCAGGGATGCCCGTGGTGAATCCGATGGCGCGTGCACCTTCGGTGACTTCGGCCTCCTCGACCAGTTTCTCGGTGGCGGGCTCGGCCACGTTGTAGATGGCCGCGTGGCGGACGCCGTGGTAGATCTTGGCCTTGTCGGCAACGTAGCGCTCGAAACCGTCCTCTGCGTCATACCACTCGAGATGATCCGCGTGCAGGTTCAGCACGGCTGCCGAGTGCATCTCGACGGTGTGCATCCAGTGGAGTTGGAAGCTGGAGAGTTCCACGGCGAGCACGTCGTAGGGGGTGTCGTCCAGGATGGCCTCCACGATGGGCCGCCCGATGTTGCCGACGGCGGCTGTGGTGAGGCCCCCGGCCCTGAGCATCGATTCCAGCATCTGGGTGGTGGTGGTCTTGCCGTTGGTACCGGTGACCGCCAGCCAGGGCACGACCCTGTCCGGGTGCATCATCCGCCACGCGAGTTCGGTTTCGCCCCACACGGGGATGCCGCGCTCCGCTGCCTGCAGCAGCAGGGGTGCGGTGGGGCGCCAGCCGGGTGAGGTGACCACGAGGTCCACGTCGTCCGGCAGCACCGCGGTGGCCCCTGCCCCCAGCCGTACGGTGACATCCAGCATCTCCAGCAGGCCCGCCTTCTCCGCGTGGGCCTCCGACTCGTCGAGCACGATGATCCTTGCGCCGAGCGACAGGAGTCCGTCCGCGGCCGCGAAGCCCGAGATCCCCAGTCCCGCGACCACGACCGTGGCAGAGGGCCAGTCACTCAGCCGGTCCGCCGTGGCCATCCATTCCTTCGTCATTATCCGGTCACCCACTGTCCGTAGAAAATGCCAAGCCCCGCTGCCACGCAGATGCCGCTGATGATCCAGAAGCGGATGGTGACGGTGACTTCCTGCCACCCGAGCAACTCGAAGTGGTGGTGGATGGGTGACATCTTGAAGATGCGTTTGCCGCGCGTCGCCTTGAAGTAGGCCACCTGCAGGGTGACGGAGCCTGCCTCCATGACGAACAGGAAGCCCATGATGACCAGCAGGAGTTCGGTGCGGCTCACGACCGACAGGCCAGCCAGCGCACCTCCGAGCGCCATGGATCCGGTGTCGCCCATGAAAATCTTGGCCGGCTTCGCATTCCACCAGAGGAACCCGAAACATGCCCCTGCCAACGCCATCGCCACGACGGCCACGTCGTAGGGGTCACGGACTTCGTAACACCGGGGTCCGGCGGTGGATGTGCGCTCGCACCACTGGTTGAACTGCCAGATGTTGACGATGGCGAAGGCGGCGAACACCAGGGTGGCGCTGCCGGCCGCCAGACCGTCGAGGCCATCGGTGAGGTTCACGGCATTGGACCACGCCATCACGAGGAAGAGGATCCAGATGACAGCCAGAATGAACGGCAGATGCAGCCAGGAGATGTCACGCAGGAAGGAGATGAACTGCGAGGCCGGTCTCAGCCCCCGCTCGTTGGGAAAACTGAGTGCGAGCACCGCGAACGTGGCGCCAATCACGAACTGCCCGATCAGCTTGCCGCGGGCTGTGAGGCCGAGAGATCGTTCCTGGCTGATCTTGGCCCAGTCGTCGAGGAAGCCGAGGACGCCGAGCGCCGTCATCAAACCCAGTACCAGCATCGCTGAGAGGCTCGGGGCGGTCCACCTGAGAAGGTGCGTGACGAAGTAGGCCAGCAGCGTGGCCAGCACGATGACGATGCCACCCATGGTGGGGGTGCCGCGTTTGAGGAGGTGCTCCTTGGGTCCGTCCTCCCGGATGAACTGCCCGTACTGCTTGGCAGTCAGGAACTTGATCAGCTGGGGTGTCCCGATGAGCGTAAGGATCAGGGACAGACCTCCTGCCATGACAATGTTGATCATGAGTTGTCCTCCGTCAGGGCATTCGCCACAGCTTCAAGTCCCACACCGCGGGAGCCCTTGACGAGCACCACGTCTCCGGCCCGCAGCGCCAGCCGGTCCACCACGTCGTCGCGGTGGCATGTTCGGGCCGCGACGCCCTCGAGTCGGGCGCCTTCGCACATCTGTTCGGCGTACTCGCCGACGGCCAGGACCTCGTCCACTCCGAGGTCCCCGGCCAGCCGACCGAGGGCCACATGTGCCTTGGCAGCCAGTGGCCCCAGTTCGAGCATGTCGCCCAACACGGCAATCACCCGGGCACCCGAGTGTTCCGCACGCTGGAACTGGACCAGTTCCGCGGCGGTGCGCAGGGCTGCGGCCATGGAGTCCGGGTTGGCGTTGTAGGCGTCGTTCAGGATCAGCACCCCATCGGCGCGCGTTCGCAGGTCCATGCGCCAGCTGGAACGCTGCTGGGCGGCGCTGAGCGCCTCAGCCACCTCAGCCAGCGGGACGTCGCAGACGATGGCAGCTGCCGCGGCGGCCAGGGCATTGGAGACCTGGTGGCGTCCGACCACTCGCAATTGCACCTGGGCCGACTCCTCAACCTCACCGCGCCTGGCGACCAGCTCGAAGCCGGGCTGGCTGAGCGGACCCATCCTCACATGCCGGGCGTGCACGTGCAGGTCTCCCTCGGGCAGCTCGCCCTCGCCGAACCAGGCGAGACGCGCCCGGGTGCGGGTGCTCATGGGGGTGATTGCCTCGTCGTCACCGTTGAGCACGGCCCAGCCGCCCTCCCCCAGCGCCTCGACGAGCTCACCCTTGGCCATGGCAGTCTGCTCCAGCCCACCGAATTCGCCGACGTGCGCGGAGCCCACGTTGAGGACGACGGCCACGTCCAGCGGGACGAGCGAGGTGAGCCAGGCGATGTGGCCGATGCCACGGGCACCCATCTCACTGACGAGAAACATGGTGTCGTCATCGATCCGGCATGCCGTCAACGGCACCCCGATCTCGTTGTTCTGGCTGCCCACCGGCGCCACGGTGGTGCCTGCGCGCTCCAGTATCTGGGCGATGAGGTCCTTGGTGCTGGTCTTGCCGGAGGATCCCGTGATTCCCACACTCACCATGCCGCGCGCCCTCGCCTCGGCCACGAGTCCGCGTGCCAGGGCCGAGAGCCCGGCGACGGTGTCGGAGACGAGGAGGTGGGGGACGTCGGTGTCCGTGGAGTGGTTCCCGAGGACCGCTGCCGCGCCGGCCGAGACGGCTTGGGGCGCAAAGTCATGGCCGTCGACGCGTTCACCGGGGAGGGCGACGAAGACTGCGCCGGGCGTGGCGGAGCGGTTGTCCAGGACCACGTCGGGGCCCACGAGGACGTCGTCGCCGAAGACCTCCGAGGGTGACGGGCTCATCAGCCCCACCAGTTCCGAGAGCATGCGAGGTCTCATCGAGGGCGTCCTTCCGTGATCGTGAACCATGCACGGCGCGCTTCAACGCCGTCGTCAAAGTCAATCACGTCATGCCCGATCTGCTGTCCATGCTCGTGACCCTTGCCGAGAATCGCCACCACACTATCGGCGGTGGCCACCGTGAGAGCATGCTCGATGGCGCGGCGTCGCCCAGCGACCTCCACCACCTCGCCACGTGCCGAGGTGATCCCTGAGAGCATCGCACGGCGGATCGTCGCCGGGTCCTCCGTGCGCGGATTGTCATCCGTGACCACCAGCAGGTCGGACCGCTCGGCGGCAGCCAGCCCCATCCGGGGGCGCTTCTCGCGGTCCCGGTCGCCGCCGCAGCCCAGCACCGTGATGACGTGCTCGAACGACTGCGCCAGTGCGTCCAGTGACGCCGCAACAGCCTGCGGTGTGTGGGCGAAGTCGATGATGACGGAAGGTGCATCCGATGTCAGCTCCAGCAGCTGCATCCGGCCCGGTACCTGGGCGCTGCGCAGCCCCACGAGCGCATCGTCGACGGGGACACCGACGCACTCCGCCATGGCCAGCGCCAGCGTGGCGTCGATCATGTTGTGCCTGCCGGGCAGGGCAATCTCCAGAGCGACGGGGCGGCCGTGCAGACGGATGCTGGCACGCCCGCCCAACGGCTTCACGGGTTGCCAGTCGATGAGTTGCACGTCCACGTCGTCGCTGCTGCCCACCGTCACCACGCGGAGTCCTGCCCTGCGTGCACGTTCAGCGATCCTGGCGCCATGCTCGTCATCCACCCAGCAGACCGCGGCACGGGTGTGCTCGGGTGTGAACAATCCGGCCTTGGCCTCGAAGTAGTTCTCCTGGTCCCCGTGGAAGTCCATGTGGTCCATGCCGAGGTTGAGGAAGCCGGAAACGTCCAGCACCGTGCCGGTGACCCGCTCCAGGACCATGGCATGGCTGGAAACCTCCAGGGCAACGGTGTCGGCGCCGCGCTCCGCCATCACGGCCAGCAGTGCCTGCAGGTCCGGCGATTCCGGCGTGGTCACCGTCGAGCGGGCAGAGGGAAGATTCTCACCGTCAAGCCTGAAGCCGATGGTGCCGATGGTGCCGATGCGCCGCCCTGCGCTTGCCAGGGCAGCTTCCAGCAGCGCCACCGTGGTGGTCTTGCCGTTGGTGCCGGTGACACCCATCGTCAGCATCTTCCCGGCCGGATGCCCGAAAACTCTTGCCGCGACCTCGCCCATGTCTTTCCGAAGCACATCCGAGATGCAGACCGGAACGCCCACGTCCCCCAGGACTGCAGCGCCGTCGCGGTCGGTCAGGATGGCAGAGACGCCACAGCGCAGGGCAGGACCGGCGTACGACGCACCGTGGGCACCCCTGCCCGGCAGCGCCACCCACAGTGAGCCCGGGACAGCGTCTCGGGAATCCAGCGTGATGTCATGGATGAGTGTTTCCGAGTCAGTGTCGCCGGACAGGCCGAGCCCCGCGACCAGTTCGGTCAGCGGGGCGGGGTGGGGATGCGATGGGCGCAGGGCTGTCATGTCATTCACCAAACGTGAGCGGCTTTTCCGGCGCGGGCGTGGTGGACGGCAGGACGTTGTACCGGGGCAGGGCAGCCTGCAGGATGTCGTTCACCACGGGCAGTGCCAACTTGCTGCCGAGATTGCCGTTCGTCGGCTCGTCCAGCACGACGTAGACCAGCAGTTGCGGGTCCTCCGCCGGGGCGACACCAACGAAGGAAGCGGTGTAGCCGTCGTAGCACTTGCACGTCGGGTCGAAGCGCTGCGACGTGCCCGACTTGCCGGCGGTGCGGTAGCCAGGGATGGCTCTGGTGCCGTTGCCCACCTGCGAAACGACAGACTCCATCATTTCCACGACAGCTGTGGACGCCTCCTCGGAGACGACCCTGCGCTGCGCTGGCTCCGGTAGTTCGAATGGAGTGCCGTCCGCACGTACGGCCGACTTGATGATGGTCGGCTGGTGGTAGACGCCCCCATTGACGGCGGCCGCGACGGCGGCAGACATTTGCACGGCGGACACGGACAGGCCCTGGCCGAACGAGATCTGGTCCCGGGTGTAATCGGCCATGTCGCCGCCCGGTACGGTTCCGGAGGTTTCGCCCGGCAGCCCGCTTCCCGGTTTGCTCCCCAGACCGAACTCGGTGAGGTAGGCGCTGAGCCGGTCCTTGGGCATGAGTCGACTCAACTGGATGGTGCCGATGTTGGAGGACTGGGCGATCACCCCACGTGCGGTCAGGTTGATGGTGCCATGGCTGAATGCGTCGCGGACCATGCGACCGCCGGAGGCGATCTCTGGCGGGATGACCACTTCGGTGTCCGGGGTCACGAGCTTCGCGTCGGCCAGCGCCGCCATGGTCAGCACCTTCTGCACCGACCCCGGCTCGTAGGCGTCGGTGACGGCGCGGTTGCCGAGGTCACTGCTTTCTGCAGAGCCGGGCGAGCTGGAATCAAAGGAGGGCCCGTTGGCCAGCGCGAGCAGTTCGCCCGTGTGCACGTTCATGACGAGCGCCATGCCCGTCGTGGCGCCTGCGTCCTCCATGCCGCCCGCCAGCGCCTGCTCCGCCACCCACTGCAGGTCGCTGTCAAGGGTCAGTTCGTAGTTGACGCCGTTGACCGGCGGGGTCAGGACGTTGGTGCCCAGAGGAATGCGACCATAGCGTGACGAGTCGTAGACGCTCTTACCGGATTCACCGTCCAGTTCGTCCTGCAGTGCGCCCTCAAGCCCTGCGACGCCCAGCCCATCACCGTTGACGAAGCCCAGCACGTTGCTCGCGAGCGTGCGGTTGGGATAGGTGCGAATGGGATCCGACTGGGCGAAGAGTCCATGCCACGGCTGTTTGTAGTCGCCATCCATCCCGCGCTGCATGTCGTTCTGGATCTCGACCCACGTCTGGGCGGGGACCCGACGCTCGATGACCTCGTAGCGTGAACGTGACCCGTCAGCCTTCAACCTGTCGAAGACGGGCAGGAAAGTACCCGGCTTGCCGCCGAGGTGGCGGGTGAGGATCTCGTCGACGGCGGCCGGGGCAGCCTCGGCCTCGGCCTTCTTCCTGTCGCTCATCGGGTAGCGCTTGTCGGCACCGTTGGTCAGGACCATGTCCGGATCCACAGTGATCATCATGGCTGGCTCGGTTGCCGCCAGCACCACCCCGTTGCGGTCGGTGATCGTGCCGCGGGTCGCTGGGAGTTCGCGGGTGAACTGCATCTTGCTGGCTGCCTGGTCCGCGAACGCCTCCGCGTCGATGGCCTGCAGCTGGAACGCCCGGCCGACGCACACCACCACCAACATGGCCACCACCACCATGAACACGCGGATGCGCAGTGCCGAGCGGCCCAGTGGGAGCTGCCAGCTGCGTCGATACTTGCGCGCAGAAGGATGCTGAGTGGCCCCGCTCACTGGTCGGTTCCCGCTGCCACGGGAAGACTCTGCTGAACCGCTGCGTCGCCCGCTCCCAGTGAGCTGACAGCCGGCGTCTTCGGCGGACGCGTCAGGTACGGGGCCTCGTTCCCGGTCACCTTCTGGGGATCACCGAGAATCGCGCCGTCGGAGAGGCGGATGAACGCCGGGTGCGTGTTGGGCGCCATGCCAAGCTCGGAAGCCCTGAAGGCCAGCATGGCGGTGCTGGAGGTTCTCTGCAGTTCGGTGGTGAGGGCGGCGGCCCGGTAATCGAGTTGCGTCGCCTCGACGCGAAGGGTCGAAAGTTCCTTGGACTGGGCCGCCACTGAGGTGGTGACCACCATCACGACGCCCATCCCCAGTGCCACGAGGGTCATGATGATCAACGCGAAACCGACGGTGGAGATGGTCGAGCGCATCTGCGGGACCAAAGTCAGTCTCGGACGTGCCTTCTCGTGCTCAATGGAAGAGAACGAGACCTGTGCGCTCATGATGTTTCCCTCGTTCGTTCTGCAACTCGTAGCCGGGCGGATGCGGCCCTTGGATTCGATGCCACTTCATCGTCCTCGGGTCGTTCCGCCCCCTTGGTGATGAGGCGTAGTTCAGCGGTCAGGTGGTGCGGAACCACCGGCATGTTACGTGGTGCCCGGTCGGTGGCAAGTGCTGCGAACGCGTGTTTCACCAAACGGTCCTCCAGCGAATGGTAGGACAACACCGCCAGTCGACCGCCGACCCCCAGTGCGCTCAGCGCGGCGGGCACCGCACCCTCCAGCGCTTCGAGTTCCCGGTTGACCTCGATCCGCAACGCCTGGAAGGTTCTTTTGGCAGGATGACCGCCTGAATATCGTGCGGCTGCGGGGATGGCGGCGGAGATCACGTCGACGAGCCTGCCGGATCGGGTGAAGGGTTCAACGGCGCGCTCAGCCACGACAGATCGCACGATCCGGTCCGCGAAGCGTTCCTCGCCGAATCGTCTGAGGATACGTACCAGGTGACCGGGCTCATACGTGTTGAGCACATCGGCTGCGGTGGGGCCGTCGACCGCGTCCATCCGCATGTCCAGCGGGGAATCGACGCTGTAGGCGAAGCCACGTTCGGTGCGGTCGATCTGGAGCGATGAGAGCCCCAGATCCATGAGGATGGCGTCGACATGGCTGATCCCGAGGTCCTCGAGGATCTCGGGTAATTCGTCGTACACGGCATGGACGAGTGTCGCCCGCTCCGCCAGCGCGCCAAGGCGTTGCGTGGCCACTTCGTGGGCGTCGAGGTCGCGGTCGATGCCGATGAGGCTGGCTTCCGGGAACGCCTCGAGAATGGCTCGAGCGTGGCCCGCCAAACCGAGGGTGGCGTCCACGTAGATGGCGCCGGGACGGGTGAGTGCAGGACGCAACAGTTCAACGATCCGGTCACACATGACCGGATCGTGCACGTCCGAAAACGACTGCATCTCGACCCCTCTTTCCATCCTCATCGCCCACCGGGGCATCGTCACCCCTGCAGGATTCTCCTTCGCCCCTGATGAGTGGTTCCCTTCCGGTACGTGGACCTGACACCGGGGAAGTGATGTCAGGGCCGCATTCCGGCCGGGAACCGCCGACCAGGGGTCGCTCACCCCACCGGCGGGGGCAGCAATTGCTCGTTCATGTCTGCAAAACCGGCTTCGGCCTGTTCCGAGTAGTTGTGCCACTGGGTGGCGTCCCAGATCTCGGCGCGATCAAACGCACCGATCACGACGACGTCGCGATCCAGCCCGGCGTAGGTTCGCAGCATGGGGGGAATGGTGATGCGGCCCTGCTTGTCGGGGATCTCGAAACTCGCACCCGCTGCCATCATTCGCTGGTAGTCGCGGATCTGCTTCAAGGTGTTCGGAGCGGAGCTGTACGGGGTCATCAATTGCTCGAATGTCTCCTGCGGGTAGATCGCCAGTGCCCGCTCCTGGGTTCTGGCCACCACGAGTCCGCCATCGAAAACGTCCCGGAATCGCGCCGGGAGGATCAGGCGCCCCTTGTCATCCAGCTTCGGGGTGTACGTCCCCATCAACACGCGCCATCACCTCCTTGGTCGACCCTGAGCCCCCACGGCCCTCCATTTCGCTCCACGATACCCCACTTCCCTCCACTTTGATTCCGAAAACGACGTGTCACATCCAAACTTGGTTCCCAACGAGTCGTCGTGGCCGCAGGGATGCAACTACGCTGCTGGGGAGTGCGTCGCCCTGGCGCTCGGAGCTTGCAGAGGAGCCACGCGTGGACAACACCGCCACCCCGTCCCTGGCCGAAGTGGCCAACGTCGCCACCTCGGTGGCCCAGTCGATCGCCAAGGTGCTGGAGGGCAAACCGCGCCAGATCCACACGGCGATCGTCGTGCTGTTCGCCGAGGGCCACCTGCTGATCGAGGACGTCCCGGGGGTGGGCAAGACTGCTCTTGCCAAGGCGCTGGCCCGCTCCATCTCCGGTGTGGCCAAGCGGATCCAGTTCACGCCCGACCTGCTCCCCAGCGATGTCACCGGGGTCTCCGTCTTCAACCAGACCAGCCGCGAATTCGAGTTCAAGCCCGGCGGCATCTTCGCCAACATCGTGGTCGGCGACGAGATCAACCGCGCCTCCCCCAAGACGCAGTCAGCGCTGCTGGAGGCCATGGCCGAGTCCCAGGTGTCGGTGGACGGCCACACCTACCCACTCCCCCAGCCCTTCATGGTGATCGCCACGCAGAACCCGATCGAGATGGAGGGCACCTACCCGCTGCCCGAAGCCCAGCGGGACCGCTTCATGGCGCGCATCCAGATGGGCTACCCGGCCCGGGCCTCGGAGGTGGCCATGCTCACCGCGCAGGCCAACGGCGACCAGTTGGCGAGCGTGACCCCCGTCACCGACGTGGACTTCATTGCACGATCCGTCGCCACCATCCGCCAGGTGTACGTGGCGCCCATCATCAACGACTACATCGTCACCCTCGTGGAGGCCACTCGCGTCTCTCCCGACCTCAGGCTGGGTGCCAGCCCCAGGGCCTCGTTGCACCTCATGCGTGCGGCGCGGGTCGAGGCGGCTCTGGCTGGCCGGGACTACGTGATTCCCGAGGATGTTGCCCAGCTCGCCACCACCGTGTTGTCCCACCGGGTCCTCCTGACCGTCGACGCCCAGGTGGCGCGTCGCAGCAGCGAACAGGTGGTGGCCGGGGTCGTCGCCCAGGTGCCCCGCCCGAACCGGAACTGATCTGTTGTCCACCCGTAGCGTGAGGCTCACTGGGAGGGGCTCGGCGATGGTTGTCGTCGGGATCGGCGTCGTCGTCGCCGCGGCCCTCGTGGGCGAACCCGACATCGTGTGGCTGGGTTTTCTCCTCGTCCTGCTCCCCCTGGCGGGGATGGCCGCTGCCTTCCTCCTGCGCCCCACGCTGAGTGTCACGCGCAGCGTCCAACCACAGCAGGTGCCGCTGGGAGAACACCCACGGGCCGAGCTGCGCATCGAGAACTCGAAGTGGGCGTCCTTCTCCGCGTGCGAGTTCCGCGACACCTGCCCGGGCGCGCTGGGTGCAGCCGCACGCTTCGCCCTGGCACACGGCGCAGGCCGGTGGAGTCAGAGCGTCGGCTACGAAGTGAGGGCCGACCACCGGGGGCACTTCGAGCTCGGGCCGCTCGACGTCATCCACAACGACCCGTTCGGCCTGGCGAAGTGCGCCTGGCAGGTGCCGGGCAATGCTGCAACGCTGCGCGTCACCCCACGCATGTTCCCCCTCGCGAAGCCACGCCGTCTGATTGGTGCAGGGTCGACCGGGGACACCACGCCCCAGCGCATCGGGCTCTCGGGCCAGGACGACGTCCTCGTCCGGGAACACCGCCAGGGGGACGATCTGCGCCGCGTCCACTGGCGCATGACCGCCAAGCAGGACGAACTCATGGTCCGGGTCGAGGAGCAGCCCTGGGACCCCTCGGTCACGCTGGTCGTGGACAACCGGGGCGCGGCCCACATGGGTTCCGGGCCCGACGGCGGCTTCGAATGGTCCATCTCCGCCGTCGCCTCCATCGCGTCCACGCTGATGTCGTCACGGTGCCGGGTCACCATCGTGTCCGCAGAGACCGAGATCTTCTCCCCCGTCCACGCGGACAGCGTCTCCGCGGACAACCGCATGCTGGGCGCCATGGTGGATCTGTCGGATTCCGGACGCTCGTCCATCAGCAGCGGACTCTCCCACTCCGACTCCATCGGCAGCTCGCAGTCGATCATCGCGGTCCTCGGACTGTTGGGCGCCACCGACGCCGCGGCACTCACCGCCGTCGGCAACCGGATGCAGCAGGCCTCAGCCCTGGTCCCCGATGCGCGCACCTGGGGCATCGATGGGACACGCTCCGACGACCACCGCGCGGCCTGCCGCCTCCTCACTGCTTCCGGCTGGATCCTGCACCACCACCAGCCCGATGAATCCGTCGTCGAGGCGTGGGACCGCCTGATGGCACGCGTGGAGGCAGCATGAGGTTCAACCACAGTGCACTGAACTCCCCCGCCATCGCGATCGCCGTGTGGCTGACCGCGTGGACCCTGCGCCCCATGTTCGCGGACACCAGCTATGCCACGTGGATCCCGGCGGTGGTGGGGGTCGCGGCAGTACTCGGCACGCTCGGAGTGCTGCTGAACCTGCCCCGCATCGTGACGCTGGTGGGCCAAAGCCTCGGCATGGCCCTCCTGCTGTTGTGGCTGGGATTGCGGCAGGCGCCCACGCCGGCCGATCCGGACAGCCCGTGGTACCAGCCGCTCTACCTGCTGGGCCAGTTGGGCACGTCCGTCGTGCGCAACAGCGGCACACCCCTGCCCACGGACGCGGGGCTGGTGTGGTTGCTGTTGTGCATCCTCGCCCTCGTGGTGGTGGCCATCGAGGTGCTGGTCAATCTGTTGGAACAACCGGCTTGGGCACTCGCGCCGCTGGGAGTCCTCTACGGCGTGAGCGCCCTGACCCTGCCCACCGACCTGGAGTGGCCGGCCTTTGCAGCGATCGCCCTCGGATATTCGCTCATCCTTGTGGTGAGCACGCACCTGCCCGGCGTCAATCGCAGCCAGCGGTGGTTCGAACCGTCACGTCTGGCGATTGCTCTGGTGATGCTGCTGGTGGCCGTCGTCGTCACACCCGTGCTCACGAACCTCGTCCCACTCGGGGAGAAGCAGCCATGGCTGCAGACCGGTGGCAACGCGCCCATCGAACTCTCCGACCCCAAGATCACGCTGAACGAGAACCTGCGTCGCCCGGCGGAGCAGGAGGTGCTGCGCTACAGCACCGACTCCGAGACACCCGTCTACCTGAGAACCGTTGCGTTGACGCGGCTGAGCACCACCGGTGCACAGCTCACGGCCATGCAGCTGTCGACCACTGGGCTGAGCTCTGCCTATACGGCCCCGGGACGGCGCGTCGACACCACCGTCCGCATGTTGATGCCCTCGGAATACCTTCCCGCACCGTTCGCCGTCGACCGTTTCAGCGCCGACGGCAGCTGGGCGTTCGAACGCAACACCATGAGCATCGTGGCCACTGGGAACAACCGCACCGAGCAGACCGCTGGTCTGGAGTACGAGGTCTCCTCCACCGTGCCCGAGCCGAGCCGGGAGGAAATCGAAGCGGCGACGGCTGGCACGAATCCGCCCGGCGACGAGGCCCTCATCGTTCCTGAAGGCCTCGATGCCGACGTCGTGACCCTGACGGAGACGGTCACGGCCGACGCGACCACCGACGGGCAGAAGGCGCTGGCCATCCAGAGCTTCCTGCGCTCCGAGGAGTTCGCCTACAGCCTGAGCGCCCCGGACACCGCAGGCATGGACGACATCAGCGACTTCCTGCTGGTGGACCGCTCGGGCTACTGCATCCACTTCGCCGCCGGCATGATCACGATGGCCCGCCTGCAGGGCATCCCCGCTCGCATGGCCATTGGCTTCACCCCCGGCACGCGCGACGGTGACGAGTGGGTGGTCACCACCCACAACATGCACTCGTGGCCGGAGCTGTACTTCGAGGACCTGGGATGGGTTCCGTTCGAGCCGACGAAGTCCGTCGCAGGGCCGCCCGGATACACCGATCCCGACATCGAGCCCACCTCGGCCCCGACGGCATCGGGGAGCGTCAGCCCGGCGGCACCCAGTGCACCCCCCACCATCCCCGTGGAACCCACGGATGAGCCGACCGTGTCGCCGACCCCATCGACGGAATCCTCCGACAATGCAAACCTCGCGGGCTGGTTGTTGTTGCTGGGGGTTGCCGTGCTGTTGGCCCTTCCCATCGCCAGCCGCACCGTCCTGCGGCAGTGGCGGCTCCGCTCCGGTCAGGAGCCAGCCGCCATGGCAGAGGGTGCGTGGCGCGAGGTGCAGGCCCTCTTCATGGACATCGGCCTGCCGTGGAGCGGATCGTCGCCGGAGCTGGCCGTGGAGGAACTCACCAAACATCTGGAGCCTGCCACCGCCTCACAGCTGGCAGTGGTGGCTGGCACGGTCCAGCGTGCCCGCTACGCCCGGGACGGCGCGGACACGGCGGATCTGGCGTCCCTTGTGAAGGATTTCCGGCGCGATCTGCTCCGGAATCAGCCCGGCGACAAGCAGGCGCAAGCACTGCTTCTGCCATCATCATTGCTGCCTTCGCGCATGCGGGTGGGGTGATGGCTTCCGTGAAGCGTGAACCGGACATACAATCAAGTGCATCAGCCGGATCGAGGCGAGGGAGATCGGTATGGCCCTTTCAGAACAGGAACGCAAGCTGTTGGAACAGCTCGAGGCGTCCCTCATGGCCGAGGACCCCAAATTCGCCCAAACGCTGAGCGGGGCTGGTGGGGTTCGCATCCACCGTCGACGCGCCACGTTGGCGGGTGTGGGATTTGTTCTCGGACTGTTGCTCCTGGTGGCAGGGGTACAGATTCACCCTGCCGTCAGCATCGTGGGGTTCGTGGTGATGCTCGCCGCGACCATCATCGGGGTGAGCTCATGGCAGCGCGTTGAGGGGCAGCCGGCAGGCCGCACCTCACCACCGCCGCCCCCGCCCAAGCCCGCCAGCCAGGACTTCATGGAGAAGCTCGAGGAGCGTTGGCGCAAGCGCCAGGAGGGTGGCGACCTCTAGGTCTCACCCCACCGGGGTACGTCCGACGCGCTTGGTCAAGCGGGCGCGTTGCACTGCTGCGGGCCCGAACCGCAGCACTGCAAGGTCGACGGCGCGTTCAGCCTGCTCCCATCCATGGCTGGGTTCATCCAGGGCAGGCTGCATGTACGTGTCGTCCTTGTCCGCCAACTTCTCCACCCGTACCCCCACCCGCCTGATACGGGCGCGTTGCAGGTGCAGTTTGCGCCACAGCCGCATGGCCTCGGCATGGATGTCACCGGTCAGGTCCGTGGGTGCCTTGAGGGTGCCGGTGCGCGTGATCGTGGTGAAGTCAGCAAACCGGAGCGACAGCGTCACCACCCGCCCCACCATGGACTGGGCCCGCATCCGGGACGCCGTCCGCGCCGCCATCCGCAGGATCTCGGTGGCCACCACCTCCTCGTCGTCGGTGTCACGTCCGAAGGTCTCCTGGGATCCGATGCTGCGCTCGGCGGGTTCGCGGGACAGCACCGACCTGTCGTCCTGACCCCATGCGAGGTCGAACAACATTCCGCCCTGCCCGTCTCCCAGCGCCCGCTGCAGCGTGGAGCGTGGCGTATTGGCGATGTCGCGCACACTCATCAGCCCCAGCCGCCGCAGCTTCTCGGCCGTCACCTCCCCCACCCCCCAGATGGCATCGACGGGCAACGGGTGCAGGAACGAGATCACGTCGTCGGGACGCACCACCTTCAACCCATCGGGCTTCGCCTCCTTGGAGGCGAGTTTCGCAATGAACTTGCTGGGCCCGATACCGATGGAGCAGGGGATCTTCTGCTCGTCCATCACCTGGGCCCGCACACCCTCCGCGACCGCGGCCGCATCGCCACCGAGCCGCCGCAGGGCGCTGGTCAGGTCGATGAATGCCTCGTCGATGGAGGCCATCTCCACCTTGTCCGTGAGGGTGTCGAACACTTCCGTCACGGCCTTGGACACCTCCTGGTAGTGGTCGAAGTCCGGGTGCACCACCGCCACGTGCGGGCACAGTCGCCGGGCACGGGTGGACGGCATGCCTCCACTGATGCCGTAGACGCGGGCCGGGTAGTTGGCGGAGAGCACCACACCACGCGCGGCACCACCCACGAACATGGGGACGTGCGTCAGTGATGGGTCACGGGCCATCTCCACGGAGGCGTAGAACGCGTCCATGTCCACATGCAGGATCGTCTTCATACCGGGTTGTCATCACCTTCCTGAACTTCCGGGGCTGGAGTGCCACAGCTTGCGTGGCGCCTCGGCGGCACTGGTGCCCTGTGGCTTGATGTCGGCGTAGGGCGACTGCTCGAACCCGCTGGCGTGCACCAGCACGCGCCTGCGCCCCATACCGCCCGCCCGGGTGTGTTCCTGGGGATCCGGTGGCGGCTCGAAGCCTTCGGGCACGGGCTCCTCCGCCTCTTCGCCCGACGCCTTCCGCATGGCTGCTCTGGCCTCCCGCCGCTCCTGCTCGCCATTGGCACCCCAGTCATCCGGGATCCACTCCCCCACGGGACCGAAACCAATGGGTTCGGCCTCGACGATCTCCCGGGCCGCCGCCAGTGCCTCGTCTGCGGTGGCTCCGACGTCCAGCGCACTGCGCCAGGCGTCGTACAGCAGCCCGAGGTCCCACGCACCGGTGGCCCGGATCGAAATGCCGCGGGGACCCGTGCGGCGGATGACGCCGCGCACCATCAACATCCAACTGTTGAACACCGTCGATGCGTACGGGCCCTGCGCGTCCTCGAAGAACGTGGCATCACTGGGGCCGGTGGAGTCGTCGAGGGTCAGGAACACCACGCGCCGGCCCGAGCGCACGGGCGGCGTCTGCGTGGCCACCTTCACCCCGCAGATGAACACCTCCGAGCGGTTGCGTTGTTGCAGCAGCCGCTGTGAGCTGGTGGCGCCGAAGGCGCGGAGGAATGGCAGGTAGCGCTCCATGATGTGCTGGCTGGCGTCCAGACCCAGGATCTCCAGTTCGGAGCGCAGTCTCTGGTCATCGTCCATCTCAGGCAGGCCGGTGGCCACCACGTCCACCGCCTCCTCGCCGTCGGTGAAGTCGAACGCCCCCTGCGCAGCCTGGTCCGCGGGGACGATGGTTTTCTGGCTCTGGGCGCGGGCCAGTGCGCCCGGATCCTCGATGCCCTGCAACGTGGTGATGCGACGGCGTCCACCCGCTCGCGAGCGGGTGCGGTCCTCGACGCGTCGCATGCGGTGCAGGTCTGCCAGTGCCAGCAGCAGGTCGCGGCGGGTCACCTGGTCATGTCGGGCGACTGCGGCGTGCCGCCCAATGCCGTAGATCCTGTCGAAGGCGCCGGCCAGGATGAGCCGCTCCACCACGGGCTGGTCGACGGCGGCCCTCGACCAGAAGTCGCTGAGGGACGCATACGGCTGGCCGGCGACGATCCGCTCGATCTCCGCCTCGCCCATGCCCTTCACGTCCGCGAGTGAGAGCCGGATGCCCCATCCGGAAATGGTGGGCAGGCCGTTGACCGCCACGGGCAATCCGGCCAGTGATGGTGGTGTGGGTGCGGCAGGCTTCCCCTCCCCCGCACCCGGTGTCACCCAAGCACCCGGTGGCCCCGTGCTGGTGCTGTCCCATCCCGTGAGCCGCCACGACGGTGGCAGCGCGGTGCCGTTCAGGTTGAGCGCCTCCTCGTCCCCGTCCACGCGCTCCACGTGGTAGGTGCCGTCGCTCTGGTTGACGTCCAGACCGAGCACCTGGATGCCCATGCGTCGGGCTTCCTCCAGCAGCAACCGCTTGGGGTACATGCCCGGGTCATGGGTGAGGATCCCGGAGATGAAGTGCGCCGGATAGTGCCGCTTCAGCCACGCCGACTGGTAGGTGGGCAGCGCGAACGCGGCCGCGTGGGCCTTGCAGAACCCGAAGGAGGCGAAGGCCACGAGGATGCCCCACAACTCCTCGATGATCGGCTCGCTGTAGCCCCTTGCCTGTGCGCGCGGCCACAGCCACTGCCTGACCTCCTCCTGGCCCTGCTTGTCGCCCAGCGCGCGGCGCACCTCGTCGCCCTGGGCCAGCGAGCAGCCGGTGGCGATGGAGATCAGCATGATGACCTGCTCGTGGAACACCACCACCCC
>JAUNVL010000133.1:1078-6342 GCA_030537675.1 Propionibacteriaceae bacterium | reverse complement strand
TCACTCAGCCATGCGAATCCACTGACAAATCAGTGAGAATCCGCTGACATCGCGGTGAGAACTGACATCAGCTGTCAGTTCTCATCCGGTTGTCAGTCCAGTTCTCACAGCCGCAGGCGCTGGCAGGTAACGCACCTCGGTGGTCATCAGATGAGAGTGATACCAGAGTTGAACATGTATAGGCCGCTCATCTCGGTGAAGTAGTATGCACGGTAGGCGGTGCCTCCGGGGTAGGGGTAGAAAGGGCCAAAGCCTGTTACGTTGCCCGCTGCCCAGATTTGGTCCGTAACCACGGGATCGACGTAGTAGGCAAGACCGCCTGAGTCACCGGGAAGAAATCCAATGGACTGGTACGATCCGTCCAAGTTTGGGTCCGAGGCAGTAAGGGTCAACTGCCCGGTTGTCACAGATTGGTCGACAAGATTCCCGTCCCGCCAGCCGAACGAGGAATTGTCAAGACCTGTGGATGGATGGGTCGAAGAGGCGGTTCTCCGGGTGCCCTGTTTGGTCGGTGGGAGTGGAAAGTTCTCAAGGGTGTCAGCGGAAGCGCACGATGTTGTTGACGACCCAGCCCTGGGTCCATTTGTAGGACCATCCTGCGGATGCGGGTTGGGCGGTGATGAACGATGACCAGATGTAGCTTCGGCAGCCGTTTCCACCGGTAGCGTCGGTGTCGCATTCGGTGCGCCAGCGGCGGCCATCCGATGCGGTCCAGCTTCCCGTTGTTGCGAGCGGATTACCGGCCCACGCTGACCGGGGCATCTGGCCAGCGTAGGTGAGTGTGTTGAAGTGCCATCCAGTGGTGGCGGTGAACACGCCGTTGGTCTCAGTGACCTGGGTCGACAAGATGTCCGTGCGGCAGCGCTGGGTTTGGGAATACGATTCGCACGTTGTTTTCCACTCTCTGCCGTTCACCATGTGCCACCCCGGTGTGACATACACATCGACTACTGGTGGCCATGGGGGGCCACCTCCACCCGGCGTGGGTACCACGCCAGGGGGCGGCGGGGCGGAATCGCCCATCGCGGTGGGCCCGCTCACGAGCAGCGGAAGCAGCGCCACGGACAGTGCCGCGCTCACCACAAAGATTCTGAGTGCCTTCCCGCGTGACGACGATCGCTGGGTGGATGCGTCGGGGCATAGTTGCTGGAGCATGGTCCCTCCTCAGGGTGAAGCTTCCTCGTTGAGCTCGCAGTAGAGCGAAGCTAACACGCCGGAGTGAAGAACTGAAGGGGTCTGGTTCAAGGACCTCAGGCGACCAGCTGATCACCTGGTGATTCGCCGTGCCGTTGGATGAGTTTTCCCTTCTCGAAAAGGGCACCAGCACGTACCAGCGCGACGAGGTGAGGTGCATTGATCGCGCGCCACCTGTTCTGCGCGGACTCGATAAGTTTGAAAGCCATCGCCACCCCAGCAGCTCTGGACCCGGGACCCTTGGTGACGCGCTGCCGCAGTCTCACCGTGGCGAAGGTCGACTCGATCGGGTTAGTGGTGCGCAGATGAACCCAATGCTCGGCCGGGAAGTCGTAGCACTTCAGCAACACGTCGAGATTGCCGACGATCTTCTCCGCAGCTTTGGGCCACTTGGCGCCGTACTCGGCAGCAAACGCCTCCGCAGCAGCCCTAGCGTGTCCCTTGTCCTCGGCATTCCAGATCTCGGACAGCATCGCCTTCGCGTTCGGCTGCGCCGACTTCGGTAGACAGTTGAGGACATTGTTTATTCTGTGGAACCAGCAACGCTGCTCGGCGGTCTCGGGAAACACCTCCCGTAACGCAGCCCAGAACCCCAAGGTCCCGTCGCCCACGGCCAGCACCGGGGCACCCATGCCGCGGCGCCGGCAGGAACGCAGTAGATCGGCCCAAGACTCCGTGGATTCGCGGTGGCCATCGTCGAGAGCGATCAGCTCCGTCGTGCCGTCGGAGCGGACCCCGATCATCACCAGCAGGCAGATCTTGTCCTGCTCCAGACGGACCTTGAGGTGGATGCCATCGACCCACACATACACGTAGTCAGTACCCGACAGCATGCGCTGGTTGAACGCCTTGGCCTCGTTCTGCCAGTCCTTCGTCAGCCGGATGATCGTCGCCGGCGACAACCCCGCCCCCGAGCCGAGGAACTGCTCCAAAGCCGGCCCGAAATCACCCGAGGACAGACCATGGAGATACAACAGCGGCAACACTTCTGCCACCTGCGGGGACTTCCTGGCCCACTCCGGCAGGATCGAGGAGGCGAACCGCCGCCGCTTCCCGGCCCCATCCATACGTCTGTCGTTGACCCGTGGCTGATGCACCGGCACCGCCCCGGCGGCGGTGGTCACCTCACGCGGCTCGTGATACCCGTTGCGCACCACCAACCGATGACCGTTCCCATCCACCTCCCCACGGTGGGCGTCGACGTAGGCGTCGACCTCCGCCCGCAACGCTGCAGCGAGCATCTGTCGGGCACCATCTCGGGCGATCTCATCCAACAACGCCCCACCGGTCGTGTTGGCATTGGACACCCCCGTGTCGTGGACTATTTTGAGCATGGGCGTACCTTCCCGAACCAGCGCTTCCAACGCCGGTCCTTGATCAGACTTCTTCTTGCCTCAGATCATCCTCGGGAAGGTACGCCATGCACGTCACCTCGCCGAGGACGATCCACAGGTTCTGATCATTGCTCCAGCCGAACACTCGTGAGGTGTTGGTGTACAGAACTTTGTACCTGCACTTGAAGCCGGTGGTCGACCCAGTTGAGCAAAGGTAACTATTGATGGGACGATCAACATAATTCCAGCCGCGGATATTCATTTGTGTCCCCGAGCTCAGCGCACCAGTAAAGGCGGACAATTCGTAAGATCCACCCCTAATCAACTGCCAATCCCCATAGATGTGGGCGTTAGTAGGGTACGTGGTGGTCATGGTCGAACCCACGCTGAGGCCGTGACCGGTCCTGTACCGGCCGCTGTCAGCGTAATTGCTCATGTTCCCGCAGTGTCCGGCAGTGACCATGGCCCACCTCCCCTGATGCTTGACACACAGCGCAGTCGAGCACCTAGCGGTGTCTACCTTGCCGTGTGGAGCCCCGCCGTACCCGTCTGACCACGTGCTGACGATAGCGCCACCCGATGTAAACGGCGCGTCATCGTCGAGTCTCCCATCTGCCAGTGTGGCATCCGGTACGGATTCAATGGAGAACGTGACCGGTACGCCAATTTCTCTGGCTACCTGCACCAAATCCACCGAGTCGCCGCTCCCGCCGACCTGCTGGATCTGAGTGGAGGTGACCCTTGTAACGTCACGGACATCGAACTGGAGTCGCATCCTCCCGTTCCGATAATCAAATCCAGTAGCGGCGGGGGTGACACCGCCTAGAGCGCCCACGTCGCCTGCCGTCACTCGTGCCTGAGCCTTGAGTAGTTCTCCTTCTGAGAATGGGACTTCTACCAGTTCGAAGTACTCTTCGCCATACTCCTTGAAAATGGATCGGAGCTCCTCCACGCCATCGCCTTGGAGGTCCTTGGTGTAAATCATCAATACGTACTGATCTGCCGTGACCTCCATAGCTGCGAAGTTCGAGTCCAGATGTGGCGCAATCGCGGCGGAGATGTCCTGGAGTGCAATTTCCCAAGCCGGTGCGCTCTGTTGGTCTGTCCGCCGAGAGTCGAGTTCGGGTTCTGGGGCGGGAAATGCAAGTTCGACTTGCTGTGCCCAATGAGTATCGTCAGGAGGCGCCGGATCCGCCTTCGCGGCCGGTGTCGAGAGGAGCACCCCTAATGCCAGGCCAATCACCGATGCCATCGCCACTGCTTTGTGGTTCTTATTCATGTGCCGATCGCAACCGTCACGGCAGCGAGCTGCTGGCTAGCGGCGAAAGGTCGACTTGGAGGTGGCCACTCGCGCGACGTCGCACCACACGCTTCGACTGACGTGAAACCTACGCTGTCCTAGAACTGCACTACTCGACGATGGCAGGTACGTGAATCGCATCGTTGCGGCCCGAGATCTGAGAGGCCACAGAAGCGTCGAGCGGAACCCCGGCAAGCTGGGATAGGCGGGCCATGTCGAGAGTTTCTCCCTTGCGATCTCCGGTCTTGATCACGAAACCGCCTGAAGCCGTCATCTCGACATCCGCGGAGTCAAAGAGGATCGACAGCGTGCCGGCCCTGACATCGGGCACGGTTGCGACCGGTCGTGCCGCGTCAAGCAATAGGGATGTTGGGTCTGTGAGAACTCTCTGCGCCTGAAGCAGTTCCGATTCAGAGTAGGGGACTTCTTCGAGCAGCAGAAGGTCGTCCCCGTAGGGCGCAAAGTATGATCTCAATGTCGCTACCTCAGGGGCGTTCACGTCCGCGACGAAGATCGTGATCTGCTGATTGTTGTCCGAAACGATTGAACCTGCGAATACATTCGGATGATCAGCGATGAATGGGACGGCTCGTTCGTAAGGGGCAGCCCAGGCACCGCCAAGCGTTGGTGGATCGGCCTCAGAATCGGAGATGCCGATCGGGGGTTCAGTGGGCTCGTCCTGTACCGTTGCGTTGTCCGAAGGCTGATTGAGTTCGTCAGGCTCGACAGACTCACCGGCTGCAGGGAAGGCGATGGCGGCGACGCAGGCTGCTGCCACGCACGCTCCGGCAAGCAGCTTCCAAGGAGTCCGACGGTTCATCGACGGAGAATACACTACCTCGAGGCGCGAGCGGACGTCGCGACGAGACTTACGGATGGTCCCCGCGTAGACGAGGGCCGAGCCGTTGGCTCAGCTAGTCGTATTCAGGTCCGGGGACACCATCCTGATCGTCTGGCTCGAGCGCTGGGCTGGGACCTCGACCGTCTCGAGACAGCAGTGGAAGAGGCCGCGGGCCCCTTGGCAGCGGTGGGGTTGGTCATCCACACCGCCAGTTCCGGCTTGCTGCTACGCCCCGCTGTAGACCTCAGCGAGACCCAGGCCCGGCTCGACGCCCTCCAAGACGATGATGAAGGCTTGACGCAGGGACCGGCACGAGTTCTATTCGCCTCATACATGGGGAAACTCTCTGCCACCGCGGACCGGCAGGACCACCACTTCTACCTTGGTCGACTCCACAACTTGGGGGTTCTCGTCGACGACCGAGCCAGCAATGGCGGCCGCCACGACTTGTCCTCTGATTTCAGCTTCTGCCTGGACTTCTGAGGGCACGGCAAAGGCCCGGAACCATGATGGTTCCGGGCCTTTCCTGACTTCTCAACAGACACAAACCTGCCTGATTCCTGTGGCTCACCAAGGCAGACTCTGTGGCTCAATC
>JAUNVL010000133.1:0-1068 GCA_030537675.1 Propionibacteriaceae bacterium | reverse complement strand
GCCATCGTCAACGCCTTCGCGGGCATCCCGGCGGGAACGCTGGGCGAATTCGACCTGCTGGGGCCTCTCTCCGTGGAAGGGGGTACGCGAGCGACGCGAGCGGGGGGCTCGACCGTGGTCGAACCCCCCGCTCACTTCCACACCCAGGTGATCAGCTCATCAGCTGCAGCCGCTGGTGGAGCCGCAGCCCTCGCAGACGTAGCAGGAACCCGACGGGCGCATCTTGGTGCCACAGGTCATGCAGAGCGGGGCGTCGATGTCGTGGCCCGTGAGCGACTCCATCAGCTCAGCCGTGGTGTGTGCCTCCAGGAGGGAGGGCTGACGGGCGCCGTCCACTTGGAAGTCGTCGAACTGGTCGTTGCGCAGGCTATCGGCCTCCGTCATTCCCGCTTCGTCCTCCTCCGACAGGTAGCTGCCGGTCTCGACGTAGCGAGCGCGCTCCGCGGCGGTGTAGATGCCCAGATCGGCGCGGTCGTCGAAGCTGAGGTAGTCCAGGGCGAGGCGACGGAAGATGTAGTCCATGATGGACTGCGCGATCCGGATGTCCGGGTCGTCGGTCATGCCGGCGGGCTCGAACTTCAGGTTCGTGAACTTCTGCACGAAGCTCTCCAGCGGCACGCCGTACTGCAGGCCGATGGACACGGCGATGGAGAACGCATCCATCACGCCGGACAGGGTGGAGCCCTGCTTGCCGAGCTTGAGGAACACCTCACCGAGCGCGCCATGGTCGTAGGCACCGGAGGTCATGTACCCCTCGGCGCCGCTCACGGAGAAGCTGGTGGTGCGTCCGGAGCGCGACTTGGGCAGGCGGGCCCGCTTCGGGCGGTACTCGATCCGCACCTCAGGCTCGGCCGCCGTCGCGGCGTCCTTGGAGTCGGCCTTCTTGCCGCCGTCAGAGAGGGGCTGTCCCACCTTGCAGTTGTCGCGGTACACGGCGAGCGCCTTGAGACCGTACTTCCAGCCCTGCAGGTAGACGTCCTCGATCTCCTCGACGGTGGCGGTCTCCGGCAGGTTGACCGTCTTGGAGATGGCACCGGAGAGGAACGGCTGCACGGCAGCCATCATGCG
>JAUNVL010000132.1 GCA_030537675.1 Propionibacteriaceae bacterium | reverse complement strand
ATGTCGTCGATGATGGAGGGGATGGCGACGTTGACGATCGTCGAGTCCACGATGATCAGGGCGACGCCCAGGCTGATGAAGAACAGCCCGAACCATCGACGGCGCCCGGTCCCCCCGGATGCGTGTTCGGCCATGCTCTCCCTCCCAGCGACTCCCGACGGACGGTGTTTCGTCCGTGGAAGGAAAAATACTCCTGATTTCAACAAGATGCGAGAGTGATCGGGTGCCGGATGCGCGGCAGTGCGGGCGACGCCCGGCGAACTGAGCAGGACCACCTGAGCGGCCTGTGGCACCAGGGAAGCCGGAAGCTATGATGAGATCCGTCCGCATGCCCGCGGACGTGGTCCTTCACATGAGGGAAGCCGGTGGGAATCCGGCGCTGACCCGCAACCGCGATGCCGGAAACGCCGGACGAGCCGGAATACCTGGGAGAACCTCCGACAACCTGCGTCGTGGCCTGCGCAGCGTGATCGCCTCAGGTCGCGCAGCCGAGCCCGCGACGAGAGAGCAGCCCGTGCACCAGACCCACCGCCCCCGGCGCCTCCTGGCGTTGCTTGCCGTCGTCGGCATTTCGGCTGGCGGAATGCTGGCTGCATCCGGCAATGCTCACGCCGACGGACCGACGCCGCGCGACGGTTGGTGCAAGCAGGGCGAGGGCCAGAGCGTGGTCATCGACTGGGGATGGCTACCGGACGCAGAAGGCTCCGAGCCCCCGGTAACCATCCGTTGCATTCAGTTGGCACCCGGAGCCTATGAGTACCCCGTGGAGGGCGATCCATCGCCCCTGACGGATCCACTCGCGTCAGCAGGCATCCCCTACGAGGTACATCCCACAACGAAGCTTGTCACGTCCATCGATGGAAAGGCGCTCCCGTCAGGGCCAGACTTCGGCTGGCACTGGTCCACCGGGAAGATCGCAGCGGACGGCGTGAGCGGTACGTGGGAGGGTGAAGGTGAGTGGATACCCGAAGCCGGTATGGACACCGTCGTGGGCATCACGGTGACCGGGATTAAAGACAGTGATTCACCGCTTGTGCCCGTCCCCTTTCCCCAGTTCGACCCCGAAAAGTATGACAACCCCTTCCCCCCCGTCGTGAAGCCGAGCCCCACGCCCACGGAGACCCCGAGCTCCCCCGCGCCCAGTGCGTCGGCGACACCCACGACCAGCGCAACACCGTCCCCCAGCCCGTCGTCGACCCCCACCGCGACCCAGACGACGACTCAACCCGCGATCCAGACGCCCACGCCCGTGGCCCCGTCGACGCCTCCGGCCAGCCCTTCCCGCACCGCCAGTGCATCGACGTCGAGCACACCCACGGCCGCGCGGACCACCACGCCCCGCGCACAGCGCACCACCCGGCAGCCACGCCGGACCACCCGTCCGCGCACGCCCACGACCCGGCCGCAGCCGCCGGTGAACCAGCAACCGCCTCCCGTTCAGCAACCGCCCCCACCGCCACCGCCGCCGATTGACCCGGCCCCGGTCGAGCCCCCGCCCACAGAGCCCGCGCTTCCCGCCGACCCCTCCGGCGAGGGCACTGACATCGCGAACCCGCCACCCACCCGGGTGTGGGGACGCGAGGACGCCGTCAGGCAGAGCGAAGCCGCAGATCGTCAGGACACACCTGCGCCGTGGTCGCAGCTCGCGGCCATCGCCGGCGCATTCGTGGTGGTCGGCGGCCTGGGCACCGCCTTCGCCCGTGGCCTCCACACCTCCCAGCCGCCGGTGGTGGAGGAGGAGTGATCCCCCGCATCACGACGCTCGCACTCGCGGCGCTGTTCATCGCCGCGCCCTGGGCTGTGCAGCCCGCCGCGGCAGCCCCGCCCGCCCAGGCAGCCGCCCTGTGCGCCGGTTCTCCCCGCGGCTGCTCGTTGGAGACCAACGACTGGCTGCGCGAAGGCGCCACCTTCCCCGTCACGGTCATCGGCAACGCCAACGCCCGTGTGCAGGTGGTGGTGTACCTCGCAGTGGCGCCCGATGGCTACCTGACGGAGCTGCGTCCCATCAGCAGCGAGGCAGAAGTCATCACCAACTCATCAGGCGTCGCGCACACCGAGGTCGCCATCCCCACGCTGGCGACCGTGGGCGATTCCGGCGGCTGGGCGCTCGTCAGCGTCGGCGGAATGCAGGACAGCAGGGACACGCTGGAGACAGTCGGGCAGTTCGTGCCCTTCGGCTCGCGCGTTCCGCACATCCTGGGCGATGGGTACGGCGCGGAGAAGCCTGCAGGTGCCACCCTCGACCTCCAGTTCACCGGCACCATCCCCGGCTCCCGGTTCGCCGTCGACTACGAGGACGACGACGGCATCTGGCAGGAGACCACCGCCACGGACCGGACGCAGGCCACCAATGTCCCTGCCACCGCTGGGCGTCCCGACGAGATCTCCACGCTCGCCTACACCGTTCCGCGTGGCCTGACCTCCACACCGCACAAGTTCCGTCTGCGCAACGTCAGCGACTCCGCCATCTCACCCCTCTGGTTCGCCACGCCCGGTGTCGACGGCAGCCCCGAGCAACCAGCCGAACCGTTCCAGCCGCCACCGGTCGGCCAGGACCTCACCGGCGCCAACCTCACCGCAACCCACCCACAGCAGGCCGTCGTCGTGGCCGCCGGTGCAGTGGCCGGTGTGACCCTCATCCTCACAGCCGTGGGAGCAACGCTCGGCCTGCGTCGTCGCGGAGGTCTGACATGACCGACGGCCACCCGATCGTCTGGCTCTGGCTGCTCTTGGTGGGCAGCACCATTGCACTGAACACATCCAACGCACTGCTGCTCTTCATCCTCGTGCTGGCGCTCGTGGTCACCGGGTTCCTGGCAGGAGGTCCCCGGCGCGCCAGCCTCGTCACCAGTCTGGGAGCCGGACTCGCGGCGACCGCCTTCTGGATCGTCCTGACGCTGGTGATGCCCCAGGGAAGCGCCACGGACGCCCTGCTGGTCCTGCCCTCCTGGTCGCCGGGGCCCGGCGTCACATTCGGTGGCCCGCTGGGGATCACCTCCGTGGTGAACGGGCTCACGGGTGCCCTGCGCGCCGTGGCCGTCCTCCTGCTGTTCGGGCTGGCCGGACAACTCGTGAGTGCCCGCGGGTGGCTGGCCCTGTCCCGCTCCACACTCGGTGCCGGCGCACCCGCCCTCCACCCGCTCGCCTGCCTGGGTGAGGCGAGCGTCGAGACACTGAACGTCCGCCACCGCGTGACCAGGCAGGGCTGGGGCCGCAACGCCTCCGCCGGCTGGCTCACCTCCCTGCTCCTCGCGGCCCGGGACACTGCCAGGGCGGATCGCCCGGCCTCGGCGCCCCGTCCCGGTGTGGAACTCGTTCGGCTGGGACTCCTGCTGGTACTCACCGCCGGCCCGGTGCTGGCGCTGGCCTTCGGGTGGCTGCCGGCAATTCTCACCGACAATCTGTTCGGCACCGACCTCGTGGCCCTCGTCGTGCTGCTCGCCGTCGCGGTGGGCCTGGCGCTGCCGGGCACCCCGCCGCTGCTGTGGCAGTGGCGCGTCAGCGACGTCCCCCAGGCAGTGGTGGCGCTGGCGCTCACCGCCGCGTGGGCTCTCCGGGATGTGCTCAACCAGAGCGGATCGCTGACACCCGCGCCGGACACCCTTCCCGACCTTCCGTGGGCGCTGGCCGCCGCTGCCATCCTCCTGCCCCTGGCCGTCGGCCTCGGTGGCCGCAGGATCAAACGGAAGGCGGTGCCCGTCCATGCTTGAGCTCAAGGGATTCCACTGCTGGACCCCGCGCGCCGGCCACGTGCTGCACAGCATCGATCTGACCGCCGAGAGCGGGAACATCACCGCACTGGTGGGACGCTCCGGATCGGGTGGCGCCACCGTGGTCCGGGCACTCTCAGGCACGCTGCCCCCCGGGACTCGGCTCACGGGCACGGCCACGTTGGGGCGACGCCGCATCGACGGCGCCACGTCCGAGGAGTTGACCGGAACCGCGCTGTGGATCTCCGACACCGCCCTTCCCGGCGGGACGGTGGCCGACTGCCTGCGGATCCTGACCGGTGGCGTGGCGGCCGCCGCGGAACTGGGACTGCTCCAGCACCTGGATCGACGGCTGACGTCGCTGCCCATTGACCTGCGCCTGCGCCTGCACTGCGCCGCACTGATGCCGGAACCGGGCGCTGACGCACCATCACTCATTCTGGTGGACCGCGTGCTGGGCGCCGCCGACGCAGCCACGCGGGACCGTTTCTGCAGCCTGCTGCGTCGCAGAGCCCGCGCGGGAGCGACCGTGGTGTGGGCTGAGCATGACCTGGATGCCGTTTGGGAACATGCGGACGTGGTGGTGGAGCTCACCGACGGCAACGTGGCCTCGTCGACCCGGCCATGGCAGTGGCAGCCCTCCACCCTGCCGGAGCCAACCCTCCTCACCCTGGCCCGGGCGCTCGGACTTCCGCCCGCCGACTGCCGCACCCCGCGGCACACGCTGGAAACGATGGAGATGCTGCGGATCACGCTCCCACTGTTCCCGGAGCGTTCCTCAGATGGCACCGCAGCGTCGGGGGCCGGCACCATCATCGACGCCGAGGCCCTCGGCCTCACTGGGGCGCCCATCGAGATCCGGCATGGGGAGTGCGTCGGGATCATCGACGTGGACGGACGTCCGGAGGCACTCGCTCGTCGCCTCCTGCACCTGTTGCCGGGCGGGGACATCATCCCCAGCCAACTTCCCGAGACCCTGCGCGTGGGCGCCGCGGCCCGCACGTGGGAGAAACGCCATCAGCTTGCTGCGGGTTCGGTTCTGGCCCGCCTCCCGATGCTGCGCCCGGGAACTCTCCTGGTGGACCTCAGCCCCGGTGACTTCGCCGCCTTCCGCTCCGCGCTGGCCGCTGGCCCCACCACTCCCCTCTGGCTGTCGCACCCGCAGGCCGGCCTCGACCCCCGCGACCGCCACACGCTGTCCGAGGATCTTCGTCGTCGACCGGCCGGAACCCGCGTGGTGACGAGCCGAGACATCGAATTCCTCGTCCGTGCCTGCCACCGGCTCATCGTGATCAGCGAGAACCACGTGGCCGCCGACGGCTCACCCGGAGCGGTCATGGAACTCCTGCCCACCCGGCCGCTGGTCTCCCGCGCCGTGGGTTCCACCCGTTACCTGAGGCTCACCGACGTCCTGACCTCCACCCGGGTAGAGGTGGCGGAATGCAACGCCTGATGCTTCTCTGGCGCTCCCACGTCGCGCTGCTCACGCTGGGCATCCTCGGACTCGGCTGGCTGGGCTGGCCCATCTGGTCCTCCTTCACCGCGCCCGGTCGCGATGCCCTGGAGGCCGAGACCCCGTTCCTGCTGGCGGCCCTCCTGGGTCTGTTGGCCGTGCTGGCAACATCCATGTGGCTCGACGCCGGACGCCGCGCCGCCATCTTCGGGCCAGTGGTCCTGGTGGTCGTGGCTGACGTGGTGATCAGGTTGGTGCTCTCCCCCGGTGGCAGCGGGATCGAACCCGTCTACGCCCTACCGCTGCTCGCCGGCGCCGCACTGGGTGCCCCGGCCGGGTTCCTGACAGGCGCACTCGCCTCCCTGACATCGTCCGTCGCCCTCGGGTTGGTGGACACACCTCTGGTGGGACAGATTCTGGTGTGGGGAGCGTGGGGGGCCGCTGGTGGGCTGCTGCGTCGACTGCGCCCGGTGCTTGCCTGGTTGCTCGCGGTTCTGGCCTGCCTGCCGCTGGGCCTGTTCACCGGACTGGCTCTGAACATCACGGGTTGGACCGGCGAGCGCAGCGCCACCACGGGAGGGTTCCTCCCCGGGCTGCCCCCTCTGGAGGCCTTGCAGCGCCTCATCGACTACACCCTTGCCACGTCGCTGGCCTTCGACCTCACCCGCGCCGTCGTCAATGCCGTGCTCGTGCTCTGCATCGGTCTGCCGGTGCTGCGGGCGCTGCGCACCGCGCATGGCACCTTCACCCACAGCCCGGGCGCTCCCACCGAGCCGCCACCACCCGCTGTCGCGCCCACTGCACTGAACCGACGCAGCCGCAGCGACCAACTCACCACGCTCTGGACTTCAAGCACCACCCACGAGGAGACCGAATGACCACCCAGCCCACCACGGACACGCTGGCCAGCGACGAGATGGCGGGCGCCGAGGAGACCCTCAAAGCGCTCAGCACGTACTTCGACGCCACCGTCGTCGGTCAGCCCCGGCTGCGCCAGGCGCTCATGGCGGCGGTGCTCAGCCGCGGGCACATCCTCGTGGAATCAGTGCCCGGGCTCGCCAAGACCCTGGCGGCCAGCACCCTGGCACGCTCGGTGGACGCCAGCTTCGCCCGCATCCAGTGCACCCCGGACCTGCTGCCCAGCGACATCGTCGGCACCGAGGTCTTCGACCCCTCCACCACCACATTCCGTACCGAACTGGGCCCCGTCCACGCCCACTTCGTGCTCCTCGACGAGATCAACCGCTCCAGCGCGAAGACGCAGTCGGCCATGCTCGAGGCGATGCAGGAGCGTCAGACCACCATCGGCGGGATCAGCCACCAACTGCCCAACCCGTTCGTGGTGATGGCGACGCAGAACCCGATCGAGGAGGAGGGCACCTACGTCCTCCCCCAGGCACAGATGGACCGCTTCCTCCTGAAGGAGGTGGTGGACTA
>JAUNVL010000131.1 GCA_030537675.1 Propionibacteriaceae bacterium | reverse complement strand
GCCCAGAACGACATCGAGAAGGCCACCAAGGTGGCCCGCGCCATGGTCATGCAGTACGGCATGAGCGAGCGGGTCGGCGCAGTGCAGCTCGGAGGAGGGGACTCCGAGCCGTTCATGGGCATGCAGGGTTCCCAGCCCAGCAAGGACTTCTCGGAGAACAGTGCAGCCATCGTCGACTCCGAGGTGGCGAAGCTGATCCACACCGCACACCAGGAGGCCTTCGACGTCCTCGTGGAGAACCGTGACGTGCTGGATGAACTCGTCCGCCAGTTGTTCGCCAAGGAAACCTTGAACCGCAACGAGGTGGCCGAGGTGTTCAAGGCCCTGCGTCGCAGCGACAAGCGGCCTGCATGGACGGGGTCGGATTCTCGCGTACCTTCCGGCATCCCGCCCATCGAGGTGCCGGCCGTGCCCGTCAGGCCTGTCGTCGGACAGCCGGTGCCCACTCCGGAACTGCCCGCCAGCGGCACACCAGGTGACGTGGGCCTGCCTCCCACCCCGGGCCCGGACACCTGGGACCCGCCGTCCTGGGCGCCACCGCAGGGACCGCGGTCCTGATGGTTGACCACGCCCGCATCGAGGCTGCCGTGCGAGAGATCCTGCTGGCGGTGGGGGAGGACCCGGACCGCGACGGTCTCAGGGACACCCCTGGGCGCGTCGCACGCTCCTACGAGGAACTCTTCAGCGGCCTCGGCGTCGACCCGGCGGAGCTGCTGTCCACCACCTTTGACATCAAGCACGAGGAACTGGTCCTGGTGCGCGACGTCGAACTCGTCAGCTTCTGCGAGCACCACCTTCTCCCGTTCACGGGCGTGGCCCATGTGGGCTACATCCCCGGGAGCGAGGGCAAGGTGACGGGTCTGTCGAAGTTGGCGAGGCTCGTCGACATCTACGCCAGGCGTCCCCAGGTGCAGGAGCGACTCACCAGCCAGATCGCGGATGCGCTGGTGGAGCACATCGGGGCCAGCGGCGTGATCGTCGTGATCGAGGCCGAACACATGTGCATGACCATGCGCGGGGTCCGCAAGCGCGGCAGCCGGACCATCACCAGTGCCGTCCGAGGCATGTTGCGCAACCCCGCCACCCGTGCCGAGGCGATGAGCCTGATCGTCGGTCGCTGAGCCGTGACGCTCATCATGGGTGTGGTCAATGCCACCCCGGACTCATTCTCCGACGGCGGTGACCTCGCCACCGCCGAGGCGGGAATTGCCCACGGCCTCGCGCTCGTGACCCAGGGCGCAGCGATCGTGGACGTGGGTGGTGAGTCAACCCGACCCGGGGCGGAGCGTGTCGACGCGCGCACGGAACAGCATCGGGTGCTGCCCATCATCGCCGCGCTGGCGGAGCGCGGTGTGCGGGTCTCCGTGGACACCATGCGCGCCTCCACCGCCCGCGCCGCCGTTGCTGCAGGTGCCGACACCATCAACGATGTCTCTGGCGGCATGGCGGACACGGACATGCTGGGCGTGGTGGCGGCCACGGGTGTGGACTACGTGGTGATGCACTGGCGCGCCCATTCGCGCCTGATGCAGTCACAGGCGGTGTACGCCGACGTCGTCGGGGAGGTCATCGCCGAGCTGCTGGCACGCAGGGATGCCGCCATCGCCGCAGGCGTGGACGCCTCGCGCATCATCCTCGATCCGGGCATCGGATTCTCCAAGCTCGGCCCCCACAATTGGAGCCTGCTGCGGGAGCTCGGACGGTTCAACGAACTGGGGCACCGGGTGCTGGTGGGGGTGTCCCGCAAGCGGTTCATCGGGGACCTCCTCGACGGTCGGGGCCCCACAGAGAGGGACGCGGCGACGGCAGCCATCAGCGCCTGGTGTGCCCAGCACGACATCTGGGGTGTGCGGACCCACGAAGTGGCGATGCAGCGCGACGCCATCCTCGTGGGCTCTCGTTTCATCCCTGACAACGGCTGACATCTCGTCACGGGCACCCCTTGGACCGGGTGCTGTACAGTCGCCTCTCGAACCACACGTAGACGCCACCCACGGCCAAGGAGAAACCAGCCATCGACCGAATCACGATCACGGGCCTGACCGCCTCTGGCCGCCACGGGGTCTTTCCCGAGGAGCGCCGGGACGGCCAGACCTTCGTCGTTGACGTCGAGCTGCATGTGCCGCTGGACACGCGCTCCGATGACCTGTCGATGACAGTCAACTACGCGGAGGTCGCTGACCAGGTGGTGGACGTCATCACCGGGGACCCCTGCAACCTCATCGAAACCGTGGCTGGCCGCATCGCTGATCGGTGCCTCGCCTTCGATCGGGTTCTCGACGTGGTGGTCACAGTCCACAAACCACAGGCGCCAGTGGCGCACACCTTCACCGACCTGTCGGTCACGATCCACAGGAGCAGACATGATGAACGGCCCGTTTGATATTGACGTGGACACCCTGGGCAATCTGCGTCCCATCTCGAAAGTGGTGTTCAGCCTCGGATCGAACGAGGGCGACTCCGCAGCGATCCTCACCGAGGCCGTGGAGTTCCTCTCGGAGACCCCGGACGTCATCATCGTCGACGTGTCACCGGTGTACCAGACCACACCAGTGGGTGGCCCCCACCAGGATGATTTCCTGAACCTCGTGGTGGTGGCGGAATCGACCCTGGAGCCGCTGACGCTGCTGGATCGTGCGCTGGCCATCGAGGACAACTTTGGCCGCACCCGCGGCATCGTCAACGGGCCTCGCACGCTCGACATCGACATCATCATGGTGGGCAAGCGCATCGGCGAGGACGCCCTGGAACTTCCGCATCCCCGCGCGCACGAACGCGCATTCGTGCTGGTGCCGTGGCTGGACATCGATTCCACCGGTGTCCTGGAGGGACGTGGCCCCATCGCGGACCTCGTGAAGCAGGTCGACACCTCCGGCGTGCGCCGGCGCGATGACATCGTCATCACGGCCGCCACACGGTTTTGAACCCACCAGGGACGCCACCCAGGAAGCTGACGCTCACCACGTCGCGTCAGGTGGCCATCTCAGCGCTGGCCGGAGCGGGCCTCACCGCCCTGCTCCTGGGCCTGTTTGACCTGACCAACACCTTCCCGCCCGTGGTTCCGTGGAGCGTTCCGGCCGTGCTCGCTGTGATGGCGATTGGTGCCCTGGTCTACGCGCACGGACTTCCGGAGCGGATGGAGAACCGCACCCTCACGAGTCTTGAGGCAGTCAGGGCCCTGATCATCGCCAAGTCCATGGTGATGACGGGCGCAGTCCTGGCAGGTGGACACGCCGTGTACGTCGGGCGGTTCATCGGCGCCCTCACCGGCGAACAGCCGGTCGCGCGGGCGCTGCACGGCTCCGGCGCGATCGTGGCGGCGCTCTTCCTGGCCTTCGCCGGATGGACGCTGGAGAAGGCATGCATGGTCTCCGTGGATGACGACGCGGACGAGGGCGGTACACCTGCGGGCGATCCCGCCTGAGGGTTTCGCCGCATTGCTGGACACGCCGCGTTCGATTTCGGAGAATACCCACCCAAGGGCCTATCCTTCGGCTCATGCCCGGTCAACGAATTGCCAAGAAGTCCACCGAAAGAACCCTTGCGCTGACGATTCTCGTCGTCGGCACCCTTGCCGCCGTAGCCTCGTTGTTCGGTGGCATCTGGTTCGTGCGTGCCGGCGCAGTCGTGGCCGTGGCCATGGCATTGATCGCCGTCGGGCTGGTGTGGCGTGAAATGGAACGCGAACGCCACCACCATCAGGAAGAGGTCAGGCGGCAGGTGGCGCTGCGCGTGTCGCAGGCCGACGCCCACCACGGCGATGCCCTCGCCATGATCGATCGGTTCAACTCTCGCGTCGACAACCTGAAGTCGGTGATTGCCAAGCTGCGCCGTCAGTTGGGAGCCGCCAACTCCGAGCTGAGCAGCATGCGCGGCAACTCCGTCTGGCTGCGCGGAGAAATCTCCGAGCGCCAGTCGCGCATCGATGCGCTCACCGCGCGTCTGGCCGTGCTCGAGAACCAGCAGGCCACCAATGTCATCCCATTGCCGCGCCGCAGTACAGCAACGCTCGACCCGCGCGCCGAGGACCTGTGGGCACAGGGCGAGCACCCCACGATGGTGGACCTGGCCAAGGTGCAGCTCGACGTGTTCGAGGAGACGCTGCTGCGGGCCTGAAAACTATTTGTCGAGATCGCCGATGCTGTAGCCCATGGAGGCCACGACATCGGCGATCTGGTTTTCCCGGGCACCCACCAACAATTCCGACAGCGTCGATACGTTCGCGAACGTCGGCGTGCGCAGGGCCAGGCGCCACGGGGTCTGCCCACCACGGGAAACCAGCAGCGCGCTGGCCATGCCCCAGGGCGCCTCGATCTCGCTGAGGTGCTCCCCCTCGGGAACCTTCAGGCGCCGCGACAGCCGCACCGAGAAGTCGCCGCCCGGGGCGCCGTCCAGGCAACGCTGCACCATCTGCTGGCTGGAGGTCAGTTCGTCCACCAGCACCTGGAAGCGGGTCAGGGCGTCGCCACCCTCGCGCTGCGGCGTGGACACGAAGACGTCGTCATAGGCGAGGCCTCCGGCGCCGCGCAGGTCCAGCTCCAGGCCTGCGGCGCGCGCCACGGGGCCGGACAGGCCGTACTGCATGCAGCAGTCCGCATCGGTGACCGCAAGACCGCCCAACCGTCCTTCCAGGCGTTCCAGGTCCTGCTGCAGCTCGGCGGCCACCGCGTCGAGCTGGCGCAATACCCGGCCCATCATCGACGGCCACTGCGGCGGCATGTCGAATGCCAGGCCACCGACGCGGTTGAGCATGGGATGCACCCTGTTGCCGCTCCACTCCTGCATGGCGTCACGCAGCCCCTCCACCACCGACCACAGCCGGGTGGTGGTGTCACCCGTGGAGACGTGCGAAAGGTACGACAAATGGGAATGCAGCCGTCCGCACTCCGCGAGCAGCGTGCGCAACCAGGTGGCCCTCGGGGGCGGGACCAGGCCCATCGCATGTTCGATGGCGCCCGTGACCACCAGTTCTCCTGAGAAGCTGCTCAGCCAGTCGTGCCTGTCGGCGAGCATGATCAGCGATCTGTAGTCACGCACCTCGAAGAGCTTCTCCGCAGCTCGGTGGAGATGGCCCGGCTGGATGTCGGCGCTGGTGATCAGGCCGTCACGGAACTCCACGTCGAGCCCGATGACTCCCGCAGTGCTGGGGTGGCGGTCACCCAACGAAAGTGCTTTGCGGTCAGGAAGCGGGAGACCACCTATCGAAAATCGTCCAATATTCACAAAATATAGCCTCTATTTGAACCCGTGCAGGCAGTAGGATACCTTATTGATGCAACATGAGTTGTGGTCAAATTTCGAAGTGCACCGGGAATGCCGGTGGCTGGCTGGAAGGATGAATCATGGCACGGAAAGTGCAGATGATCTTGTTGGACGACATTGATGGTGGCGAGGCGAAGCGGACCGCCACATTTGCCCTCGATGGTAAGGGCTACGAAATTGATCTGAACGAGGCCAATCTGGATCGCCTCGTCGAGGCGTTGGCCCCATTCATCGAAAAGGCACGCAAAGCCGGACCGGCACCGCGGCGCCAGGGTGCCCGTCGACCCGCCACAGGTGGTGCTGGCGATGCCTCCGCGGTGCGTACGTGGGCTCGCGAACATGGCTTCGAGGTCTCTGATCGTGGCCGCGTGCCCAAGGAGATCAGGGACGCCTTCGACCAGGCCCACTGACGAGGTTCGCCACTGGTGAACGGCGGAACACTGGTTCCTTGGGTCAGGTTGGTTAAGCTTGCAAGGGAGCCGGGGTTCCGCTGTCACATGGCGAGACTCTGCAGGAGGGAAAAGGAAATGTTCGAACGGTTTACTGACCGGGCCCGTCGGGTCATCGTTTTGGCTCAGGACGAGGCCAAGCTGCTCAACCACAACTACATCGGCACGGAGCACATCCTGCTCGGTCTCATCCATGAGGGTGAGGGCGTCGCAGCCAAGGCGCTCGAGTCCCTCGGGATCTCGCTGGAGGCCGTCCGCGAGCAGGTGGAGGAGATCATCGGTCAGGGACAACAGGTTCCCACCGGTCACATCCCCTTCACCCCGCGTGCCAAGAGGGTGCTGGAATTGTCTCTGCGCGAGGCGCTGCAGATGAACCACACCTACATCGGTACCGAGCACATCCTGCTGGGGCTGATCCGCGAGGGTGAAGGCGTCGCCGCACAGGCGCTGCTCAAGCTGGGCGCGGACCTGAATCGCGTTCGCTCCACCGTCATCCAATTGCTCTCGGGTTACCAGGGCAAGGAGGCGTCGCTGTCGGGCGCCCCGGAGACAGGTCCGGAGAAGTCCTCGTCGCAGGTGCTTGACCAGTTCGGTCGCAACCTGACCCAGGCTGCCCGGGAGAACCGGTTGGACCCCGTCATCGGGCGCGTCAAGGAAATCGAGCGCGTGATGACGGTGCTGAGCCGTCGCACCAAGAACAACCCCGTGCTGATCGGTGAGCCCGGCGTCGGCAAGACCGCCGTCGTCGAAGGACTCGCCCAGGCAATCGTTCGTGGCGATGTGCCCGAAACCCTGCGTGACAAGCAGATTTACACCTTGGACCTGGGTGCGCTGGTGGCCGGGTCCCGTTACCGCGGTGACTTCGAGGAACGCCTCAAGAAGGTGCTCAAGGAGATCAAGACCCGCGGCGACATCATGCTCTTCATCGACGAGATCCACAC
>JAUNVL010000130.1 GCA_030537675.1 Propionibacteriaceae bacterium | reverse complement strand
AGCAGGTACTGCGTGATGCTGAGGTCAATGCCGTAGAACTGGGCCACGAAGATGGAAGCCAGCGCAGGGAAGACCGCGGCGCAACCGTCCATCTTGGTGGTGGCGCCCAGCGGGACGGCGAAGCTGGCATAGGAGCGCGGCACACCGAGGTTGCGCTCCACGACCTGCTGCGTGACGGGCATGACGCCCATGGACGAGCGGGTGACGAATCCCAGGGTGATGACGGGCCACACGTTGCGGTAGAAGGCGGCAATGGGCAGGCCGTTGAGCTTGAGGATCACTGGGTAGACAACAGCCCACACGATCAACAGTCCGACGTACAACGCGGCGGTGAAGGTGCCGAGAGAGGCCAGTGAGGCCCAGCCATAGCTGACGATGGCGTGCCCGATGAGTGCTGCCGTGCCGATGGGGGCCAGGCGGATGATCCACCACAGAACCTTCTGGACCACGGCCAGTGCGGACTCGGTGAAGTTGATGAACCCGTCGGCCTTCTCGCCCACCTTGAGGGCGGCGATACCGAAGGCGATCGACAGCACGAGGATCTGGAGCACGTTGATGGACGCGCTGCCCGAGAAGCCTGCGTCCACAGAGCCGGAAACGCGGACGCCGAGGCCCAGGATGTTGTCAGGCAGGAGCCCGGTGAGGAACGCGGTCCACGAACCCATGTAGGTGGGCTCGGCCTCGGCCGCAGCGGTCACTCCACCGGTCAGCCACGGACGGGTGACGATACCGACGGCGATCCCCACGAGAACCGAGATGAACGCGGTGATGGCGAACCAGAGCAGCGTCTGCAGCGCCAGCCGTGCAGCATTGGTCACTTCACGCAGACGGGCGATGGAGGAGATGACAGCGGTGATCACCAGCGGAACCACCAGCAGCTTCAGCAGCCCCACGTAGGAGCTGCCGACCTGCGTGAGAGTGGCGGCAAGCCAGTTGGGCGTTGCGTCCTCACCGACGCCGTTCTTGCCCATGGCGGCGGCGATGCCGCCCAGGATGACGCCCACGATGAGCCCGAGGACTATCTGGACGCTGAATTTCGAGAGTGGGTTGGTCTTCTTCTCGGGCGCCGATTGTGGCGCCTCAACCTGAGTGGTTGCAGACATGATGATCCCTTTTCGGGTGGGGGGAGAGACAGATGGGCCGGGGCCGCGCACAGGAGGGCGGCTAGCAGAGGGAAGCCTTCTCAAGGCCTCAACACAGGGCGCTGGACTGGCGCTGCAAATCGACCCATGCGCGGGTGAAAAGTAGCAGGACCATGGCCTCATCACACCAGCGGCACGGGCCGGCCGGCAACTCCGTCCGCCATCAGCGAACCGCGGAATAGATCCCCCAGACCGCGGGGGTTGCCATCAATGTGTGGCGGTCGGCGCCTGGAACACCTCGCCGGAATCGGCTTGCACGTGTCGTCGGTAGTTCTGGCTGACCCGCTGCAGGTAGGACTCGATGACAGCCTGCTCCGCCTCGCTGTACTCCTTGTCGATGCTCCTGTGCATCTCGAAGAGGGGTTGCAGCGCCCGGAACACCTCCTCCTGAGCGTGATCCGTCACGACGAGTTGTTTGCGTCGACGATCCTGGGGGTGCCCGTGCCGCTCCACGTGGCCGGCGTTCTCCAGTCGGTCGACGAGGACGGTTGCTGATGCTGTGGTGATGCCCAGCAAGGATGCGATACTGGCCGGGCCCAGCTCGGGATTCCGGATCAGGTGCTCCAGCGCCGCCACGTCATTGAGACCCAGATCCAACTGGTGCGCGATGTGGCGCTGCAGATCATTGAAGCTGTTGAGAACCTCGCGCAGCGCATGGGTCGCGGAGCTCGCGACCGGAGCATATTTTCCCGGGCCGTCGAACTTCGAAGAGGGGATTGACTCCGACATGCTAGATAGCCTAGCTTAATTATCAGCTAGCTGAACTAGCGATTTTTCACACCACGGGAGCTTCGATGACCGCCACCACCGCCACGGAAGTCGACGATCCGCACCGCCTTGGACGGGATGGCCGGCAGAGACCACCACGAGCGCTGCGTGTCCTGCTCCCCGCTGTCCTGGTGGTCATCTGGTTCATCGCAGCAGGCATCGGCGGTCCGTACTTCGGCCGCATCGACGAGGTCTCCAGCAATGATCAGGCGAGCTTCCTGCCGGCGAATGCGGATGCCACGCTGGTGGGATCGCGGTTCATCGACTTCGTCGGGGACAGCCAGATCCCGGCCATCGTGATCGTCAGTTCCGACGCAGCCCTGGATGGGCCAACACTGCAGACGTTGACCGACAAGGTGTCCTCGTTGGCTGACCTCGAGGGTGTCGATGCCACCTCGCCGCTGATCCCGTCGGAAGACGGTCTGGGCGCCCAGGCCTTCGTGCCCTTGTCCACGGACTCCGACATCGGGGACGTGGTCAGCACCATCCGAGACACCTTGCGCGAGGACCTCCCGGAAGGGGTGGTGGCCCACGTCACGGGACCGGCCGGCTTCACCGCCGACCTGACGGAAGCTTTCGCCGGCATCGACGGCATCCTGCTGCTGGTGGCTCTCGGCGCGGTTCTCATCATCCTCCTGCTGGTCTACCGCGCCGTTCTGCTGCCATTCCTGGTGCTGGCCACCAGTTTGTTCGCCCTCTGCGTGGCCCTGCTCGTGAACTGGTGGCTGGCCAAAGCGGACATCCTGACCCTGAACGGCCAGACCCAGGGCATCCTGTTCATCCTCGTGATCGGCGCCACCACCGACTACTCGCTTCTCTACACATCCCGCTACGCGGAAGAACTTCGAAGGCACCAGTCGCGTCACGTGGCCACGTTTGCCGCACTGAAGGGTTCGTTCGAGCCCATCCTGGCCTCCGGCGGCACCGTCATCGCCGGACTCCTGTGCCTGTTGCTGAGCGACCTGTCATCCAACAAATCCCTGGGCCCCGTCGCCTCCATCGGCATCGTCTTCGCCATGCTGGCCGCGCTCTCGCTCCTGCCCGCCATGCTGTATCTGCTGGGGCGCACTGCGTTCTGGCCGCGCCGTCCGCTCTTCGACGCCGACCGCTCCGCCGAGACGCAGATGAACGCCGGCCCCTACGCCGCCGCCGGCCGATTCATCACGAGGCGGCCCCGCGCAACGTGGATCGTGTGCGCGCTGCTGCTGGCAGCGGGTGCGGCGTTCGTCCCCACCCTGAAGGCCGACGGCGTCCCCGCCAGCGAACTGGTGCTCGGCACCAGCGACGCCCGGGATGGCCAGACGGCACTCGCCGCCCACTTCCCCGGTGGCTCCGGCGATCCTGCCAACGTCCTGGTGTATCAGGCGCAACTCCAGGAGGTGGCTGAGGTCCTGCTGGCCTCCGACGGTGTCTCGTCGCTGAGCGTGCTCTCAGCGGACTCGCCGTCGGGTTCAGCCCCGGTGACCGCGGACGGCGTCCAGCCGCTGGGGCCGCCCGGCACCCCTGCCCCCGAGCCGACCGTCAGCGACGGCCAGATCCTCCTCCAGGCAACACTCACCGACGCGGCGGACACCGCCGAGGCGGAGAGCACCGTCCGGGCACTGCGCGCGGACCTCGGGGACACGGCCATGGTGGGCGGCACGACTGCGGTGGCCATCGACACCAAGGACACCTCCATCCGTGACCGCAACGTCATCATCCCGGTGGTGTTGGTGGTGATCCTCGTCATCCTGATGCTGCTGCTGCGCAGCGTCCTGGCGCCCGTGCTGTTGATCGCCACCACGGTGTTGTCATTCGGCACCGCCATGGGCACGGCGGCCATCGTGTTCAACCACATCCTGAAGTTGCCGGGCGCCGACCCCTCGGTGCCGCTGTACGGGTTCGTGTTCCTCGTGGCGTTGGGAATCGACTACAACATCTTCCTCATGACTCGTGTGCGCGAGGAGTCGCTCACCCACGGCACCCGGCAGGGCATCGTGCGAGGGCTCGCGGTCACCGGCGGTGTCATCACGTCCGCAGGCATCGTGCTGGCCGCCACCTTCAGCGCCCTGGCAGTGCTTCCCATCCTGTTCCTGCTGCAGTTGGCCTTCATCGTGGCATTCGGAGTCCTGCTGGACACGTTCGTGGTGCGGACGCTCCTGGTGCCGGCCCTGACGTACGACATCGGCCCCGCAATCTGGTGGCCCAAGAAGCTGCACATCGATCGCTTCGGGCGTCACGGATTCGACGGGGACGAGCCCCCTGCCCACTGAGTCAGACTGCGATGGTCAGGCCCTGCGGCGGCGCATCGATGATGCCGACCTCGGTCAGGAACGTCCCCATCCGTGTGAAGGCGGCCTCGTCCACCTCGAGGCTGGGCTGACCGTCACGCAGCCACAACGCAGCTGTGGCTTCCAGGACGGCACGCGCAGTCGCCTCCTGCTCAGGATCGGACAACGTCGGGACTTCCTTCGCCGTGGCCGCGATGGCCAGATCCGGGTCGGCAACGATTCTCTGCTCGGCCTCCAGCACCGCCGCTTTGATGCTGACCAGCACATCGTCCTCCAGCCGGCCCGCGACCGTCACCAGACCGGGGCCAACGAGTGTTGGCTCGCCCGGATCCTGCACGGCAATCTCGACGGCGTCGAACCCCGCCTTGGCGAACTGCACGGTCTCGTTGTTGCTGTAGCCCACCACCACGTCCACGGCCGAGGTGGTCAGGGCGCTGACCTGCGTGAAGCCGATGTCCTGCAGTTTCACGTCGGCCTCGCTGAGCCCTGCGAGGTGCAGCGCAGCAAGGACGGTGTAGTAACTGGAGCCGAAGTGTCCGGGCATCCCAATGGTCTTGCCACGCAGATCATCCACCGAGGTGATGCCTGAGTCCGACGCAGCCAGCAGCACGCCCGGGAACTGCTGGAAACCGGTGCCGAACGTCGAGACCGTGGAACCGTTGGACGAGGCCACCACCGCTTCATCACCACTGGCGAACACCACGTCCTCCTGCGACGCGAGCAGCGCGCCGAACGCATCCTCCTGCGCACCGTGGTGGCGCAGCGTCACGTCGAGGCCCTGGGCCTCGAACAGTCCTTCGTCCAACGCCACGTAGAAGGGGCTGAACTGGACGTTGGGGATGTAGGTGAGGCCAATGGTCAGCTTCGTGCGCTCCACGCCCGGGGCAACCCCCTCGGCGGTGCAGCCAGCGAGGCCGCCCAGCGCCGCGAGGCCGAGCGCTCCGGTGAGCAGGTGACGGCGTGTTGTTCTCATGATTGTTCTCCCTGGAGGCGGCGGGTACTTGCGCGTTCTGCGATCTGAATGGAGCCCTGCAACACGAGCGCCGCGGCGACGATCCACACCAGCACGGCGAAGACGCCGACGCTGTCAGCACCCTCCCGCGAGATGGTCAGCAGGGTGCCCAGTCCACGGCCTCCCATGACGAACTCGCCGACGATGGCGCCCGTCATGGACAGGACGAAACCAGCCCGCACGCCAGCGAGGATCGCTGGGGCGGCGATGGGCAGCTCGACGTGGAACAGCCGCTGCCACGGGCCCGCACCGTCGAGCCAGGCGTGTTCGATGATGCGCATGTCCATCCCGCGGATGCCGATGACGGTCGTGGTGACCATCGGGAAGAACGAGATGATGGCGCAGAGCACGGCGATGGGCACCACGCCGTAGCCGATCCACAGCGCGAGCAGAGGGGCGATCGCCACCAGGGGGACCGTTTGGGAGAACGCCACGAAGGGTTCAAAGACTGCTGCGAGCAGACGTGAATGGGCGATGGCCACACCCATGGGGATCGCCACCACCATCGCGATCAGGCTGCCGATCAGCGCCGCTCCCAGCGTGGGCACGAGGTAGCGCCAACCGGTGCCGTCGAGCGCCCAGGCAACCACACGTGCGACGACGTCCAACGGATTGGGCAGCACGACGCTCGGAACGAGGCCACTCGCAGTGACGCCCCACCAGATGGCCAGGACGAGGACGAGGCTGAGGGTCGCGGGCACCCAGCGCCAGGCGCCATGGGAGGGCCGGACACGGCCGGGGTAGGCAGACCACAGCCCCCAGTGCGCCACTGCGCGAGCCTGTGTGCGACCAGTCACTTCCCGGATACCTCTCAGTCAGGTCCGGGGTTGGTCAAAACGCGCTGGCGCGGCCGTGTACTGCAACGGTCCCATGGCATGCACGAGCCGTCGCCGGGCACGGCTGCCACAGCGTCGCGTTCCTCCCATCCAGACTCTGACTGTCGGCCTCGGAGTTCCACCGAATCAACCTTGTCGGCTCCAGGGAGCGTCGAAGGGTCGCGGGCTGTCACCGCCGGTTCGGACTTTCACCGACCCCGGAACACGTATGTTGACACCGATCCTAGCAACCAAGAACCGCGCTCCTGCCACTGCCCTGGATGGTGGTGAACACGTACTGAAACACGGAGGACTCCGATGGCCCGCATGGTTGCCCTGACGGCAGATGAAGCCTTGGTGCTGCTCGACTGGCTCTCGAGGCACGACGAAGCAGACGATCTGCCACACAGTGAGTCAGAACAACGTGTGCTCTGGAATCTTGAGGCCGCGCTCGAAAAAGTCGTGCCAGAAATTTTCGAACCCAACTACCGCGTCTTGGTGGAGCAAGCGAGCGCGAGATTGCTCAACAATCAGGATTGAGATGACCGGCTGCCAATCTCTGGCTCCCCCATCCGCGGCTTGTCTGACCAGGGCAGACGGCGTGTGTCAGTTAACGTCCGGCGCCTTGGCCGTGAGGCCACACTCTTTACCGCACATGC
>JAUNVL010000129.1 GCA_030537675.1 Propionibacteriaceae bacterium | reverse complement strand
TCGCGCGGTCCATAAAACCTGACCAACGTCAGGTTCGGCAACATTTCGGTCGGTAGACCAACCGAAATGCGACGGGCCTACCGTGGCCTCCCACTCGCCCGGTAGATATGGACAAGCGCCTCCGTGGATCAGACCGCGCTGTCCTCGTCTGCCATTCGACGCGCAAAGGGGCCGATCAGCCAGTTCTGGTAGGTCGCGCGAATCAGGAGAACGCGATAGTGCTTCGATTGGCGCGGTCTCCACCACCCGAAGACGAAAACCCCAACAGCCACAGACAGGGCCGCCAACACTCCTGCCCACAAACTTTCCGAGAAGACCCCGATCATGAGTGCCCACATGGCTGTGATCGTCACGTCCAAGGCGAGTGTGCCAACAAAGCGCAATGGCAGTTTGTGTTCAGATTGGCGCATGCCAAGCCACGCCGCTTTCCTCCGATGAATGACATCATCATCCCAAGCGCCTTCCGGGCCAGTGGCCGACCATGGTGGTGCCGGGCGATTCCACAATCGTCTCGGCGGCTGATCGTAACCCTGCACTCGTGCACGCCTCACCCGATTTATCCGCGACAGGACCGTGCGAATGGAGATGTAGAAAGTGAAATACGAGGCCAAGAAGAACGCCAGGACCCAAGGCTCGACAACGCCAGCACTCGTGAACAGCCCTGTCAACGCCAGGCTTCCGACAACAGCGACGGCGACGAGTCCCCCGACTTCACACGCACGAGCCGTCCAAACGCCATGTGCACGCAGAGTGGACTCTTCGTGTGGCCCCGTCCCCAGATTCGTGAACAGTGCGTGTAGTCCTCGCCGCGCTTGCTGAGCCCGAAGATCTCGCATCAGCCCGTACGCTGCAGTCTTCTCTCGCAACACCGCTAAACAGCAAAGGGTGCCGATCACGATCAGGAGTGGCAGGGCCAGAAACGGATTGGCAACGGCGATGGGCAGGAGGAGCCAACCGGTGACGGCACCGCCCAGGGCAAGGAGGAAGATCAGATCCTCCCGGACATCCTGAACTGCAAGCGCCTCGTGCAGTTCGTCCCATGTCTGTTGTTGAGCCTCTTCCGTGGACTGGCTGCCCCTGCCGGCGTCAAGTCCAGAGAAGCCCAGGTAGAGCGGCAGAAGCAGTGCACAGAGGATCGCCAGTGAGGCTAGACCGAACGACCGTCCCTGCACTTCCAGCGCCGCGGTCACCCGTAGCGCGCCTCCCCACAGGTCTTCCGACGCGGCAGGACTGGACATCGAGACGGCGCCCAGGAAGCAGAGCAACAAGGCAAAAAGACAGGACACCCCCATCATGAGAGCTGTCCTGCCCCAGTAGTGGCGGACCCGATCCAACGCTCTGGTCCTGAGCGCCCGACCTGCAGCGGATTCGCAGCCGTCAGTCCGAGAGGCTTCTGCATCAATCGTCATACCCAAAGTCTGGCGATGACGACTGACACTCTCTCGCGGTGGTCGTGGAAGGAGTGCCTGTCAGGAACGTGCTGCCCGTTTCGATCGCTTCCCGCTTCTGTCCACAACGTACGACCCGCGACCGAACCGGTCCACTTGGTCACCGGCTGTGATTGGGTTGGCACATCGAACAGAGTTGCTCGATGGCGAAGCGCTGGGGGGTGCATGCCGACAATGCTTGGCCCGCGGGTCAGCGAGGAGAATGATGGACACCCAGAAGCATGTTATGCCTTCGTTGCATGGTGCTCCGCCACCTGGCGAAGCGTCCGTGAGCGTCGCTCCGCAGGGAGGAGGATCTCTGTGAGCACCTCATCGCAGCTCAGACCACTGCGCAGAATGATCGCCAGTGCCGTTGCCATCGCCATGGCCAGTGGCGCATACGCCGTCATCGCCCCCACCTTTGTGGGCACCCCCGTCGCGCGAGCAGCTGACGGCGTCATTGCGGACGACGGCACACGAAAGGTGGATTTCACCGAAGACTGGAAGTTCCACCTCGCCACACGTACCCCCACTGTCGCCGACATCGCCACCCTCACGCTCGAGGACGAGGGCATCAGCACCGCCGACGCCGTCACACCTGGCTTCGACGACTCCGAATGGCGCACAGTCACAGTGCCCCACGACTTCAGCATCGAGGGCAACAAGGTGCCCGAGGGGTCGAACTCGCAGGCCTACCTCCAGGGCGGTCTCGGGTGGTACCGAAAGACCTTTACCGTGCCGGAGTCGCTGCGCGTGGGAGGCAAACGCGTGGTCATTGACTTCGAGAGCGTTTACCAGAACTCCGTCGTGTACCTCAACGGGGACCTGGTGGGCACCTACCCCAGCGGCTACACGGGCTTCGCATACGACCTCACGGACCGCCTCAACTATGGGGCAGACCGATCCAACACCATCGTCGTCAAGGTGCAGAACCCCGCCCCGTCCAGCCGGTGGTACACCGGCAGCGGCATCGTGGGGCCGGTGAGCCTCGTGATCACGGACCCGGTGCGATTCACCCGGCACGGCATCGATCTCTCCACTCCGACGCTGGAGCAGACCCACGGTGCCGATGGCAGCGCACAACTGCGGATGTCGGCCGCTGTCTACTCCGATGCCACCAACGGGGTCATCAACGTCCGCACCACCGTGCTGGACGCCGACGGCACAACGGTCGCCACCAACGACAGCGAACAGGTGGAGACCAACCCCACCAACCTCGCGACGCTCACCGACACGGTCACCGTGCCCGCCGTGAAGCTCTGGTACCCATGGAACATCGGCACGCCCTACCTGTACACCGTGCGCACGGAACTGTTCTACCTTGCCAATGGCACCACCGAGACCCGCCTCGTCGACACGGTGGAGACGCCGTTCGGTTTCCGCTGGTTCGATGTGGACGCCGGCGACCCAGCTGATCCGACCGTTGGAGGGTTGCACGTCAACGGGACTTACACGAAGATCCGTGGCGTCGACCTGCACCACGATTCCGGCGCGCTGGGCGCCGCGCAGAACCACGACGCCTACGAACGACAATTCGACATCCTGATGACCATGGGTGTGAACGCCTACCGCACCGCTCACAACCCGCCATCGAAGGACATCATCGAACTGGCCAGCCAGAAGGGCATCATCGTGGTCGAGGAGGCCTATGACGGCTGGGGCAACCCGAAAGCGTCGTATGACTTCGGTCGTTTCTTCCTGACACCGGTGCCCCAGGACTGGGCCGGGTTGGCGGCCAACGGTCTACTGACACCGCCCAGGCCCGGAGTCGACTACCAGGGCGCCAAGTACCTGTGGAGCGACTGGGTAATCCAGGAGATGGTCAAGCGTGACCGCAACGAGCCGTCTGTCTTCATGTGGTCTGTGGGCAACGAGGTCCGTGGAGTCGGCGCCAGGCCCACCTGGTACGACTCGTCGAAGTATGACGTTGCAGGCCTCGGCGGTGCCAGCAACATGAACGAGTACACCGAAGCGGTTCGGCTCACCGAGGCGATCAAGGATGTCGATGACGACCGACTCGTGATCATGGGTGGTGACCAGCAACGCGCCGTTCCCCAATGGGACTCGACGTGGGGACGGATCAACAGGTACCTCGACGGTTTCGGCCTGAACTACAACACGGCCACCTCCGTGGACCAGCTCACCGAGCGTTTCCACGACACCACGTTTTTCTTCGAGTCCGAGTCCTCCTCGCAAACCTCGTCGCGGGGCGTCTACCTGGATCCGATGCTTCGCAACACCGGGGTCAACCAGACACCTGGCAGGCGCGGAGGATCGAACTACGACAATGACTTCGCCTCCTGGACGATGTCGAACGAATACGGCTTGAAGAAGGACCGTGACCGCAAGTCATTCGCCGGGCAGTTCATCTGGAGCGGGTTCGACTACCTCGGAGAGCCGACGCCGTACAACGTCTACCCCGTGGGAACATCCTCCTTCGGCGCAATCGACACGGCAGGCTTCCCCAAGGATTCCTACTACCTGTTCCGCAGCCAGTGGATGGATGCAGAACAGGAGGCGCAGGTCCACGTCCTCCCCGGAAACTGGAACTCTTGGCGGGAGGGTGAGGAGGTCGAGGTGTGGGTGAACGCCAACGTCCCCACGGTGGAACTGTTCCTCAACGGAGACTCACTCGGACGCAAATCCTTCGACGTCAAGGAGACGGCGTACGGCAAGAAGTACCTGGAGACGTCGGAGCTGACCTCGGACGACAAGACGTGGCCCACGCCCGACGGGAACACCGGTGGCTACTCGAGCACAGGTGCCAAGGTGCTCACTTCGAGCGGCGACAGCAGCATTCCCGAAGGGTCCAACTACGGTCGGTTGCACCTCACCTGGAAGGTTCCGTTCACGGAAGGCGTACTTGAGGCGCGTGCCTACGACTCCAAGGAATCAACCACCCCTGTCGCCGTCGACACGGTGGCGACTTCCGGGTCGCCCTACACCGTGGAACTGAGCACCACCAAGAAGGTCATCGCCGCCGACGGACGCAGCTTGAGCTACGTGGAAGCCACCGTCGTCGATCAGGACGGCAATGTGGTTCCTGATGCAGACAATCTGCTGAAGTTCGACGTGCAGGGCGGCGCGATCGTCGGCGTCGACAATGGCCAGCTGGAAAGCACCGAGCCCTACAAATGGCAGGGACTGGAGCGGAACACGCACTCGGAGCGGTCCGCCTATGCAGGCAAGGCCCTGGTCATTCTGCAGTCCAACGCCGGTCAGACGGGCACACTGCAGCTCGTGATCCGGTCCGACGGCATGGCGCCTGCCGCAGTCGCCATCGCCGTCACCTCCGATGGAACCGGCGAGGCTCCGGCACCGCTGACGATCGCCCCGGAGGTCGTGGCGGTGCAATCCGTCGGCCTCACCGTGGCCGCCGGAGGGCCAGTAGTCCTGCCGCGCGATGTGCGCGTTCTCTACAACGACGCCCTGGTCGGTCGCTTCGAAGTCACCCGTCTGGTCACGTGGGCAACCATGGATCCCGGCGAGCTCGCCGAACCGGGCGAACTGACCGTCGCCGGCAGCATCGAGGGTGTGGTTGCTCCGGCGACTGCATACGTTTCGGTCGTGGCGGCTGGCGCCGAGGTGGATCTCGCAGTCAATGACGAGCTGGGCGCGAACAACTCCACCCATGCGTTCACGGACATTCCCGCGGACTCGCCACTTCGCGGTGGGGCACTGGCCACGGCGACGTTCACCGGCAGTGTCAACACCTACCCGAACAACATGATCGACGGTGACGGTGCGACTGCCTGGAGCAATGCCTACAGCAGGGGGGCCTCAGTCCTGCTCCCGTCAGAAAACCGGTCGCGTCCGTACGAGTTCATCGAGTTCCAATGGGACTCCGAGCGCACTCTGGGCTCGGCCGCGCTGCAGTTCGTAGTCGACTCCACACGTGCCGTGCCTGCGTCCTTCGAAGCGCAGTACTGGGATGGTGTGGCGTGGCAGGAGGTTCCCGATCTGAACACCTCGCTCGACGGAGGGTTGGTGACACTCACCTTTGATCGGGTACTGAGCCAGCGCATCCGTATCGGCATGGAGAATGCAACGCCGTACGCGGCAACGGGCAACATGTCCATCACGACCGCCGAGGTCCGGGGCCCCCTCCTTCCCGACGGTTCGTCCAAGGCCGAATTGCGCGCCCTGCTGGACCGCGCGGGAACCTTCAAGGAATCGGACCACACCCCTGCGAGCTGGGCGGCTCTGACGACCGCCAAAGGCAACGGGGAGCAGGTGCTGAACGACGACGCAGCGACGGCAGGGCAGATCACCTCCGCGGTCCAGGCACTACGGGAGGCCATGGCGAACCTCACGAAAGTCGATGCTCCGCCGTCGCCGACTCCCACGCCCACACCGACGCCGGACCCGACCGGGACTCCGACCCCGGACCCCACGGTGACTCCCACGTCGACGAGCGTCCCCACGGTGACCGTCACTGTCACGGCTTCACCGAGCACTCCAGTGACGGTCACTGCCAGTTCAACGACGACGGCCACGACCACGGCGACCGCAACGGTCACCGCCACCTCCATTCAGACGGCAACCGTGACCCAGACCGTCTCGTCCCGACCAACGGTGGCACCGTCGGCAACCTCCACGTCAGCCCCGGGCGATCTGTACACGACACCCGGTTTCCACAATGTCAATGGTCGGCAGTGGTACACCACCTGTGAGCCCTACTCGCAGACAATCCGCTGCCGCACCGACATCTGGTCCACCCAGGTGAGCCTCCAGGGCGGAAAGTTCGTCAAGGACATCGGCTGGCACTTCAACAACCTGACCTACCTGCCGCAGATGACGCGCGCGCAGTGGGGATCCAACCCCTTGGCAAACACGGGCGCGTTCAAGTCGGCCGGCCGTCAGTGGCGCACCGAGTGTGACACGGCTGCTACAGGCAACAACGCCTGCCGCAGCTACATCTGGACCAAGCAGGTGTCCGCGACTCAACTGGCCAACGGCACCTGGTCCTACGCGGTCACCGAGGACTGGGTCTTCAACAACATCGTGAAGTTCGCCTGACCCTCAGCTACGCAAGGCGGTCCGGTCCCAAGTTTCGGGACCGGACCGTCTTGCATTCCTCGGGCGGAGCGGACCTCCGGCAGCCGATGTGTCGCCGGTCAAACCCCGGCATGGCGGAACGCCTCCCGGTGGACGACACGGGACAGCCAGGACGGGTTGACGAGGCTCCATACCGGGTCCACCAGCGCCTCGGTACTGACCCCGTCGAGGCGTCCGGCCCTACACTCA
>JAUNVL010000011.1:1289-47209 GCA_030537675.1 Propionibacteriaceae bacterium | reverse complement strand
CATCATCGTCCACGCCATCGAAGAAGGCGTCGTCCTCCAAGGAACTGACGCCCGCTTCCGGCAGCACCTGCCAGGCGTCGTACTACTGGCAGGGCCAGATGACGGCCAACGGCGAGCAGTTCAACACCAACGCGATGACCGCGGCCCACAAGTCCTTGCCCTTCAACACGAAGGTGAAGGTCACCAACCTGGCCAATGGCAAGAGCGCCGTGGTGCGAATCAATGATCGTGGTCCCTACATCTCGGGCCGTTGCCTCGACCTGTCCACCGCAGCCATGTCGCAGATCGGCGGCACCGGTGCGGGTGTCATCAAGGTTGCCTACGAGGTCGTCGGCTGACCCAGCCTCGCTCTGATCACCGTGCCTCGGTGACCGCCGCTCCACTGCTGAGCGCCAGGTGTTCCTCCACCCTGGCCATGTCGTGGGGCGGCGGTTCTGTTGCACGGAAAGTGGCCACCAGCACCTCCACCTGCTTGTTCATCCGCTCGTCGATCTCAGGATGGACGGAGGCGCGTCGCACCCGGGAGGCCAGGTCCATGAGAGCCGTCACCACCATGACGTGGTCCATGGCGTAGGGGCGAATCTGGTCGAAGGGCATGTCGACGATCTCCTCCAGGCTGACGGTGCCGAAGTGGACCCACGCGGTCTGCTCGTCCAGAATCGTGTTGCCGGGCCTGGCCCTGGACACCGCGAGGGCGACACCGGCCGCCACCTCCTCGATGGCGTTCACGGCCGTGTAGGGGTCATTGGTGCCGGGGGACAGCGCGCGAACCGCCAGTTCGAGCACCTGCTGTTCGGCAAAGCGAACGTCCTGGAACACGGAGCGGGAGTCACCGATGCGTACGCAATCGCGCAGCTTCTCCGCCGTGTCCTCGTCGTCCGCTGCGGCGGAGGGCCAGAGTCGAACCAGCGGTTCGGACGCCAGGATGTGGTCACCGACACGGGGGATGACCTTCAGCACGGCATCCGCCTCACGGGCAACGGTGCGCAGCCGATGGAAGTCCACCTCCACGAGGTAGCCGACGGAGCCTGCGTCCACGACCTGCCCACCCGAGAGCAGAGCGTTGGACTCGACCACGTCCTCCGGCGCCTCCTGCGGGTGCATCCGCTCCACCACGGAGCGAAGATTTGTCCGCACCCCGTGGGCCAGGGTCTCCACGCGCACCGAAGCAGCGATGTGGTGGATGAACCACACGAGGAGCACCGCGTCAGCCACGGCCATGAGGACGGCGAGGTTGACGGCCAGATGGGGAACGAACGACATCTGGTCGTCGGCCTCGGAGCGGATGGTGCGCAACACCATGAGTGCGTACACGAACGTGGCAACGAGGACACCCAGCACGATCTGGTTCCCTCGGTCCGCCATGAAGTTGCCCACCAGGCGGGGGCCGTAGGTGGCGCTGGCAGTGACGACCACGGAGATCGTGATGGAGAAGGCGGTGGCCGCGACAGCGAGCATGGATGTGCCGATGGCACCCAACATTGCCCGGGAGCCATCGATGCCCACCCCGTACACCCAGGCGAACCATGGCGAGGACAGGTCATAGGGGATCGCACGATCCAATGTCACCATCCCCTGTGCCAGCACGAGCGCACTGACGAGGCATATCAGTGGCACGAACCAGAAGGACTCGCGGGTTCGGTACCACCAGCTGGAGAGTCGGGTCATCGCACCAGAGTAGGGCCGCTACGGCTGACGCATGGGTGTCGACGTCAAGGCTGGTCTCCACCCTCTGCAGCAATCACCGCTCCGGACCTGATCGCTGGCGAGGTGGGGAACTGGCCCCGCAGAAAGAACGCGCCCAGCGTTCCCGCGAGTGTCGCGAACACAGCGACGGAATAGGTGGCCAGCGCCACGTGCACAAAGCGCGAAAGGACCGTCTCTGTGCTGAACCCGCTCCCCGTGATGGTCGCCAGTGCGGTTTCGTAGAGGATGATGCCGTAGCTCGCCTCGGTCTCGAACGCGTACAGCAGCTGGCTCGACGCCAGAATCACCACCATCGTCACGGCCACCAGCGTGCCGATCCGACTGGACAGCACCCGCCCGGCTGAGCGTGAGCCGCGCACGCCTGCCGAGAGGATTCCTCCTGCCCTTGCGAGCCGCGACAACCGCGCCAGCCTGACGAGCCGCAGTGCCTGCAGCGCGCGAAAGAACCTGAGAAAGGGCACGAGCAGGAAGATGACCTGCCACCAGTTGCGCTTCCAGAACCTGACTTGGAACCGCGCGATGTAGGCGCGCAGCAGGAACTCCGCGACGAAGACCGACCAGAACACCCATCCGGTCACATTGAGTACCAGCACCCAACGCGGCTCCGTCACCAACAGTTGTCCCAGCACCACGAAGAGGAAGATCAGCCCGAGGTATCCCATGGGACGGTCCAAGTTCGCCGCCAGCGCCTCGGCGGCGTGGAGCCTGTCCTCGGCGGCGTCCCTCTCGTCCTGGGGCGGCACCACCTCGGACGTCATCGTGCGGACACCCCACGCACCCCTGCCAGAGCCGATCCATCCCCATACTTCTCCGACGTGATGACGCTGATGGTGCCGTTTGTCACCAGAGCCAGGGCGCTCTGCACCAGCACGAGCGATGCGTAGCCGGCTGAGCCCACCACGAGAATCCTGAGCAGGTCACCCCACGAGTCGAACCACACATCGAACTCCTTGTCTTCTCTACGAGGATGGCGGTGGCGGGCATGCTTGTGTCATGGCGATCCTGATAGACCCTCCCACGTGGCCCGCTCACGGCACGACTTTCTCGCATCTGGTCTCCGATGTCTCCCACGAGGAATTGCACGACTTCGCGGAGAGGGCGAAGATCTCCCGCCGGGCCTTCGACCATGACCACTATGACGTCCCCGCACACCTGTACGACGCTCTGGTGGAGCTGGGGGCGACGCCGGTCAGGTCCAGGGAACTGGTGCAGCGGCTCATCGCCAGCGGGTTGCGAAGGCGCAAGCACCTGAGGACGTCACAAAAGATTGACCAGCACCACGAACACGGCGGTGCCGGCGCCCACGCTCAGTAGGGTCCGACGTCGAAACAACAGGTGCACGGCCACCGTCACGGCAGCGGCGACGATGGCCTCCCACAGGTGAACACTCTCACCGAACGCGGACGAGCCGAACGTGACGGCAGCGAGGATGAGCAGGATGCCGACGGGCATCCAGCGGGCCATGTGGGAAACGAACGCCGACGCGCGCAGCGGTTTCAGCAGGAGGAAGGGCACAGCACGCAGCGACACGGTGATCACGAAACCGATGGCCAGCGCAGCGAGGACGTAGCCGGTGTCAGGCATGAGCACCTCGACGACGTGTGAGAAGGTGCCGGACCACGAGGGTGGACACGAACAACAACAGCGCAGTGAAGAGGGCGGATTCCGGGGCCAGCACGAGCGCGACCACGAAGCTGCCCCCCGCCAGGAGCACGGAGGGAACCTGCTTGCGGGACCGGAAGGCATCAAGGGCCAGGGTGATGAACAGGGCGCACAGTGCGAAGTCGAGACCCTCGATGGGTGCGTTGATGAGCCGGGCCGCGAGAACGCCCACCAAACCCCCGGCAACCCAGTAGGACTGGAGCGCCACCTGCATCGACACGAGGCGCCACGGCGTCCAGCCCTCAGGACGCGCGTTGGTGATGGCCCATGCCTCGTCAATGAGCGCGTACACAGAATACGCCCGCGCCAGGGGATTCCGCACGACATCCAGGGGGAAGGAGAAGGCGTAGAACACGTGGCGGAAATTCACCAGCAATGTCGTGAGCGCGATGGTCGCGAGCGGTGTGACCGCCACCAGCAGCCCCACCAACAACAACTCCATCGACCCGGCGAACACTGCCACGGAGAGGGCGGGAGCCACCCACCACGACAGCCCGGAATTGACCACGAGGAGACCGAAGGCAATGCCGAGCGGGAACAGTCCAAGCCCTGCTGCCAGCGAAGCGCCCACGCCAGCGAACACCTCGGCGCGGCGCCCGGGGTGCGGCGCCGTCGCGATCTGATCTGTCACGCGCGCCATGCTTCCAGATGTGGCCGCGATTCCACCATTCACAACAGCGCGCTGAAATGCTCCACGTCAGACGCAGTGCCCGAGACGATGATCAAGTCGCCTTCCCCCACCCGTGTCTCGGCCGTGGCGTGGGTGAATCCCTGGCCTGCCCGCTTGACCCCCACCACGGTGACGCCGTACTGCGTGCGGACCGTCGACTCCCCGAGCGAGAGGCCGCACATGCTCCTTGGCGGGCGGGTCTTGACGATGGCGTACCCGTCGTCGAACTCCATGTAGTCGAGCATGCGGCCACGCACGAGGTGTGCCACGCGTTTGCCCATGTCGTGTTCCGGCCGAACCACGTGGTGCACGCCGAGACGCGTGAGAATGCGGCCGTGCGAGGCGGTGACCGCCTTCGCCCAGATGTGGGCCACCCCAAGGTCCAGGAGCACCGATGCGGAAAGAATGCTGGACTCGAGGTTGGTGCCGATGCCGATCACGGCTCTGTCGAACTCGTGGACCGACAACTGCCTCATGGCCTCCACGTTGGTGCTGTCGGCTTCCACCACGTGGGTGAGCCTGCCTGCGAGGGACTGCACCACCTTGATGTCCTGGTCGATGCCGAGGACCTCGACGCCCTCCTCGACGAGTTCCAGTGCCAACGACTTGCCGAAACGGCCGAGACCCATGACCACCACGGGCGCATCGACGGGAATTCTGTGTCTAGCCAATGAGGGGCCGTCCTTCCGGGAGCGTGTAGCCGAGTTGCTTCTCGCGCAGCGCGAGCGCCGAGACCAGTGTGATGGGTCCCAGCCGTCCCACGAACATGAGTCCAGCCAACACCAGTTGCCCGACGACCGGGAGCTGTGCGGTGATGCCGGTGGACAACCCGACGGTCGCGAACGCGGACACCGTCTCGAACAGCACATCGCGCAGGGGCAGGGAGGTGATCTCCAGCAGCAGCAGTGTGGTCGACATCACCAGTCCCATCGACAGGAGTGCGACGGTGAGAGCCTGGCGCTGGACACGGGAGCCGATGCGACGGTCAGCGACGTTCACGTCGCGTCCACCCCGCACCTCGGCAACGATCACGAAGAACAGGATGATGAATGTGGTGACCTTGATCCCACCGGCGGTCCCGGCAGAGCCGCCACCGATGAACATGAGCACGGTCGTGGCCAGCAGGGTGCCGTCCTTCATCTGCCCATAGTCGACGCTGTTGAAACCTGCGGTGCGTGGCACGACCCCCTGGAAGATGCCGGCCACCAGCCGGCCCGACTCGTCCAGCGCTCCCAGCGTGGCCGGGTTGTTCCATTCGTTGGCGGTCACGAAGACCACGGCCACCACCAGCAGTCCGAAGTAGGTGGCCAGGGTCAGCCGGGTGTGAATGCTCCACCTCTTCGGTGTCCTCAACTGACGACGCAGTTCCAGCAACACCGGGAAACCCAGGCCGCCGAGGATGATGGCTGCGCAGATGGGCAGGCATATCCACGGGTCGCTCGCGAATCCCACCATGTTGTCGGAGTAGAGGGCGAAACCAGCATTGTTGAAGGCGGAAATGGCATGGAAGATGCCAAGCGTCAGCGCTCTGCCCCAGGGTTCCCCGTAGCTGGTCAGGAACCGCAGGGTGAGGAGGACCGCGACGATCGCCTCGATGAGAAGGCTGATCTTCAGGACCCCCACCAGGACGCCACGGACGTCGCCGAGGCCCGCGCTCTTGGTCTCCTGCGCCGCAGTCAATCGGGTCCGGAGCCCCATGCGTCGAAACAACACGAGTCCCACCAACGAAGCGAGCGCCATGATGCCCAGACCGCCCACCTGTATGAGGGCCAGGATGACGAACTGCCCGAACCCGGTCCAGTAGGTGGCGGTGTCGACGGTGATCAGCCCCGTCACGCAGACGGCGCTGGTGGCGGTGAACAGTGCCGTGACCAGGTCCGCCCCGCCCGGGCCACTGCGCGACATCGGCAGCAGCAGGAGGGCTGTGCCCAGCAGGACGGCGCCGCCGAAGGCCAAGACGATGACCTGGCCGGGTGAGCGCAGGAATCGGCGCCGTGTCCTGCTCGTGTGGGACGTCCACCCTCGACGTCCCTCTGTTGTTCCATGGGCCACGGAGTAAAAAGTACCGCTTTCAACCCCTCACTGCGCGCCCCGTGTCTACCGCGTGGACGCTGCCGTCGTCACTCGCGGATGATCATGGCGAGACCACCGAAGGCCGGCAGCTCGACGGAGAAGCCGCCCAGGTCGTCCACCGTGCCCACCTTGCGGCGCGTGCTGAGATCAAATGCGCGTCCCCGGGGCAGGTGTTCGGACTGGATCCGGGCGTCGATCTTCTCCGCACCGAAGTTGAGGGCGGTCACCTGGATGGCACCGATCTCCAGTTCATTGACGAGCACGAGCAGGGACTTGTTGCCCACCTCGGGGACGTGGACCAGTCTGGCCGAGGCGAGCCCGTTGCGCTTGCGCACCTTCAGGATCGCCGCCAGCCGGGACGCAAAGGACGTCTCCTTCTTCAACTGCTCCGGGATGGGGCCGTACAGGGCGCGGGCCCGTGGCATGCCCGAGGGGGACTTCTTCACATCCGGTGCCACGCCCAGCACGTCATAGGCACCGCGCTCAATCCAGCGCGTGTCGCCGGAGCTGATGAGGGACCTGACCTGGTCTCGCTCCAGTGGCAGGGCACCCACCAGGTCCCAGCCGGAGAGGGCGAACACGCCGGGCTGCCAGGCGTTGTACATGCACATCAGCAGGTGGGCATTGGTGATGCGTCGCGTGTCCGCTTCCGTGATGGTGTCCAGATCGGTGATGCCCAGCGTGGCCGTGACGATGGAGGCGGTGGTGCTGGCGATGCCGTTCTGCGTGAAGACGGCGTTGTAGGGGCCGGCGTCGCCAGTCAGCTTGTCCCGCATCACCTGACGGATGTGCTGCGCCAGCTCGGCGCCGGTGAAGTCGTTGCCGCCGAGGGTGTAGACGTCGTCGCGGTGTGCGGCTGCGAAGTGGACGAGTTCATAGGTCAGTTCGTCATGGTTCTGCAACGCGTGGACCAGCGAGGCCTGGTCGATGCCGAGTTCCATGGACTCCCGCAGCACGAGGCGGAGGAACTCGGTGTCACTCGTGCACAGTGCCACCTGGGCGGCCGGACGGGTGATGAAGTCGTAGGAGAGGTCCGGACCGACTGCACCCGTGCGCTGGATGTCATCGATGGCGAGGTTCAGCTCCTGGAACGTGAACCCGCCCACCTTGCGCACGAGCGAGCCGATGAGCTGGTTGGCGGCCTGGGACATGGGGTGCCCCTCGGACCACGCCGGCGACGTGCCGAAGGTCTTCTCCACGCCCAGGAATCCGTTGGCGTCGAGCCGCAGGCCACCGGAGCCCAGGTCGAGGAGTGAGTGCAAGGCATCGCCCATCACCAGGCGCATTCCCGCGCACGTGGGGTCCAACCAGTTGATGGTGGGTTGGCCCTCCTTGAAATAGTGCAGGTAGACCCAGCGCCGCACCTTGCCCTTGGTGTCTGTGATGGGGGGCGTGCAGGACCAGTTCGTTTCCTTCACGCCCGGTTCGTGGAAGATGACGCGCTGGAGGGCGCCGATGATGTAGCCCTCGGCTGCGAGCGCCTCCTCGGCCTCCGTGGTGAGGTTCACCGAGTCGCGCCCTTCGGGCACGTCCGGCAGCAGGTGCCAGGCGCTGTGGGGGATGTCGATCATGTGGTAAATGCCGGGGTAGTCGCGGTAGTTGAGCTCCGCCAGACGGAAATCGGCGCCCTTGCCCGTGTGACCGGGGACGACGTCGTCGATGACGGTCCCGTTGTATCGCGCCGCAGTCTCGCACATGGCGCGGAACTCGCCCTCGGTGCCGAAGAGCGGGTCGATGGCCATGCTCATCCGGTCGAAGTGGCCGTCCACGCTGGGGGTGGGCTCCCAGCCGTCCAGGCCGCCGGCGAGCTTCACGGGGCCCGTGTGGAGGGCGTCGATGCCGATCTGCGAGAACGCCTCCCACAATTCCGCCGACCCCAGTGCACCGAGGAAGGAGGTGCCGGGCTGCGTGATGTGGGACAGGGGGTAGGCGGTGTACCAGACGGATGCTTGCGCCAGGGCGGCGCGGGGGTCCGGGTGGGCGTAGGGATTGGCCCACATGGCGTGGGTGCCGGCCAGTTGGCGGGCCACCTGCTGGGCGTCATGGAGCATCGACTGCTCCTCCAGCCAGTCGACGTACGCGCGGTTGGACCCGTGCGGCTCGAACGGAGGAGTGATGGGGCTCGCGTCGTCGTCCTTGCGCCGTGCCTTCGGCCGCAGACGTGCGGGCCGCGCGGCGAATCGGTGGTCGTCGAAGCTCAGTTCCGGCATCTCGTCACTGACGTCCTCGTCGATCTCGACGCGTGCCTCATCCTTGCGTTCTTCTGCGTGCCTTGTCATTTGGTCAACGCTACAGGCCCGGCAGGGGCGAGGCATGTTCTGCTGCCCCTTGGCATCCCGGCCCCAGCCGGTCCCAGTCGGTCCCGGGCGTCTACTCAGGCTGCTGCGTCGTCGTTTCCGTCTCGGTGGTGGTCTCGGCCACGGGCGCAGGCTCCGTGGCGGATTCGCCTGGACCGGCGCTCGTCGGGAGCGGCCATGCTGCCTGGGACAGAGTGGAATTCGTCACGTGCGTGCGTTCCGCACGCTGCCGCCGGCGTCGCACCAGCGCCCGGATGGGGAAGAACAGCACGAGGCCCAGAATCCACAGCGGCGACGTCGCGATCACGAAGGTGAGCAGCCCGGCCAACAGCTGTGAGGCGCCACGGACACCACTGGTGATGGCATCCACGAAGCCCCACGATTCACCGTCGGGCCTCACGACCGCACGGGGCTCGGTGAGTTCGACCGTCACCGTTGCCATCGCGGCTTGGCGCTCGAGAAGGGTGACCTGCGCATCGAGGGACTCGATGTCGCCGCGCACACGGCCCAGTTCCGTCTCGATGGCCAGCATGTCCTTGACGTCCTTGGCAGCGTCGAAGAAATCGCGGAGCCGGACCTCTTGGGCGCGCAGGTTCTCGAGTCGTGCCGAGAGGTCCACGTACTCCTGCGTGACGTCGCTGGTGGCCTCGGACTGGAACTTCACCACCCCCAGCTTGGCGACCCCCGCCACGAAGCTCTCATAGTCCTTGGCGGGGACCCGCACCGTCACCCAGCCGCGCAGTGCGGTGCCGTCACCCAGTGGGGTGCCGTTCCTGTCGTTGCGGTACAGCCAGTCCTCGCTGTCGGTGGCCACCTGCAGGTCTGAGACGGTCCCGGAGTTCGCACGGGTCAGTTCGCGGATTTCGTCCATGGTGTCCGTGGTGCTGTCCACCTCGAGACGCAGGACCTTGGAGCGGATGATGAGCCGCTCACCGTCACCCTCGACCCCGTCCTCCTGTGGAAGCGCCATGTCTCCCTGAACCGTGGAGTCGTTCTCCTGCATCGGGAACAGCTCGCCCGAGGTGGGCATGGCCATGTCGCCTCCCGAGGCACTGCAAGAAGCCATCAACGCTGTCATGAGCAGCGCGGCGATGATCGCCGTCACCCTGCCCATCCATCCGGTCCGCTTCATTGCGCCTCCTCGGTTGGATGCATCATAACGAGTCCGGGGCCACTGCCTACGCGGCGAGCGAGGCGCTGATGCCGAACATGTCCCGCAGTGCCAGTTGCGCCGCGTACCACCCGTTCATGCCGTGGACGGCGGGGCCCGGCGGGGTGGCGCTTGAACACAGGTACACACCCGGAATCGGGGTGCGCCACGGGACGCGCGAGATGACGGGGCGTTTCACGAGTTGGAGAAGCGACAGTTCGCCGGTGTAGATGTCCCCACCCACCTGGTTCGGGTTGTAGGCCTCCAGTTCACTGGCCCGGCGGACGGAAGCCGCCACCACCAGGTCCTGCACGCCGGGAGCGTGGCGCTCCAGTTCGGCCAGCAGCAACGGCAGCGGATCCAGGGTGGCGTTGCGGGGCACATGCATGTAGGCCCAGAACGTGTGGCCGCCCTCCGGTGCTCGGGTGGAGTCGAAGATGGAGGGTTGGGCCGCCAGGAAGTAGGGGCGATCAGCGATCCGCCCCCGGGCGACGGCATTCTCGGAGAGGGCGATCTCGTGCGAGGTGCCACCGAGGTGGAGGGTCGGCGCCTGTGCGAGGACGGGATCGCGCCAGGGGATGGGGCCGGACAGTGCGAGGTCCACCTTCGCGACGCCGGAGCCGTACCTGTAGCGGGACAGGGCGCGTCGGTATCGCTCCGGTGCGGTGGGGGAATTCCGTAGCAGTTCCGGGGATGTGTCGAGCAGCACCGTTCGGCTGGATTCCAGCTCTCGCAGGTCAGTGACGAGGTGCCCGGTCTCCACTCGGCCGCCGTGTCGTTGAAGTTCTGCCACCAGCGCGTCGGCCATGGCCTGTGAGCCGCCGCGGGGGTAACCCCACCCGCCCACGTGGCCATGGGCTGCCAGGAGCATGCCTGCCCCGGCCTGCGCCAGTGACGGCATCTCGCCGGCGGCGTGCGCGGCGCAGCCCGCGAGCAGCGCTGGCGCGGTGTCGCCTGCGAACAACCGCGTGTCCAGGCCGGTGCCGAGCAGGAGTGTCCGCAGAGCGAAATGCGCGGTCCCCGCCAGATCCCTGGGGACGCGCAGCAACTGGTGCCCCGTGAGGTCCACAACGCCGTCGATGTGGCGGATCAGCGGTTCCATGAGGCGCCGCCACAGCGCGCCGTCGCGGCCCAGCTCCTCGACGGTGCGCTCGAGGTCGAGGAACGACACGGCCGAGGGGGCGCCGTCGAGAGGGTGGGCGTAGGACACCTCGGGGGTGATCCACTCCAGGGCATCCAGCAGACCGATGGAGCGGAAGAAGGGAGAGGTGACCGCAGCGGGGTGGATGGCGGAGCACACATCGTGCTGAAAGCCCGGCACCGTCAGCTCGCGGGTGCGCAGACCACCCCCCACGGTGTCGGCAGCCTCAAGCACCACCACTTCAAGTCCTTCACGCGCCATGGCGATGGCAGCGGCCAGACCATTGGGGCCGCTGCCCACCACCGTGACGTCGCGCATGGACCCAGTGTGCCTCAGAGGTTGACGACCATCTTGCCGGTGTTGGCGCCGCGGAGGAGGTCGATGAAGGCCTGCGGGGCGTTCTCCAGCCCGTCGCGGAACGTCTCGTCGAAGGTGACGGAACCGTCCGAGAGCCAGCCGGCCATCTTGGCCGCGAACTCATCGGCCTTGTCGGAGAACTCGCCCACGAGGAAGCCACGGATGGTCAGCAACTTGCCGATGGCGAGCGCGAGGTTCCGGGGCGCGCAGGAGGGTTCCGTCGCGTTGTACTGGGAGATCGCTCCACACATGGCCACCCGGCCATGGGTGTTCAACGCCGTGAGGGCAGCCTCCAGGTGGTCGCCGCCCACGTTGTCGAAGTACACGTCAATGCCCTCGGGAGCAGCGGCATGGAGTTGCTCGGACACCGGGGCGTCGTGGTAGTTGAATGCGGCGTCGAATCCGAGCTCGGTGAGCCGCTGCACCTTTTCCGCAGATCCGGCGCTGCCGATGACACGAGAGGCGCCGGAGGCCTTGGCGATCTGGCCCACGATGGAGCCCACGGCACCGGCCGCGCCGGAGACGAACACCACGTCGCCCTCCTTGAACTTGCCGGCGTAGGTCAAGCCTGCGTAGGCGGTCAGACCCGTCATGCCCAACGCGCCGAGGTACGCGGACTCCGAGGCCAGTGTGGGGTCCACGACTTTGGCGCTCGAGGCGTCGACGACGGCGTGCTCACGCCATCCGAGGCCGTGCAGGACGGTGGCTCCCACCGCGATCTCCGAACTGGTGGAGGCGATGACCTCACCGACGGCAGCACCCTGGAGCGGCTCATCGATCTGGAAGGAGCCGATGTAGGAGTCGGAATCATTCATGCGTCCGCGCATGTAGGGATCAACGGACATGCAATGGTTGGCCACCAGAAGTTGATCCGCTCCCAGTTCGGGGATGGGCGCATCGGTGAGCCGGAAGTTCTCAGGGGTCGGCCAGCCATCGGGGCGGGCGGCGAGGTGGATCTCTCGGGTGGTGAGGGGTATGTCAGTCATGGTGTCAGTCCTTGCTGCAGTTGATGTGTGTCTGTGGTGTCGTTGGTGGTCGTGGACGGCTCGTCGCCGGTGAGCCTCTGTGACAGCGTGCGCAGCAGCACGGCTTCATTCGCTGTCAGATTGAGCCGGGAGGCCACGTCACGCTGCACCTCCAGCGCCGGGGCTCTGAGGTCCAGGCCTGCCCGCGTGATCCGGACGAGGACGCGGCGCTCGTCATCCGCAGCACGGTGCCGCGAGACGAATCCCTCGGTCTCGAGCCGCTTCAGCAGGGGCGACAAGGTGCCGCTGTCCAGGTGGAGTCGCTCACCCAGTTCCCTGACGCCCAGGTCATCCTTCTCCCAGAGCACCAGCAGCGTGGCGAACTGGGGATAGGTCAGCCCCAGTCCCGCCAGACCTTCCCGGTAGGCGTTCGTGATGGCCCGGGAGGCGGCGTACAGGGCGAAGCAGAGTTGCTCGTCGATTCGACCCGGGGCCTCCATGTTCAGGCGACCTCGAGACGCGGGTAGTCGGTGTAACCCTCGGCCCCGCCGCCGTAGAAGGTCTCCTGCTGGGGTTCGTTGAGCGGTGCATCCGTGCGCCAGCGCTCGGCCAGATCCGGATTGGCGAGGAAGGGACGGCCCACAGCCACGAGATCGCCCTCGCCCCCGGCGATGATGCCTGCGGCCGAGTCCTTGGTGGTGATCTCGGCGAAGCCGGAGTTGGTCATGATGGGTCCGTCGAACCGGGCGCGAAGGTTGACCGTGAGCTCGGCTGCGGGGTCGGCCAGGATGCTCAGGTAGGCCAGGGACAGGCCGGCGATGCCGTCGAGGAGCGCCTCGTACGTCTGTCGCACGTCTTCGGGGTCCTTCTCGAGCACGCCCTGGATGTTGTGGGCCGGGGAGATCCGGATGCCGACGCGCTCGGCGCCGATGGCATCCGCCACGGCCTTGACCGTCTCGATGGTCAGCCGGGCGCGATTCTCGGGGGATCCGCCGTACTCGCCCTCGCGGTGGTTCGACGCGGGGGACAGGAACTGGTGCAGCAGGTAGCCGTTCGCGGCATGGATCTCCACACCGTCGAGCCCTGCCTCGATGGCGCACCGGGAGGCGTGCACGTAGTCCTCGATCACGCCGGGAATTTCGTCGGTCTCCAGGGCGCGCGGCATGGTGAAGGGCAGCATGCCGTTGGCCGTGACGACCTCGCCGGGGGCGGCGATGGCGCTGGGCGCGATGGATTCGAGGCCCTGTTTGTTGTCGGGGTGGGCGATCCGGCCGCTGTGCATGAGCTGGATGAAGATGTGTCCACCTTCCTCGTGGACGCGGTCGGCCACCACGGCCCAGCCGCGCACCTGCTCAGGAGTATGGATGCCCGGCGTGTTGAGGTAGCCCTGGCCCACGGCGCTCGGCTGGCTTCCCTCGGTGACGATGAGGCCAGCCCCGGCTCGCTGCGCGTAGTACTCGGCGGTGAGGTCTGTGGGGACCATGCCCTCGCCCGCCCTGTTGCGCGTGAGCGGTGCCATGACGAAACGCTGTGGCAGGTCCATGTTGCCGATGCGGATGGGGGAGAAGAGGCGGTTCATGTGAACTCCTGAGCCAGTGGAAGATGAAGACATATCCATCGTACACGATTCAATTGTGCACAACACATCTGCTGGCCTCCGCTGACTGAGGACGATCCAGGATGCTCAGCCAGTGGCGACAGGGCGGCTGGGATCGGTGATCCAGTCGCTCCAGGATCCGGCGTAGAGACCGAGATCGTCGGTCACACCCGCGACGGCAGCTGCCAGCGCCACATGGCAGGCCTGCACACCGGAGCCGCAGTAGCTGGCGGCCGGTGCCGAGCCGTCGATGCCAAGGGAGGCGAATCGCTCCCTGAGTTGGGCGGCGGGCAGGAACGTGCCGTCAGCCGAGACCAGTTCCGTCGCAGGCAGCGATTTCGCTCCGGGAATGTGACCGGCGACGGGGTCCACCGTCTCGTCCTCGCCCCGAAACCTGTTGGCGGGTCGGCCGTCGATGAGCGTGCCAGCGGCGGCGATCCGGCCGGCTGCGTCAGCGTCGATGGCCGCCAGGCGAGGTTCGCTGGCCTCGAAAGCACCCACCTCGACACCTTCGTTGGGTCCCGTCTCCACGGGAAACCCAGCGGTCTGCCACGCTCCCCATCCTCCGTCGAGCACGCGCACATCGTCGTGCCCGAAGTGGCGCAGCAGCCACCACGCCCGGGATGCTGCGATGGACTTCCAATTGTCGTAGACCACCACCGGCCGCTCCGCGGTCACACCGGCGGAACGCATGCCGGACTCGAATCGCTCGGGGGCCGGGAGGGGGTGCCGCCCACCGCCTCCTTCGCCTGCGGGCTCCGCGAGTACCGTCTCGAGGTCCACGAAGTGTGCGCCAGGCACGTGCCCGTCCTGGAAAGCGGTCCTGCCGTTGGCTGAGCCGGGACCCGACCATCGGACGTCGAGAACCACTGGAGCCGAGGACGGATCCGAAAGCAGGGTGGACAACTCCACGGCGGTGATGAGCGGGTGTGTGTTCATGGACAGAACCTACTGCAGTGGTGCGTCGTCGCTGCGGGTATAGGTCCAGTCGGAATGAGTGTCATCGTAGGGAGCGGTGTCCACGTCGGGGATGCCGTCGAGGTTCATGTCCTCGCCCCTCGGGTGACGGGAGTCCCAGATCAGCGCCAGGGCGGCCAGCACGGTCGCGATCGCCGTGCCCATGAGCACTCCGAGCTTTGCCGCGGCCGTGTGCGCGTCGTCGGTGAAGCTGAGTTCGGCGATCAGCAGCGACACGGTGAAACCGATGCCTGTCAGCAGGCCGATGGGAACCAGGTCCCGCACCCCGAGTCCGTCGGCAAGCCTGAGCCGCGTGAATGAGGTGACCAGCTTGGTGGTGCCCAGCACACCGATGAGTTTGCCCAGGACCAGGGCCACGGTGATGGCCACCAGGACCGGCTGGCCGAGCACGTTGCCCGTCCCGCTGCCAGTGAACGCCACGCCGGCGGAGAAGAAGGCGAAGATCGGCAACGCAATTCCAGCCGAGAAGGGACGCAGGCTGTGCTCGATCTTGTGGGTGCGGGTATCGCCTTCGCCGTGCACCTGGAGGGCAGGTACGGCGAAGCCCAGCAGGACTCCGGCGATGGTGGCGTGGACACCTGACTCGTGCATCAGGGCCCAGGCCAACAGTGCCAGGGGCACCATGAGCCACCAGCGCATCTTCTTGGCCTTGGCCACCCAGAAGAACACCGCGACGGTGACGAAGCTCCCGAGCAGGAACCACAGGTTCAGGTCGGAACTGTAGAAAATGGCGATGACGATGATGGCGAGCAGGTCGTCCACCACGGCGAGCGTGAGAAGGAAGGTGCGCAGCGCCCCGGGCAACGTGCTCCCGAAGATGGCCAGTACGGCCAGCGCGAAGGCGATGTCGGTCGCCGTGGGGATGGCCCAACCGCTCGATGCGCCCGGATCACCCAGCAGGTTCACGAGAGCCACGTAGATCAGGGCGGGGACGGCCATGCCACCGATGGCCGCAGCCACGGGCACAGCCGCGCGTGTGGGGGAGCGGAGACTGCCGGCGAGGAGTTCGTGCTTCAGTTCCAACCCGACGATGAAGAAGAACAGTGCGAGGAGTCCGTCCGCCGCCCAGGTGGCGAGGGTGAGGTTCAGGTTGAGCGATGCCGGTCCAAGCCTGACCTGCGAGAGGTTGGCGTACCACTCTGCGGCGGGGGAGTTCGCCAGGATCAGCGCGATGACGGCGGCGCCGATCATCAGGGCGCCACCCACCTTGTCGCGCGCCACGAAGCGGGCGAATCGTTGTGGAGCGGAGGAGGACGGCATGTTGTTCCTAGGGTTGGCGGACAGCGTCGTCGACCAGGCTTCCCGACACACCGATGCACACGTTACAGGCACGGTGCGTGTGGCGCAGCGTCCCACCAGTTGGACGTGGGTGGAAGTCGGGAATAGCGCCGCCACCCTTGGGGTTGCCACTGACGCAATGTGACATTTTTGCCCATGAGGAGAACCAATGACGTATCGCCCCGACACACTTGCTGTCCACGCCGGCCAGGAGCAGTCCGACCCCGCGACCAATGCTCGCGCCGTCCCGATCTACCAGACGGTGTCCTTCACCTTCGACGACGCCGAGCACGCCGCGGACCTGTTCGCCCTGCGCAAGCCCGGCAACATCTACACCCGCATCATGAACCCCACGCAGAACGTCTTTGAGGAGCGCATGAACGCACTGGAGGGCGGCGTGGGCGCGCTGGCCTCGGCATCCGGCGCATCCGCGGTCACCTACGCAGTGCTGAACCTGACGTATTCCGGCGACAACATCGTCGCCCTGTCGACCCTGTACGGCGGCACCTACGCATTGTTCGCGCACACGCTGCCGCAGTTCGGGATCGAGGTGCGCTTCGTTGATCCGGCGAAGCCTGAGGACCTCGCCCAGTTCGTGGACGACAGGACGAGGCTCGTCTTCGGCGAAACCATCGGCAACCCGTCGCTGAACGTGATCGACCTCGACGCGTGGACCTCGGCCGCCCATGAACATGGCCTGCCGTTCATCCTGGACAACACGGTCGCCACACCCCTCCTGACCAGGGCGTTCGATCACGGCGTGGACATCGTGGTGCATTCGGCCACCAAATACATCGGCGGGCACGGGACCACGCTCGGCGGCGTGATCGTCGACTCCGGCAAGTTCGACTGGACGGCCAACGCGGACCGATTCCCCGGGCTCACCCAGCCGGACGACGCCTACCACGGTGTGGTGTGGACCGATGCGGCCGGCCCGGCCGCCTACATCATCAGGGCCCGCACTGTGCTGTTGCGCAACACGGGTGCCACGATCTCTCCCATGAACGCATGGCTGCTGCTGCAGGGACTGGAAACGCTGCACCTGCGGATGGAGCGGCACTGCTCGAACGCGCTCACCATCGCCAAGCACCTCGAGAATCACGACGCCGTCGCGTGGGTCAACTACCCCGGGCTCGAGTCCAGCCCGTCCCACGAGATCGCGAAGCGTGTGCTGGCCGAGGGCCAGTTCGGTGGGCTGGTGTCCTTCGGGCTGAAGGCCGGACGTGAAGCGGGAACGAAGTTCGTCAGCGCACTCGGGCTCTTCAGCCACCTCGCCAACATCGGCGATGCCAAGTCGCTGGTGATCCACAGCGCCTCCACCACACACTCGCAGCTCTCCGACGAGGAACTGGAGAAGGCTGGCGTCCCGGGTGAAATGGTGAGGTTGTCCGTCGGGATCGAGCACGTTGACGACCTGATCGCCGACCTCGAGCAGGGCCTGGCACAGGTCTCCTGAACCAAAGCCATCTGAAACCGGCACGTCGCCCGGGCCCCTCGGGGCTCGGGCGACGTGTCATGCCACACTCATGTCCTGTTGCGCGATTCAGGATGAGCGGGAGCTCACACCAATTCTGCGTACTCCCGGCGACGCTGCGCCTGTTTGGCCGGATCCGGGATGGGGGAGGCGAGCAGCAGCCGTTGCGTGTAGACGTGTCCAGGTGCCGAGGTGACCTCGTCGCCATCCCCGGACTCGACGATGCGCCCGTCCAGCATGACGGCCACACGGTGGCTGATGTAGCGCACCACCGAGAGGTCGTGAGAGATGAAGAGGTAGGCCACGCCGGTCTTCAGCTGGATGTCGATCAGCAGATCGAGGATGCGGGCCTGCGTGGAGAGGTCGAGTGCGCTGACCGGCTCGTCACACACGATGAGCCGGGGCCGAAGCGCCAGCGCACGCGCGATGGCGATGCGCTGCCGCTGTCCGCCGGAGAACTCCCGCGGGTACCGGCGGCCCGCGTCCGCGTCGAGTCCGATCTGGTCCAGCAACTCCGCGATCCGCTGCCCCGCCTCCTGACGGCTGGCGCCCTGGGCAGTGATCGGCTCCGCGAGGATGGTGGCCACGGTCATCGCCGGGTTGAGCGACGAATACGGGTCCTGGAACACCACCTGGATGTCCCTGCTCAGGCTGCGCCGCGTCCGCCGTGGCGCGTTGGTGATGTCCGCGCCGTCAAACGTCACGGTGCCGGTGCTCACGTCCGCCAGCCCCAGGACTGCCCGGCCCAGCGTCGTCTTGCCGGAGCCGGATTCCCCCACTAGTCCCATGGTTTCGCCGGGAAGGATGTCCAGCGACACGTCGTGCAGGGCGTGGAAGGACGGTCGGCGCCAACCCGAGCCGCGGTAGATGACATTGAGGTCCACCACTCCCAGCAGTGGTGCCGTGGGACCAGGTGCGGCGCTCACTGCGTCACCCCCAACTCATCGTCGCGGCGTTGCCGTGGCACGGCATCCTCCAGCGTGGCGCCCAGGAGCATCCGGGTGTATTCGTGTTCGGGATTGCTGAAAAGTTCGTGCACGGGCTTCTCCTCCACGATCCTGCCCCCACGCATGACGGCCACCCTGTCGCAGATGTCTGCGACGACTCCCAGGTTGTGCGTGACCAGGATCAGTCCCATGTTGCGTTCCTGCTGCAGGTCCCGAAGCAGGGCGAGTACTTCCACCTGAACGGTCACATCGACGGCCGTGGTGGGTTCATCGGCGATGAGCAGTTCGGGGTCGCAGGACACCGCCCCGGCGATGAGCACGCGCTGCGCCATCCCGCCGCTGAGCTGGTGCGGGTAGGACGCGAATGTGCGCGCCGGGTCGGGGATCCCGACGCGTTCCAGGAGTTCGAGCGCCCGGGCCTTCGCGTCAGACTTCGAGATTTTCAGCTTGTGGCGCATGGGTTTGGTCAACTGGTAGCCCACGGTGAACGAGGGATCCAGGTTGGACATCGGCTCCTGGGGGACATAGGCCATTTTCTGGCCCCGCAGTCGTTCCATGGAGCGCTCCGACAGCACATCCAGGGGCTGACCATCCAGCAGCAGTTGCGTCGCGGAGACGGCTGCCTCGGGGGGCAGCAGGCCGAGGATGGCGAAGGACGTCTGCGACTTGCCGGAGCCGGATTCCCCCACCAGACCCAACACTTCGCCGCGCTCGACGTGCAGCGACACATCCTGCACAACCACCTTGGCCCCGCCATCCTCACCGGGATAGCGCACCTGCAGGTTTCGCACCACCAGCAGCGGGTCCTCGCCGGGGGTGCTCTGCAACAGGCTGTCGGTGTCCTCCGCGACGGGGGTGGTGGGCGCGGCTGAGGCCGCCCAGTTGCCCTTGCGTCCACGACGGGTGGCACCGAGGGAGTCGGCCAGGGCCGTCCCGAACAGGACGAGTGCCATCACGGTCACACCGATGGCGACACCGGGTGCGATGACCAGGTTGGGGGCTCGCTGGAAGCTCTGGAACGCAAGGCTCAGCTCGCCTCCCCAGCTGGGTCGCAGCGGGTCGCCGAGGCCCAGGAACTCCAGTCCGGACTGGGCGATGATGGCCATGCCGAACATGAAGGAGGACCGCACGAGGACGGGGCCCAGCACCACGGAGAAGATGTGACGAAAAATGATTCGGAAATCGCTGAGCCCGGAAACCCGTGCCGCGTCGACGAACAGTTCCTGCCTGACACCGATCACGGCACTTCGCGTGAGGCGGAACAGGTCGGGCGACGCCAGAACGCCCAGCGTCACCATGGTGGGGACCAGCCCGGTGCCGAGCGAGGCGATCACGACGATGATGATGAGGATCTGGGGCAACGACATCAGCATGTTGGAGACCCAGCTGGCCACCGCGTCGAACCAGTTGGAGTAGTAGCCGGCGAGCAGTCCGCCGGGGACCCCACAGGCAATGGCGGCTGCCACCATGATGGTGCCCGCCTGGAGACTGACCTGGCTGCCCCAGAGCAGCCGACTGAGAATGTCGCGACCGTTGCCGTCGGTGCCCAGCGGGTGGTTCATGCTGGGGGGCTGGAGAGATTCGGAGAGCACGACCAGGCCGGGGTCGTGCGGGGCCAGCCACGGAGCCAGGACACTGGCGGCGACGATGAGAAGCAGCACGATCCCGGCGATGACACCCATGGGATTGGCCAGGAAGGCTCGGAGGCGCCGCAGGGAGATGGGCGCTCTGGGCGCGGGGGTGACGATTTTCGTGGTCATCAGCCTCGCACCTTCGGGTTCAGGGCCGCATAGAGAATGTCCACCAGCAGGTTGACCACCACGACTATCAGGACGGTGAAGAGCAGCATGCCCATCAGCACCTGGATGTCGCTGTCCGCCGATGCATTGATGGCCACAGCGCCCAGGCCCTGCAGACCGAAGACCCGCTCGACGATCGCCGCCCCACTCATCGCTGCGATGAACTGCAACGACAACATGGTCAGCGCCGGCGGAGAGGCATTTCTCAACACATGCGTGAGGAGGATGGTGCGGGCCGGAAGACCGCGGCTGCGCAGCGTTCGCACGTAGTCCTGGCTGTGGACCGAGATGACGGAGTTGCGGAGTTGCTGGGCGATGGCCGCGATGGAACCGATGGACAGCGCCACGATGGGAAGGGTGATGGACGCCAACCATCGGCCGGGGGAGTCCCCGAACGGGACGTAGCCGGTGGCGGGCAGCCAGCGAAGCCTGACCGCGAACACGAGGGCCAGAAGGATGGCCACCCAGAAGTTGGGCAGACTGAACCCCAGCACCATCACCACCTGGAGAATCCTGTCGAACACCCCGGGTTTGACGGCCGCGAGGAGGCCCAGCGCGATCCCGAACACAGCCGCCACCAGCACCGCGCCCAGCGCGAGGGAAACGGTCACCGGCAGCCGGGTGATGATGAGGTCGAGGACCTGGGCGTTGCCGGAGGTGGATTGTCCGAGGTCACCCCGGACAGCGTGTGACAGCCAGTCCAGGTACTGCTCCGTCACCGGGCGGTCGAGCCCCAGTTGCAGCCGCTTGGTCTCCACCTGCGCCTCGCTGGCGTAGAGACCAAGCGCGCCACGCGCTGGGTCCATGCCGGTCAGAAGCAGGAAGAAGAACATACCCGTGACCACCGTGAAGGCCAGCAGAGCCCCTGTGATGAGGCGGCGAACGATGAAACCCAGCATTGTCCGTGTCCTTTGTCGGGGGCCTGGGGCCCGGTGTGCCGGTGGGTGGTGTCCTACACGCCCACCGGGACGCGGATGCCTACTTGGCGGGGGTGAAGAACCGCAGACTCGGCACCAGTTGGGCCTGCTGCATCGTCACCTTGATGTCCGGGCTGGACAGGTAGATGTTGTCCTGCAGCACGATCGGTGCAAACCAGGCATCCTCCACCAGGTGCGTGTTCAGTTCCTGGTAGAGCGCTGTCTGCTCGTCGCCCTCGTTGAGCGGGATCTCCTTCATGAGACGGGTGACCGTCTCATCGGTGTAGCCAAAGTGGTTCCACAGCGCGGTGGTGGTCAGCTTGTTGAGCACATCTGTCCAGGCCGGGATGTTCGTGGAGAACGACAGCATGAAGGACGGCTGGCTCTTGAGCGTCTCCAGCCCGCCGGAGGCGAAGCCGTTGACCGGGACCAGTTCCATCGTGATGCCCACATCGGAGAGGTACTGCTGGACGATGGGCACCAGCGGGGACATGAAACCTTCGCTGTAGGACGTGGTCAGGGTGAAGCCGTCGGGATATCCGGCTTCACTCAGCAACTCCTTGGCCTTCTCCACGTCGTACGGGTAGCGATCGTTGAGCTCCTCCACCCATGCCTGGCTGGCCGGATTGAAGGTCTGGGTGGTGATCTGGCCGCGACCGCTGTAGTGGGCTTCAAGGATCGCCTCGCGGTCCAGCGCGTAGTTGATGGCCTGGCGCACACCCACCTTGCCGAGCGCCTCGAGCGCTTCCCCACCACGGTCCTGCAGGATGATGCCCTGCCACTCGCCGGGCACGCTCTGGACCGTGAGTCCATCGGATTCAGCCTGCGGCACCATGTCCGAGGTGCCGTACATGAACTGGATCTGGTCCGTTGCCAGTGCGTTGTAGCGTGCCGTGAACTCCTCATAGGGGCGGATCACGACGCTGTCGAAGGGGAAGGCCTCCCTGTTCCAGTAGTCCTCGCGCGCATTGAACGTGTAGCTGACACCGGAGTCCGATGCCTCGAGGAGGTAGGGACCGGACCCAATGGGGTTGGTCTCGATGTCACCACCGCTGATGGACTTGGGACTGACCATGAACCCGAGGTACGTCGCCAGACCCGAGAGCAAGCCGGGGCTGGGCTCACTGAGCTTGAGCGTGACGGTGGTGGGGTCCGTGATCTCGACGGTCTCGATGGCTTTGGCAGCCTCCGACGCACTTCCCGCTCCGGTCTTGCGCGCTTCCAGGTTGACCTTGACCGCCTCTGCGTCGAACTTCTCCCCATCGCTGAAGGTGACGTCGTCGCGCAGCGTGAGAGTGAGCGCCGTCAGGTCCTCGTTGTACTCGAACTCCGTGGCGAGGTTCCCCTCCACGGTGGATTCGGCGGTCTTGCGCAGGAGGGGGTCGTAGATGGCCTCGGCGTAGTGGATGACCGCGCCTTCCTTCATCTCGCCCGGGTCCCAGCTGAGAACGTCCCCGTTGTTGCCCAGGATGAGTTGTTGGGTCGAGGCGGTGACTTCCTCGCCCCCCTGTTCGTCGGTGCCGCACGCGGAGGCGCCCAGCATCGTGACAGCCATGGCCACGGCCAGTATGCGTTTGATGTGCACGGTTGTTCCCTTCAGGATCCACGAGGCCGCTGGAGGTGATGTGGCGACCGCGACATTGGAGGTGCTGATCCTGGGCGTTCTCGCCCAGCGTTGCGACCCAGTTTCACACTCACGCGGGGGCGGGAGGGTCGATAGTCACCAGATCGTTATGTTTTGGAGTTGGAACAGCCCTGTCCCTGCCACATCTGACGTTGCTGGTCCCGAAGGTCAGGAGACCGGACCCGTGGAATTGCGGATGATGAGGTCCGGGTGGAACAGCAGTTCGGTCCTGTCCAGTTCTGCGCCCTTGAGGGCGGCCAGCAGGGCAGTGACAGCCGCCTCGCACATGGCGCGGACGGGTTGCCGGACCGTGGTGAGCGCGGGATCCGTGAAAGCCATCAGGGGACTGTCGTCGAAACCGACGATCGAGATGTCATCCGGGACGTCCAGGCCGAGGGATCGGATCTCGCGGATTGCCCCCAGTGCCATGATGTCGGAGCCGCACACGATGGCCGTGTGGCCCGAGTCGACCAGGCGCGCGGCCGCCAGTTGTCCACCTTCCGGTGTGTAAATGGTGGACGCGATGTCCTCCCTGCTGAACCCGAGCGAAAGGAAGGCGGCAATCTTGCGTTGGGTCGGCAGATATCTCTCAGGTCCGACGGCCAGTCCGATGCGGGTGTGCCCCAGCGACTGCAGATGCAACACGGAAGCGGCGACTGCCTCGTGGTCCGAGCAGGAGAAGAAGGCTCCGTCGAGTTCGCTGTCATAGCCATTGATGAACACGGAAGGAACGCCGGCCGATATCAGCCGTCGGTACGGCTCGTTCGAAGCGAGAGTGTCGGCAGGTGTGCCGGACACTGAAATCAGGCCGGCGATGTTCAGATCCTGCAGGGTTTCGAGATGCTGCACCTCACTGGTACCTGCAGAACCGGCCGCGCAGACGATGTTGGCGTGTCCGGCGGAGAACAGGAGCGTGTCGAGTTCTTCGGCGAACGCGGGGAAGGACGGGTTGGAGAGTTCCGGGACCAGGATCGCCACGATTTCCGTCTTGGTGGTCACCTGTTTGTCCCGCGAGTATCCCAGTTCCTCCATGGCGGTCAGGACGGTGTCCCTGGTGGTCTGGCGAACGCCGGCCTTGCCGCTGAGGACGCGGGACACCGTGGCGGTCGAGACGCCGGCGTGGAGCGCCAGATCAGACATCTTCATGGGAGTGGTGGCCATTGTTGCTCCTTCCCGGGGCATGGTGAGCGATGGATTGTCACGATAGCGCAACAACGCGCTGCAAGTTGCTGCAATTCTCATTCCCTGGTGTTAACGTTCTCCCATCGGCCCAGCAAGGTTGCTGGGCGCTTCGAAAGGACGAAACACCATGCGCAAGCACTTCTTCGCCCTGGCAGCCGCCAGCCTGGCGTTGACCATGACCGCTTGTGGTGGGGCCGCCGAGCCGGCCGCCACCACTTCAACAGACACCACCGCTGGCGCCGAGACCTCAGCACCCATGGAAGCGGCGGGAACCCTGACGCTCTGGGCTGACGAGAACCGGGTCGACTCCTTCAATGCCCTGGGCGAGAAGTTCCTCGCGCAGACCGGCATCACACTCGACGTCGTGGAGAAGCCGACCGGGGACGTCAAGACCGACTTCATCGCCCAGGTTCCGACCGGTGAGGGACCCGACCTCATCGTCGGCGCACACGACTGGGTGGGTGACCTGGTCAAGAACGGCGTCATCGCGCCCGTGGAGCTGGGGGACAAGACCGCTGGACTCTCCGACATCTCCATGCAGGCATTCACCATGGAAGGGTCGCTCTACGGCGTGCCGTACGCCATCGAGAACATCGCCCTCGTGCGCAACAACAAGCTGGCTCCCGATACCCCCGCCACGCTCGATGAGCTCATTGCCCAGGGCGTGGCCTCCGGCGCCGAGTTCCCCATCCTGATCCAGCAGGGTGCTGAAGGTGACGCGTACCACCTGTACCCGATCCAGACCTCGTTCGGCGCGCCCGTCTTCATGACAGGTGATAACGGCGAGTACACCGCAGAGTTGGGCATGGGCGGCGAGAACGGCGCCAAGTTCGCCGAGTACCTGAAGAAGCTCTCCGGCGAAGGCGTCCTGAGCGCCTCCATCGGCGGCGACCAGGCGAAGCAGGCCTTCCTCGACGGGAAGAGCCCGTACATGATCACCGGCCCCTGGAACATCGCCGACTTCGAGACGGCTGGCATCGACTTCGCGGTGCTGCCCGTCCCCTCCGCCGGCGGACAGCCCTCGCAGCCGTTCCTCGGCGTCCAGGGTGTCTACCTCTCCTCGAAGTCTGAGAATGCGCTGCTGGCCAACCAGTTCCTGGACTACATGACCTCCGCCGAGGCCCAGACCACCATGTATGAGCTCGCGGGTCGTACCCCCGCCCTGACCGAGTCTGCCGATGCCGTCGACGACGAGATCCTCGCCGGGTTCGGTGAGGCAGGCAAGGACGGCCAGCCGATGCCGTCGATCCCCGAGATGGGTGCCGTCTGGACGTTCTGGGGTGCCGCGCAGATCAGCATCATTGACGGCAGCGCCACTGATCCAGCTGCTGCTTGGGCCACGATGGTCACCAACATCGAAAGCGCTTTCTGACCTTCGTCTGAAGCACGACGCGTGGGGCCCTCACGGGTCCCACGCGTCATCCACCTCCTCAACGTTGAGACAGGACGGCGTCCGTGACGACCACAGAACAACCACCGCTCAAACGCGGCCCACAACTCTCCCATGCCCGTGACTTCTCGCGGCCGGGCTTTTACGTCAAGTTGATCCTGATGGCGTTCGTCAATGCCTTCGGCGTCTATGGGATCCTCGCGTCGTTGCCGGGCAAGGACTGGGCGGTACTGGCCTTCCTTGCAGTCACGCTCGTGATCGCGGACTACGTCTACTTCTCCAAGAGGGCCATTCCCGCCAAGTACCTCATGCCGGGTCTGGTGTTCCTGGCGGTCTACCAGATCTACGTGATGGGCAACACCGCCTACGTGGCGTTCACCAACTACGGTGACGGTCACAACGACGCCAAGCAGCCCGCGATCACACAGATCCTCAAAACCTCGGACCGCCGCGTGGAGGGCACCGACACCTTCCCCGTCGCGGTGTTCGAGCGCAACGACAAGCTGTCCTTCGCCATCGTCAAGGACGACACCGCCAGGATCGGCGACCAGGAAACACCCTTGGCTGATGCTTCCGGCGCTGTGATTGACGGGGATCGTGTGACCGAGGTGGCGGGGTACGAACTCCTCACCCTGTCCGACATCCAGTCGCGGCAGAAGGACGTGCTGGCCCTGCGTGTCAGCCTCAGCGACAACCCGGACGACGGCTGGCTCCGCACCGACAACGGCACACTCTCCTACGTGGCGAAGTCATCCCTGACCTACGACGCCACAGCCGACAGCTTCACAACGCCTGATGGCAAGGTCTACACGGCTGACGCGACACGCGGCCTCTTTGTCGCAGAGGACGGATCCACCCTGACCCCTGGATGGCGGGTGCTCGTGGGCGTGGACAACTTCACCCGGATGTTCACCGATTCGCGACTCTCGGGGCCATTTTTCAAGATCCTGGTGTGGACCTTCGTGTTCGCCATCGGATCGGTCGTCACGACGTTTGCTCTGGGACTCGGTCTGGCCACCATCTTCAACGACGACCGCGTGAAGGGTCGAGTCCTCTACCGGGCGCTGTTCATCCTCCCGTACGCCTTTCCCGGGTTCCTCGCAGCGCTGGTGTGGAAGGGGATGCTCAACCAACAGTTCGGCATCGTCAACCAGAGCTTGCTGGGTGGCGCGAGCATCAATTGGCTGGGGGATCCACTCCTGGCGAAACTCTCCATCCTTGGCGTCAACCTGTGGCTCGGGTTCCCCTACATGTTCCTGGTCTGCACCGGGGCGCTGCAGTCCATCCCCAGTGAACTGAACGAAGCAGCCATCATGGACGGCGCCGGAGCATTCAAACGGTTCCGCAGCGTCACGCTGCCGCTCCTGCTGGTGTCGGTGGCACCGTTGTTGATCGCCAGCTTCGCCTTCAACTTCAACAACTTCTCGTTGATCTACATGCTCACCGGCGGTGGCCCGAACTTCGTGGGCTCCCCGATACTCGTGGGGTCGACAGACATCCTGATTTCGATGGTGTACTCCGTGGCCTTTGAATCAGGGGTCAAGCAATACGGTCTTGCCTCTGCGATGTCCATCCTCATCTTCGTGGTGGTCGGATTCATCTCGTGGCTCGGTTTCCGTCAGACACGCAAGCTTGAGGAGATCATGTGATGGCACGCGCAGTGAAAACACACACCCGCCTCCGTGGTGCACGCTGGTGGAAGGAAGTGGGCTGGAAGCACATCCTGGCGCTCGTCGTGATCGCCTTCTGTGCCTTCCCCCTGCTGTACGTGTTGTCGGCGTCGCTGAGTCCGGGTGGAACCCTCACGGGGTCCGCGAAGATGTTCAGCGAGGTCTCCGCCACGAACTACGTGAAGCTCATGGACACCAACTTCCCCAGGTGGATGCTCCATTCCCTGATCGTCAGCACGGCCACCTCAGTGGGAACGATCCTCATGGCCGCCGCTGCGGCCTACGCCTTCAGCCGGTTCCGCTTCATGGGCCGACGCGGCGGGCTGTCAGCGCTGCTGATCATCCAGATGTTCCCGCAGATGCTGGCGTTCGTCGCCATCTTCCTGCTGCTGCTGACGCTGCGCGACATCTTTCCGTTCCTCGGGCTGGGTGAGTTGACGGCCCTCATTGCCGTCTACCTGGGTGGGGCTCTGGGCGCCAACACCTTCCTGATGTATGGATTCTTCAACACCATCCCCATCGAGTTGGACGAGGCCGCCAAGATCGACGGGGCCACCCACGCCCAGATCTTCTGGGGCGTCATCATGCGACTCGTCACACCGATCCTGGCAGTCGTGGGCCTGTTGTCCTTCGTCGGCACCTACGGCGAATTCATCCTCGCCCGGATCGTGTTGGCCAAGCCGGAGAACTACACGCTGGCGGTGGGGCTCTACGTCTGGGCCTCCGACGAGCGCAACGCCCCGTGGTCGCTGTTTGCCGCGGGTGCTGTGCTGGCGGCCATCCCCATCATCGTGCTGTTCATGTACCTGCAGAAGTACATCGTCGGTGGTCTCACCGCGGGCGGTGTCAAGGGCTGAGCCGTTCACGACTCGAACAGCGGTGGTGGGCGTGGATGTCCACCACCGCTGTTCATGCATCACAATGGGGCCGTGGGAGCGCGCCGAGATGACGACCGTGAGTTCACGGTGACCGAGACCGTGCGGCTCTTCGACGCCGAGAACCCCCTGGAACTGCGCAGCGGCGCGAGCCTGAAAGAGGTCGACGTCGCCTACGAAACCTGGGGCAGCCTCAACAACGATCGCAGCAATGCCGTCTTCATCTGCCACGCGCTGACCGGCGACGCCCACGCTGCCGGGTGGCGCAAGGGCGCCAAGCGAGCGGGGTGGTGGGACACCCTGATCGGCCCCGGCAAGCCCGTGGACACCACGAAGTGGTTCGTCGTGTGCGCCAACCTGCTGGGGGGCTGCCGCGGGACCACGGGCCCGTCATCGGTCAATCCCGCCAGCGGGGAACCGTACGGTCTGGATTTTCCGCTGCTGGACATGTCTGACTTCGTGACGGTGCACCGCGCTCTGGGCCACCATCTGGGCGTCGACCGGTGGGCCGTGCTCATTGGCGGATCGCTGGGGGGCATGCAAGTGCTCCAGTGGACGCTTGATCATCCGGAGGACGCCGACAACGCCATCGTGTTGGCCGGCTCGTCCAGGCTCACCGCCCAGAACATCGCCTTTTCTGCAGTGGGCCGGCAAGCCATCATGCGCGACTCCGGATTCCGCGGGGGCCGTTTCCTTTCGGAGGGCACATCCCCCAAGAAAGGTCTCGCGGTGGCACGGATGATGGCACACATCACGTACCTGTCGGAGGAAGCGTTCTCCGAGAAGTTCGGGCGCGCAGCGCAGTCCGGGGAACTCACACCCAACTTCGGCGTCGACTTCGCCGTCGAGAGCTACCTCAACCACCAGGGCGAGGCGTTCCAATCCCGCTTCGATGCCCTCAGCTACCTGTACCTGACACGGGTGATGGACTACTTCGATCCCTTTGCAGCTCCGGATGCGCTGAAGGCACTCGCCTCGAATGCCGTGAAATTCCTGGTGATGAGTTTCGACAGCGACTGGCGGTTCTCCACCGAACACTCACGGCGGATCGTGCGGCATCTGGAGGGTGCGAGGGTCCCCACGTCCTTCCGGGAAATCCGCTCGCCCTGGGGCCATGACTCCTTCCTGCTCTCGATCCCCGACTACCACGACACCATCACGGCGTTCCTGGCCAGGGCAGCTGATGAGATGGGGCAGCGATGAGTGGCACGCTGCGCCCGGACCTGGAGTTGATCGCCCAGCTCATCCCGCAGGACTCCCGTGTACTCGACCTCGGCTGTGGCGACGGGGAATTGCTGCGGCTCCTGATGCGCAAGGGCTGCACCGGCACGGGTGTGGAGATCGAACCCGCACCGCTGGTCGAGGCTCTGCGGGCGGGTGTCAACGTCATCGATCTTGATCTGAACACGGAACTGGGGGAGTTTGCTGACGACTCCTATGACGTCGTGGTCCTGTCACGCACGCTCCAGAACGTCCACAAGCCGCGCGAGGTGCTGGAGCAGATCAGCCGCATCGCCGTGCACTGCGTCGTCTCGATGCCCAACTTCGCCCATTGGACCAGCCGGGCGCGGCTGCTCACCGGATGGATGCCGATGTCCAAGGACCTGCCTTACCCGTGGTACGACACACCCAACTTGCACTACACATCGTTGAAGGATCTCGAGCCGCTGTTCAAGAGCCTCAACCTGCGGATCGACCGCTGCATCCCGCTCAACGCCCGCGGTGGCGCACACGTCGCCGGCAACGTCGCCGCCAACCTGTTCGCGAGTTCTGCGGTCTACCTGCTCCACGCGACACGGTGAGCGCCGTCACCACGTGGAGTACCCCTTCATCGAGTACGCCAAGTGTTCGGACCAATGATCCACATCGAAGCCCGGAATGGCATCGTATTCTTTTGGCGCCCGGGCTCGAATCCCTCACTCAGTGACCGGTCCTCAGCAGCCCCGTGACAAAGGAGTGATCAACGAGAAGGAGTTGGGGGAAGCCAGGTGGTGATCGGCGCCGTTAGGCACTTTGACCTGGATCAGTTCGCGGTGCGGGGGCGTTGACCCCAAGGGGTGGGTCGTTCGCTCCGCGGTCGTTGAAGTACGACGGCCCGGCCTGCGAGTACGCCAAGCGGACCTGGCGAAGGGCGAAGGTCGAACGGCTGAGACCCCTGGCCTCGGTGAAGCCATCGGCCACCATGGCGCTCTCGAGGATGTCGAGAAATTCCTCCTGTCGGCGGGTGCCGACCGTGTAGAAGCCGAAGGGCGAGTCGGGTGTTGGCAGGGCGCCACCATGATTGGGACTCCACATTGCACGTTGTAGCCCATTGATGAGGAGGAGCGGACCAGTCGAGCCGTGGACCGCACCCGTCGAGATGTCGGTGTGGCGACCGAGGAACGCCGCCCCCTTGTCGATGTCGTACAGCCTTCCGGGATCGATCGTCTCAAAGGGGATGACCAACTTGCCCTGTGCACCAAGAACCAGCGCGTGCTCACACACCCGGTGCCGGTCGAACCAACCGCCTATGACGAAAACCATCGCTATTCCCCAGAAAAGACCCAGCGGAACGATGGCAATGAAGGGGTCGGGAGCCGCGAAGATGGCAAACACTGCCGCGACCAACCCAGGAACGATGAACCACGCGAGGAATCCGGGTGTGGGCCAGGCGTGGAACACGGCCAGCACGTGCCCGGGCTCGAATCCTTCACCCAGCGACCGGAGATGGTCCTCAGCAGCCTGAGAGCCGTCATGGCGAAAGAGAGGACGCTCCGGAGAGGTACTCATGCCCTCCACCTGCCACCGTAGGACGGTTGGACCAGGCGCAATCTCGAGGTCATGCTTCTCCACTCATTCGGATCCCATGTGACTGCGCCACAGCCTAACAAAGCCGCCAGTTGCGAATGGGTTTCGTCCTCACCGCCGCCGAGGGGGCGCACTCAGCCGCCTCCATGGGCGACGAAGTACCCTGACGAAGCACCATCGACAGGATCACCGTGGTCATTCTGGATCATCGGTGCCCTCATGGAATGTGAACAGGTCCCTGATGAAGCACTGCTTCGTGCGGTACTGTTCCGCTAGGTTTTGGAGTGCCGTCGGCCCGTGATGTCGATGTGTCGTCGAAGAGCGTTCTTCGGTCACACTGACGGGCCAGAGTGCGTCATCGAGGCCATCACTCATACACAACTACACGAAATGGATCGGTTGGGTCCCCCAACTGAACCGGTTCAAGCGCTCAACCAAGACGTGGAACGGCATGGCCGTGTCTCGTTGCCTGTGACCTGTCAGACGTCGAAGGAGTTCACACGTGTTCAAACAACTACAGAAAATCGGCAAGGCATTCATGCTGCCGATCGCCATTCTCCCTGCGGCAGGATTGCTGTTGGGAATCGGCGGCGCGCTGTCGAACCCCACAACGGTCGCGACATACCCGATTCTGGACAACACCTTCCTCCAGGGCGTGCTGGGTGTCATGTCCGCAGCAGGCGCCGTCGTCTTCACCAACCTGGCCCTGCTGCTCTCGGTTGGACTCTGTATCGGGCTGGCCAAGCGGGACAAGGGCACGGCAGCCCTCGCGGGTGTCGTCGGCTACCTCGTGATGAACGCGACGATCGCCCAGTTGCTGGCATTCTTCAATCCTGAAGGCCAGGCGATCGACACAGGCGTGGTGGGTTCCCTGGTGATCGGTGCCGTGGCGGTTTTCCTGCACAACCGCTACTACAACATCCAACTGCCCCAGGTCCTGGGGTTCTTCGGTGGTTCACGGTTCGTGCCCATCGTCACATCCTTCTCCGCGATCATCGTGGGCGCGTTCTTCTACCTGACGTGGCCGCCCATCCAGAACCTTCTGGTCAGCGCGGGCGAAGGCATCGCGGGAATGGGTGCCATCGGCACGTTCTTCTACGGCTTCCTGCTGAGGCTCTCCGGCGCCGTCGGGCTGCACCACATGATCTATCCCATGTTCTGGTACACCCCGCTCGGTGGAACCGAGATGGTTGCTGGCGTCGAAGTCGTCGGTGCCCAGAAGATCTTCTTCGCGCAGCTCGCCGACCCGAACCACACCGGATTGTTCACGGAAGGCACCAAGTACTTCGCAGGACGATTCGCCACCATGATGTTCGGACTGCCCGGCGCTGCTCTGGCAATGTGGCACTGCATCCCGAAGGTCAGGCGTGCCAACTACACCGGCCTCTTCCTCGGCGTTGCCCTGACTTCCTTCATCACCGGCATCACCGAACCGCTCGAGTTCATGTTCCTCTTCGTGGCCCCGTGGCTGTATGTGATCCACGCCTTCTTCGACGGCGTGTCCTTCTACATCGCGGATGTGTTGAACATCAGCATCGGCAACACCTTCTCCGGCGGCGTGATCGACTTCACCCTGTTCGGGATCCTGCAGGGCAACGACAAAACCAACTGGCTGTTGGTACTGCCCGTGGGAGTTGTGTGGTTCGTTCTGTACTACGTCACCTTCCGGTTCCTGATCACCAAGTTCAACGTTGCGACGCCGGGCCGTGGGGACGTGGAGGACGAGGCCCCCGAGGGGGATGTCCAGGTGCCAGCCATGACCGCACCCGGCGAAACAGCGCTGATGAGCGAGTCACGGCAGATCGTTGACGCTCTCGGTGGTCGCGACAACCTCGAGGAGGTGGATGCGTGCATCACCCGCCTGCGAGTTTCCGTGAAGGATGCGAGCATCGTCGACAAGGACAAGCTCAGAAAGTTGGGGGCTGCCGATGTGTTCGAAGTTTCCGGCGGTCTGCAGGCGGTCTACGGCGCCAAGGCCATCCTCTACAAGAACACCATCATCGAAATGTATGACATCGAGGAATAGCTCGTCCCACCACATGTGACCAACACGAAGGAGAGGCAGAAAATGCGTATTTTCGGACGCAAGAACGACAAGGGGATCAAGGTCTTCGCACCGGTCGCTGGACGGGTGAGGAAGATGGAGGATGTACCGGATCCAGTCTTCGCCAAGAAGATGATGGGAGATGGGTTCGCGGTCGAACCCCTCAACGGAAACTTCGCGGCTCCAGTTGCTGGTGAGCTCGTCCTGCTTGCCGAGACCCTCCACGCATTCGCCGTTCGCACGGACGAGGGACTGGAGGTACTGGTCCACATTGGCATCGATACTGTGAAGCTGAAGGGGAATGGCTTCTCCTCAAGCAAGTCGGCAGGCGACAAAGTGGCCGTCGGCGATGTGGTGATCACCGTTGACCTGGACGTCGTCGGCCCCCAGGTGCCGTCGATGATGACGCCCGTCATCATCACCAACGGAGATGACTTCACCGTCACGGAACCTGATCTCGATGCGGATGGCGTCCCCGTCCTGGTGGCGACCAAGACCAGCAAGAAGTAGCTTCCCCAAGGAGGATCGGTGACTCGCAGGACCGAGGTCTCCTTCGCCACCTCCGCAGATGGCACCCGGATCGCCTGGTCTCGTCATGGCAGCGGTCCGCCGATCGTGCGCGTCGCCGCATGGTTGTCGGATCTCGAGCAGGACTTGGCGAGTCCGGTGTGGGGGCACTGGCTGAACGACCTTGGCCGCCGGTTCTCTGTCATCCGCTATGACGAGCGTGGCAGCGGGCTCTCGGATCGTGATCCGAACGAGTATGGCCTGGACGCGTGGGTTGCCGATCTGGAAGCGGTCGTCGCAGCAGCGCGGCTGACTGATTTCGCCCTGCTCGGCATATCGCAGGGCGGAGCAGTCGCCGTCGAATATGCTGTGGCGCATCCAGAGCGGGTGAAGAACTTGATTCTGTGGGGTGCCTATGCTCGCGGACCCCTGGCAGAGGGCCGCGACGACAGGTACTCCGAAGAATTCGAGCTGCACCGGAAAATGATGAAGTTCGGGTGGGATCGAGAGGATCCGGTTCATCGTCGCGTCTTCACATCGTTGTTGATTCCGGGAGCATCCGAGTCGCAAATGCAATGGCTCGATGAGTTGCAGCGAACGTCAACGTCGCCGGACGCAGCGCTTGCGAGCAGCCGGGCGCGATGGTCGATGGACGTGACATCGTCAGCACGGCGCGTCTCGACACGCACGCTCGTGATGCATGCCGACGGGGACTGCCGCATTCCTTTCGAGGAAGGTCGGCAGCTGGCGGCGCTCATTCCGGACGCCACGTTCGTGCCAGTCCGCAGCCGCAACCACATCCTTCTGGCTGATGAATCGGCGTGGCCCCTGGTGCTCGACGAGGTCACCGTCTTCGCGGGTGGAGCCAGCAACGAGCCGCCGCAGGCAGCGTTGACGACCCGTGAGTTGGAGGTGCTGAGGTTGGTGGCACAGGGCTGCAGCAACGACACCATCGGGACACAACTGTCAATGAGCACCCGGACGGTGGAGCGACACCTGTCGAACATTTACGTCAAGCTCTCGCTCACGGGCAAGTCAGCACGCAGTGCGGCCGCGTCGCGTCTTCCCTCGTTGGAGCATGGCCCCACTGCTCTGTGACAAGGGTCTGCGATGCGCCTCTGGGTGGTACCCCGTACGTGATCACCCCCCAACGTCCGCAATGTGGCGGCTACCACCGATGCGCCCCAACCGTGAGGCCCCGTAGCGTCGGTGGGATCAGGGAAGTACTCACGAAGGGGGACGTCATCATGCCAATTGCCAGAATCCAGGTCATCGAGGGTGTCTTCTCCGACGAGCAACTCGGCTCGATGATCACCAAGGTGACGGAGGCGATGATCGACGTCGAGGGCGAAGCCATGCGGGAGAAGACCTGGGTCATCGTCGAAGAGGTGCGAAGTGGCTTGTGGGCCATCGGCGGCTCGATCCCAAAGCTCAAAGCAAACGGCTGATGGTCACCTCAGTAAAAAGGCGTCCCCCGCGTTCTGACCACCATTCGAGCACGTGACTCTGTGTCGAGGCTGTCAGGAAGCCCATCGTCGAAAGGCATCGCCGCTGACGTCCTGGATCCCAAGTCATGCCGGTGCGCACACCGCGAGCAGCCGATTGATGGGTCCTGCAAGGCCAAGGCGTTCCGCCAGCGCCGTGACGCGCTCGCCGTCTGGTTGCAGCGGCAGCTCCGGCGGGATGGTGACCGCGAGGTTCAGGACCACCGACACGACTTCTTCTGCTCGCATGACGTACTCGGCAGATTCGACTATCCGCGTTCTGATGGCTGGTGTGATGTCAGTGGAACCCTCCAGCGCTGCCCTCACGAGGGCCTCCAGGGAGGGGAAGAGCTCCGTGAGGCGGGCGGCCGACTTCTCACCGACTCCCTTGATCCCCGGCAAGCCGTCAGAGGGGTCGCCCCGCAGCACCGAGAAATCGACGTAGCGGTCCGGGAACACCCCGTACTTGGCGTGCAGCCATTCGGCGTCCACCTCCACGTTCTTGGCAACGCCCTGGCCCACCCAGATCACCGAGGTGTCGTCGTCCACGAGTTGGAAGAGGTCCCGATCACCCGTGACCACCAGCGTGCGTCCGTGGTGCTGCGTTGCCAGCGAACCGAGCACGTCGTCCGCCTCGTGGTCCGCCACGCCAATCACGGGCATCCCCAGCGCTTCCAGCACCTCACGGATCAGCGGCACCTGGACGCCGAGTTCGTCGGGCGTCTCCTCCTCGTCCACCCCGAGTGGAATCGGCTGCTGCACCCTGTGCGCCTTGTACGACGGCACCAGTTCAGTGCGCCAGGCTGGACGCCAGTCGTCGTCCCAGGCGCACGCGAGCCGATCGGGGGAGTACTGCTCCACCAGCCGGGTGATGGAGTCCAGCAATCCGCGGATGGCGTTCACGGGTGTGCCGTCCGGGGCACGCATGCTGCTCGGGACACCAAAAAAGGCTCGATAGTAGAGGTACGAGGTGTCCAGAACCATCAACGTGTCTCCCATGCGCCCATCGTGGCATGTGAGGGGTTCTGGGCGCGCCGGGTACCCTGACTGACGTGCGACCACTGACCCGGCAGGACCTGCCACGCGGCATCTCCGTGGTCCTGGCAATTGTTGCAGGGCTCCTGCTGGGCGCTGGCTACGCACCCATGGGCATCTGGCCAGCCACCATCGTGGGGCTCGGGATGTTCACCTGGCTCGTCTCCGGACGCACGCCGTGGCGCGCCGTCGGGCTGGGTGGTGCGGCAGGTCTGGCCATGAACGCCCTCACAATCCATTGGGTGGGCGTCCTCGGGGTGCCGGTCGCCGTTGCGCTCGTGGTGTTCATGTCGCTCTGGATGGCCCTGCTGGGACTGATGGTGTCGCTCCTGACCCGTCTGCGCATGTGGGTGCTCCTGGTGCCCTGCGCGTGGGTGGGGGTGGAGGTCCTCAGTGGCCGGATCCCCTTCGGCGGCTTTCCGTGGAACAGGCTCGCCTACACCACCGTCGACCAGCCAATGTCCGGTTGGCTGCCCTGGGTGGGTGCAACCGGGGTGGCTTTTCTGCTGGCCCTCGTCGCACAGATGGGGCTCGAAGCGGTGCGTGATCGACGCAACAGGGTCCGTGCCATCGCGGCCGCAACCGCCTTGTTCGTGGTGGGTGGGGCGCTGAAGCTCCTGCCCCACGCGTCGCCCGAACAGGAAGTCACCATCGGTGTGGTGCAGGGCAACGTGAACCGTCAACTCCACGGCACCGCAAGTTATGCCAGTTCCGTCACCAACAACATGCTCAGCGAGACCATCTTCCTGTTGGCCTCCACCAAGGCCACCGGGGGACCGCGACTGGATCTGGTGGTGTGGCCCGAGAATGCCACCGACGTCGACCCCCTCACGGATCCCACGACGCGCGGCCTCGTGGAAGCTGCCGTGACGCTGGCCGGCGTACCGATCTTCGTCGGCGCCGTCATGGATGGACCCGATCCCACCACCACCCGGCAGACGTCCAGCATCTGGTGGCATCCGGAGACTGGCCCGGGGGACCGGTACGACAAACGCAACCTGGTGCCCTTCGGCGAGTACATCCCCTTCCGGGAGTTCCTGCTGCCGCGCCTGCCCATCCTCAAGCAGATTGGCCGCCAGTCAGTGCCCGGCACCACACCCGGGGTGGTGGACGCACCCACCTCCGCCTACGAACATCTCCAAATGGGTGACGTGATCTGTTTTGAACTGGCGTGGGATGACACGGTCTACGACACCGTGCGGGGTCAGTCCGACATCATCGTGACCCAGAGCAACACCAACACCTATGGCGGGACGTTCGAGGTGCACCAACAACTCGTCATGAACCGCGTGCGCGCCATGGAACTCGGCAGGGAGGTGGTCGTGTCCACCCTCAATTCCATCTCCGGCCTCGTCGACGTGACGGGTGCCTTCCACGACTCCACGGCCGAGTTCACCTCCGCCCACCGCACGTTCACCGTGCCGTTGCGCACCAACGTCAATCTCGCGGTGGTCCTCAGCCCATGGCTGGGGTGGGTCCTGGCACTCATCGGCTTCTCGGCCTCCGGCTATGCAGGGGTGCAACTCTGGCGATCCACCCGCTCGGATAGACTTCCGCGACAGTCCCCAGCAGCGATTGGAACACCACAATGAAGCAGTACCCGCCCCTCGGCAAAGTCCTGGTGATCATCCCCACCTACAACGAGGCCCAGAACATCGAGAGCATCTCGGGCAGGCTGCGCAAGGCCGTGCCGGACGCTCACATCCTCGTTGCCGACGACAATTCACCCGATGGTACGGGCGACATCGTTGATCGGCTGGTGGCTGCCGACGATCACATCCACGTCCTGCACCGCAAGGGCAAGGAGGGTCTGGGCGCCGCGTACCTCGCCGGCTTCCACTGGGGCCTCGAGAACGGCTACGGCGTCCTCGTCGAGCATGACGCCGACGGCTCGCACCAGCCGGAGCAGCTTCCGCTCCTCCTGAAGGCGTTGGAGAACGCTGACATGGTCAAGGGGTCGCGCTGGGTCCCCGGTGGCAGCGTCGTCAACTGGCCCAAGTCACGGGAGATCCTCTCCAAGGGTGGGAACCTGTGGACCAGGATGTGGCTTGGCATACCGCTCAAGGACTCAACGGGTGGCTTCAACGCGTTCCGGGCCGACACTCTCCGGGGGCTTGGGCTCGACGAGGTTGCCTCTGCCGGCTACTGCTTCCAGGTGGACCTGGCCTGGCGTGCGCTGAAGACAGGGCACACAGTGGTGGAAGTCCCCATCGAGTTCGTCGAACGAGAGTTCGGGGACTCGAAGATGAACAAGAACATCGTTGTGGAAGCCATGATCCTCACGGCACAGTGGGGTGTTGCGTACCGCGGCGGTCAGATCCGCGACCTGGCTCGACGGTTGACGGGCCGCAACCAGGCACGAGGGATTCCTGACGCCGATGCGTGAGCGCGCAGGGGGCCGGTGGCCGCGCGGCAGCGGGCCTGCGCTGTACCTCGCCGGTTTCTTCGCATTCATCCTGGCGGAGGTCTCACTGCTGGTATGGGTGTCCACCCAGATCGGCTGGTGGACTCTCGGACTGCTCATGGTCTCCACCGTTCTGGGCGCCTACCTGCTCCAGCGGGAATGGCGCAAGGCATGGCAGCAACTGTCCGAATCAGTGAAGACCGGGAGCCTCCCGCCGGGACGCACGGCCGACGCTGTGCTGGTGCTGCTCGGCGGCTTCATGCTCATCATGCCGGGGTTCATCACCGATATCATCGGCCTGCTGCTTCTGTTGCCCTTCACCCGGCCCGGTGTTCGTTCGGTGCTCGGTGGATGGGCGGGCCGGATGGTTCCCGGTGCCCCCACAACACCGGGTGGCACAGTCATCCGTGGTGAAGTCATCGAGCCGGAAGATGGCCCCGGTGGTGCGGGCACACAGGGGGACGGGATCGTGTTTCCCGCCATCAGCCCCGAGGCTCAGGAACCCGAGGATTCCTGAGCGTCGAGGACTGCGACTCAGTAGGGGTCGTCAGACTCCCTGAGCTTGTCCAGCTGTTCGGCGAGGATGTCCTCCAGCTCGGGTATGGAGCGCCGCTCCCGCAGCATGTCCCAGTGCGTCCGCAGAGGCTTGGTCTTCTTCTCCTCGCCCACCGACCCATCGGAGCGTACGGAAATCGATCCGCACTTCTTGCACTCCCATTCGGTCGGCAGTTCAGCCTCCAGGGCGAATGCGACCTCGAAATGATGTCCCTTGGGACAGTCGAACGCCACTTTTTGACGTCCTGCGAACTCGATGCCTTGTTCGTCCTCGAAGCTCTTGGCGCCCAGTCCGACGCCGCGCAGTGCACGGTCAGCCATATGTGTTGCCTCCTTGGTTTATGTTCTCACTGGTCCAACGAACCACCAGGGACTCACGTTCCCTGTCGAGTAGACCACATCCCCCGTGCGCTCAGAACGTCTTTCAACAGATCGGGGCGGTCTGTCACAATTCCGTCGACGCCCCAGTCGATCAACCGGCCCATCGTGTCCACGTCATCGATCGTCCAGACGTGGATCTTGCGGCCCGCTGCATGGATGGCGCGGATGGTCCGGGGAGTCACGATGGGGACCGTGAACGGCCCGACCCTGTGCGTCATGGGTACCTGGAAAACAACGTCGGCTCCCGAAGTGTTCCTGCGGACAAGCCCAGTGGCCATCACCATGATCTCGGCCGTCGAAGCGGCAGTGGCCGCCGGGGGCAGCAGTCGCCGGAATCGCTTGAGCCGTTTGCGAGAAAAGGATCCGACGCATACCCGCTCGGTCGCCGCATGTCGCGTGATCGTCTCCGCCAGCAACGGCACCGCGCCGGGTGCCTTCAGATCGATGTTGAAGCGTGCGTCCGGAAACTCCTCGAGCAGTTCGTCCAGCGTCGGCACCACTTCGCGTCCACCCACGAGAACTGCTCGCACCCGTTCAAAGGTCAGCTCTGCTATGCGGCCGGGAGTTTCAGTGACCCTTCCCAGATCCGGATCGTGAAATGCCACGAGGTGTCCGTCCATGGTGGCGTGAACGTCGGTCTCCAGATACCGGTACCCCAGGTCCACGGCGTTCCTGAAGGCGAGCAGAGTGTTCTCGATGCCGTGGTTGTTGCTCAGCAGCGAGCCCCCACGGTGCGCCATGGGAATGAACCCGGGCGCCAAGTACCCGCCTGGCTGCATTGACATGGACGTCATTATGCCGCTGTGAAGCGATCCCCAGGAGTGGATCCCACGCGCCCATGGGTCGCCCTTGTGGGGCAACGCCATGGAAGTGCAACAATTTGGGCATGCACACAGTTCTCTCGATCCAGTCTGCGGTTGCCTATGGCCATGCCGGGAACTCGTCCGCCGTGTTTCCCATGCAACGATCCGGGATCAACGTGTGGCCGGTGTACACGGTCAACTTCTCGAACCACACCGGCTACGAGACGTGGCGCGGACCACTGATCGACGCCGAGGACGTCGCCTCCGTGATCCAGGGCGTCGACGAGCGTGGGGTCCTCCCCAAAGTGGATGCCTTGCTCTCGGGGTACCAGGGGTCGGCCGACATGGGCCAGGTCATCCTTGATGCAGTCGCACTGGTCAAGAAACGCAACCCCCGTGCGCTGTTCTGCGCGGATCCGGTCATGGGAGACGTCGGCCGAGGATTCTACGCGCGTCCCGGGATCCCGGAGTTCATGCGCGATCACGTCGTCGGAGCAGCCGACATCCTGACCCCGAACCTGTTCGAGCTGCAGTACCTCACCGGCCGGACCACCAAAACGGTGGGGGACGTCCTGGAGGCTGCCGAAGAACTGCGCTCACGGGGCCCGGGAATCGTGCTGGTCACGTCGGTGGTGGCAGACGACATGGTTCCGGACCCCATGCGCATGCTGGCGGTGGGGGAGGACGGCGCATGGCTGGTGGAGACCCCGCTGCTCGGTCGCGACTTCACCGGCTCGGGTGACCTGACCACGGCGATGTTCCTCACCCATTGGCTGAAGACCAAGGACCTCGCCGAGTCCTTGTCACGGACGGCCTCCATCGTGTACTCGATCCTCGAGCAGACCACCGAGTCCGGCGAGCAGGAACTCCAACTCGTGGCCGCCCAGGACAACGTTGTGGAACCGAAACACAACTTTCGGGCCATCAGCCTGTCCTGAGCGTCACCGCTCAGTTGGAGTGCGGATCTCCCCAGAAGACGCTGACGTTGGCGCCCAGGGCGTTCAGCCGCTGGGGGAGATCCTCGTAGCCACGGTTGATGACGTACACGTCGAACAGGTTGGTGGTGCCGCGGGCGGCCATCGCGGCCAGCATCAGGCACACGGCCGGGCGCAGGGCCGGAGGTGATTCGATGTCGCGTCCCCGCCAACGTGTGGGGCCGATGATCAGGAGCCGATGCGCGTCCATCAACTGCACGTTGGCCCCGAGGTCGGACAGCTTCTTCAGGTGGATCGCACGGTTGTCGTAGACCCAGTCATAGATCACCGACTGTCCCTCAGCGGTCGCGCAGATGACGGCGAAGAAGGGCAGGTTGTCGATGTTGAGCCCGGGGAACGGCATGGGGTGGATCTTGTCCAGCGGGGCCACCAGTGTGGAGGGCTTGATGGTGACGTCCACGAGCCGGGTCTGGCCGTTGTTGCTCTTGTACTCCGACGACAACTCGATTTTCTGGCCCATCTCCTCCAACACGGCGAACTCCACCTCGAGGAACTCGATGGGGCAGCGCCGCACGGTGATCTCGGAGTTGGTGACGATCCCCGCGGTGAGCAGGCTCATGGCCTCGATCGGGTCCTCGGAGATGTGGTAGTCGACGTCCACGTCGATGTCCTTGACCCCCTGGATACGCAGCGTGGTGGTGCCGATGCCCTCGATCCTGACCCCCAGCTTCTGGAGGAAGAAGCAGAGGTCCTGCACCATGTAGTTGCCCGACGCGTTGCGCAGCACCGAGACACCCTCGCTGCGAGCAGCCGCCATGAGCGCATTCTCGGTCACGGTGTCGCCGCGCTCCACGAGGGTGATGTGTCGCTCGGAGTTGGCGTCGGGGTTGACCGTCGCCTGGTACTGCCCATCGGTGGCTTCGACGCTCAGACCGAACTGGCGCAACGCAGACATGTGCGGGTGCACAGTGCGGGCGCCCAGATCACAACCACCGGCGTAGGGGAGTTCGAAGGTCTGGAAGTCGTGCATGAGCGGCCCCAGGAACATCAGGATGCTCCGGGTGCGGCGCGCCGCCCGCTGGTTGATCGTCTCGGGGGTCACCACCTCCGGCCGGTGGATCTCCAGATCCTTCCCGTCACCGATCCACTTCATGGTCACGCCGATCGAGGTCAGCACCTCGCAGATCCGGTCCACCTCTTCGATGCGGGCAATGCCACGCAGCACGGTGGTTCCGCGGTTGAGGAGACTGGCGCACAACAGCGCGACGGCCGCATTCTTCGACGTCCGCACCTCAATGTCGCCGCTGAGCTTGGTGGGCCCCGTGATCTGAAAGTTCACCTTGCCCTCGGTGGCAGTGTGGATGAGCGGCATCTCGAGAGCTTCGGCGAGCCGGTCGATCATGCTGAGCGACAGGTTCTGCTGGCCGTTCTCGATGCGGTGGACGGCGCTCTGCGCGGTGCCGAGTTCGTCGGCCAGTCGCTGCTGCGACCATCCACGAGCTACGCGTCCATCACGGATCATGGTGCCTATTGCCTGGCTGGTGGTACTCATCGCGCCAACATATCTCATATCTGAGATCAAATCAGGGAGACCATCCCCCTGACTGCGGCTCGCGCCGCGTCGGGACTAAGGTGTTCTGCATGAACCACGACTTTGACGTCCTCGTACTCGGCGCCGGCCCCGGCGGTTATGTTGCAGCCATCCGCGCCTCCCAGCTTGGCCTCAAAACCGCCATCATCGAGAAGAAGTACTGGGGAGGCGTGTGCCTCAATGTCGGGTGCATCCCCACCAAGTCGCTTCTTCGCAATGCGGAAGTGGCCCAGATCTTCAACGATCAGTCCGACCTCTTCGGCATCACCGGTGAGGTGTCCTTCGACTACGGCAAGGCCTACAAGCGCAGCCGTTCGGTCTCCGACCGGATGATCAAGGGCATCCACTACCTGATGAAGAAGAACAAGATCAAGGAACTCAACGGGTGGGGGACGTTCATCGACGCCAACACCGTCGAGGTGGAGGGCGACGACGGCTCCAAGAAGACCGTGACGTTCACCAACGCCATCATCTCCGCTGGCGCCACCACGCGCATGCTGCCCGGTACGAAGGTCTCCAAGAACGTCGTCACCTACGAAGAGCAGATCCTCGAGGACAGCCTCCCGAGCTCCATCATCATCGGCGGCTCGGGAGCCATTGGCACCGAATTCGCCTTCGTCATGCGCAACTACGGCGTGGACGTCACCATCGTGGAGTTCCTGGACCGCATGGTCCCGACAGAAGACGCGGAGATCTCCGCGGAGTTGGCCAAGGCCTACAAGAAGATGGGCGTCAAGGTCATGACTTCCACGAAGGTCGAGGCCATCGAGGACACCGGCTCCGGTGTGAAGGTGACGATCAGCCCCGCCAAGGGCGGAGAGTCATCGGTACTGGAAGCCGACCGCTTCATGTCTGCCATCGGCTTCGCCCCTCGCCTGACTGGCTATGGGCTCGAGAACCTCGGGGTTGAGACCACCGACCGCGGCGCGATCGCCATCGATGACTTCATGCGCACCAACGTCGAGAACGTCTACGCCATCGGGGACTGCACCGGCAAGCTCATGCTGGCCCACACCGCCGAGGCACAGGGCGTCGTCGCCGCCGAGACCATCGCGGGCGCCGAGACGCAGCCCATCAACTACGACATGATCCCGCGCGCCACGTACTGCCAGCCGCAGATTGCTTCTTTCGGCTACACCGAGGAACAGGCGAAGGAAAAGGGCTACGAGGTCAAGGTCTCCAAGTTCCCGTTCGCAGCCAATGGCAAGGCCTGGGGACTGGGCGAAGGTGTGGGGTTCGTCAAAATCGTGGCGGACTCGCGCTACAACGAAATCCTCGGTGCCCACATGATTGGCCCCGACGTCACGGAACTCCTGCCGGAGCTCACCCTTGCGCAGGCCTACGACCTGACCACGGACGAGATCGGTCGCAACATCCATGCCCACCCCACCTTGTCCGAAGCGCTCAAGGAGGCGGCCGAGGGCATCGGTGGCCACATGATCAACTACTGACTCTCCCAGAGACTCAGGCGGCCTCCCTCGCACTGGCGGGGGAGGCCGTTGTGGGCTGTTGTGTGAACGGCGACTGGCAACTCACGCGTGTGTTGTGATCGAGTCCACGAACGATTTCGCCGTCGGGGAAGGTGCGGTGCCACGCTTCCACACTGCCCGCAACTGACGTTCAAGGACGGGACCGGAGAGCGCGACGCGCAGCAACCTGCCGTCCGCGATGGCACCCCTCGCGGCCAGTGCGCTGATCACGGCGGGTCCTGCTCCGGAGGTGGCCGCAGACAGGACCGCAGCGTTGCTGGCAAGTTCGAGCACCGGTACCGCGGAAGCCTTGCCGGCCATCGACAGCTCCAGTGTCTGTCTGGTTCCGGAACCGGGTTCACGCACCACCAGAGGCGTGGCAGCCAGTTCCTCCTGTGTGATTTTTCGGCGATGCTGCCATGGATGGCCGGGAGCAACGACGACGACCAACTGGTCGCGCCCCACCGTGACGGTGTCGAGCCACTCCGGGATCTCCGGCGCCTCCACGAGCCCCAGCACGACGCTGCCTGCGTGGACGAGTTCGATCACGCGCGCGGAGTTGTGAACCTCCATCCGGGTGACCACATCCGCATGGGTTCTCCGGAAATTGGCCAACCAGTGCGGGGCCAGGAATTCCGCGATCGTTTGTGAGGCCGCAATCTCCAGATGTGTGGCTTTCCGCCCGTGGAGCGCCGCCACGCCTGCCTGCCACTGCGATGCCTGATCGAGGAGTTGGTGCGACCACTGCGCCACCAACTCACCCTGCCGCGTCAGATGGGAGCCCGTGTGTGAGCGCACCATGAGATGGAGATCCAACTGCGACTCCAGGCGCGCGAGCCGACGTGACGCCTCGGGCTGGGACAACCCCAGTTCCCGGGCGGCGGCCGACAGCGAACCCAGTTGGTCCGCCCGCACGAACAGTTCAAGATCGAGCAGCGTGGGCCAGGTCATGCATTCATCATATGACCAGCATGCGGCATGCGCATGACGCGTGATCTCTCCGGGCACCATAGTTGTACCCATGCATGAGGCCACACAGACTGGACATCCGGACAAAGCCCCCAGCAGTTCTCCTGTGGTGAGGACGGCGTTGGCCCCCGGTCTGCTGCTGTGCCTGGCCGGGGGAGCGGTGGCGCTGGTGCTCAACCGGATTGTCCCCACGGTGAGCGCGCTGTTGTTCGCCATTGTTCTGGGCGCGGTGGTGGGGAACCTGTGGCGCGTCCCTGTGCTCTTCGGACCGGGGGTGGGCGTCGCCGGCAAACGCATCCTTCGCGTAGGCATCATCCTGCTCGGACTGCAGCTTGTCCTGGGTGACCTCCTGGAACTCGGGCTCGGCATGGTTGCTGTGGCTGCGGTCGTCGTGGCCGTGGGGCTCACGGGAACGGTCCTCATGGGCCGCGCGATGGGCATCCCGGCGCAGCAGCGCATCCTCATCGCGTGCGGGTTCTCCATCTGTGGCGCTGCTGCTGTGGCTGCCTGTGACGGTGTGGTGGATGCCAAGGACGAGGACGTCGCCACCGGCATTGCACTGGTGGTGCTTTTCGGGACCCTGATGATCCCCTTGGTGCCCCTACTGGTGGCCGTGATGCAGCTCGGCCCGGAGATGGGCGGTCTGTGGGCCGGTGCAAGCATCCACGAGGTGGCGCAGGTGGTGGCGGCGGCGGGCATCATCGGTGGGGGAGCGCTGAAGGGTGCTGTCATCGTGAAGCTGACCCGCGTCCTCATGCTGGCGCCTGTGATGGCCGTACTGGGGATCATGCAACGACGAAATGCCCCCGCCGGGCAGAGTCACATCAAGCCGCCGCCCCTGGTGCCGCTGTTCGTCGTGGGATTCCTCGCCATGGTCGCTGTCGCCTCCCTGCACCTGCTTCCGGCCCCGGTACTCGACGTGGCCAAAGTGCTGCAGACGGCCGCCCTGTCCATTGCCATGTTTGCCCTCGGGCTGGGCGTCAGGATCAAGAGTCTCATCAAGGTGGGACCGAAGCCTCTGGTCCTGGGCACGGCCTCCACAGTGCTGGTCGCGGGCGTCGCTCTGGCAGGGGTCACCCTCGTCGGTTGATTCGGCCAGAAAGAGCAGAAATGTGCCGACGGGTGTGTATACCCTCGGCACATCACACTGGTGTTTCCTGTGTAAAACCAGACCCTGCGGCGGCGGCCCCCGCTCGGGGCCAC
>JAUNVL010000011.1:0-1279 GCA_030537675.1 Propionibacteriaceae bacterium | reverse complement strand
CGCGCGCGGCGCGCCGGGGTGGGGGGCCCGCCCCCACCACCCCCCCCCCGCCGGCCGGGGCGGCCCCCCCCCCCCCCACTTCTCAGTGGTGTTGCCTGTGAACTACCAGACCCTGCGGCGGCTGCCGCCGATCGGGACCAGGTTCAGGATGAGCCCGACGACGATCAGGATTGCGCCGATCGTGACGAGAATGCTGAGATTCTGCACCAGCAAGCCCACGATGAGCAGGATGACTCCGAGTGAAATCATTGTGTAACCCCCTTCTGCCCGCTTGAGCGGGACATTGTTTTCAACCGTCGTAGAGACTAACGCTCAAGGAAGGTCACCCGCTACCCCGGAAGGTAGAAGGGGCGGTCAAACACCTGCTTCTGGTGCTTTTCCCACCCTTATGGGTGTAGGGACGTCACGCGTCACGCCAATAGTCGTTGGCTGCAGCGACCGTCTGGAAATTCAACGCCACGACATGGGATGCCGCCGTGAGGCCATCCGCATCATTGGCGTATTCGGGCCGCAGCTTCTTGAGCACCTCCATGTCAGGCTGGGTGTACTTCACTCCCATGCGAGACATCTTGATGGCCAGTTCGAAGCCATCCTGCGGATTGGACGTCTTCAGCGAGGTCAACCAGGTGTCCATCGCCCTTCCCTTCTCGAGTGCGGGCGAGTGCGGATCCACCGCCCGTCGCAGTCCCGCGTTGGACTGGCTGACAGTGTCGCATCGTGGGGCATGTAGCAACCAGAGCATGTGAAGTGCGATCTGCAGAGCGTCCGCCAACCCCGATGTCCGGATTGAGCCGTTCTCGGCCCTCTGGCGAGGCATGATGGCGTCTACACGAAGGGGATCACACCATGGTGAAATATCGCGTCATCAACGAGGCACTCGCGAAGCTTGCGGAGCAGCCGATCGCCGAGGGCGTTGCCTCTGTTCTGGATCCGGTTGCGACGGCACTGGAGGACAACGAGGAACTCTATGACGTACTGACGGGCGAGTCCCTGACCGGACATCCGATCCATCCCGCACTCGTCCACATGCCCATCGGCATCACCATGGCGGCCGCCGCACTTGAAGTACTGGGGCTCGGACGGTTCAAGGCAGCCACCACGGTCCTGACAGGCGTCACGGTGGCCGTCGCGATCCCCACTGCGGTCACCGGGATCGCAGAGTGGGCGCGAGGCCGCAACGACCATCGGCAACGCCGAGTCGGCGCACTCCACGCAGTCGCAGCGTCAACGGGCACCACGATGGCTGCCCTGTCGCTCACCTGTCGCCTGGTGGGGGCGC
>JAUNVL010000128.1 GCA_030537675.1 Propionibacteriaceae bacterium | reverse complement strand
AGAGCATGGCGTCGACGAGCGTCGTCTTGCCATGATCGACGTGGGCGACGATGGCAACGTTTCGCAGGTCATTGCGGATGGGCATGCAGGGGCTCCTCTAAATGGACAACGGGCCGAGTTTACGGCACGAATGGCACCGTTTGATACAAGGCCGTTCCCGACCGCTCCTCACCGGGATGGCCGGGGCTCGCGCACGGCATGGTCGAGGGGGTCGGTACTCGGCATGGGAAATGCCACCCGTGGCCCTCACAGCACGACGGCAACCGCTGCGCTGAGCGCCATGACACCACCGACGACGAAGCAGAGCAACATCGGTCCTCGCGCGGCGTCGTCGCCCCTGTCCGGGCGATCACCCACGGACTGGGCCACTGCGGCACCCACAGAAACAAGTCCACCCATGACGAGGTAGAGAGGGGTGGCGTAGAGCCAGGAGTAGGGCGCGAAGTGCACGGCCACCAACAGTGCCATTGCCAACGGGACCATCGTGTATCGCTTCGCCATTGTCAGGTAGATCACGATGGGCAGCCCCAGCAACTGTCCGGATGCAAGAAGAATGACGAGGGTGTCGAGACCCGGCATTGTCGGGGTGGCGGGACCGGGTGTCAGTGCGGTCAGTAGCAGCGCCACCGGTAGCGCGGCCAGGCCCTGGAAGAGTGTGAAGAACGCGCCGACGCGTGGGGAGGCACGACTCCACACCACGCCGCACACCAGCCAGGTCGTGCCGTAGGCGGCCAGGAAGCCCCAGCCATGGCGGTTTGCCTCTGCCAGTGCGATTCGGTAGTCGTCGATGGTCATGCTGGCTCCTCCGGGTGGCCACTCCTGACACCATTCGGCTCAGGAGGTCCTCGGTTGAGGGGGGACTCAGTCCTGCGACAAGACCTCGAACGCCTCTTCGGAGGAGTCGCGGAGGAACTGGGCGCAACGCTCCGCCTCCTCCTTCTCCTCCAGTCGCTTGGCAGCGAGGCTCAGCGCCCACAGCGCGCGCAGGAAGCCACGGTTCGGCTCGTGTTCCCACGGCACCTGGCCGCTGCCCTTCCACCCGTTGCGGCGCAGGACATCCAGCCCCCGGTGGTATCCGGTGCGGGCGTAGGCGTACGCGGCGACGGTGGATCCGAGGTCCTCGGAGCGCAGGCACCCCTCTGCGAGCAGAGCCCAGCAGAGCGATGATTCGGGATGGCGTTGGACCACGTCGAGGAACCCGTCCTTGCCGCCCTCGTGGATCTCGGCGAGCGCCGGATCCTCTGGTAGGTGCACGACGACGTTGGAGGCCATCAGGTTGGGGTGGGTCTTGTCCATGGTCCTCAGACTAGCCGGGGTCCACGCGTGGCGGCGATGGGCGCGGTGTAGGCGGCCGTCAGCGAAGTTCTGATCGGGCTGCTTCTCGCGCCATGTCAGCGGACCGCGCGGAACAGGCGGCCGCGGCGGCACGTCGACACTGCTCCATGGTGACGTCCCCCAGCGCCTCGGCCACTGATTGGAGCGCCCGTGGAGTCATGGACAAGCTGGTCACGCCGAGCCCGATCAACACCGGCGCCAGGGCGGGATCACTTGCAGCCTCGCCGCAGATCCCCACCGGCTTGCCCGCACTCTTGCCCGCGTCACCGATCATGCGAAGCAGTCGAAGGATGGCTGGCTGCCACGGATCCTGCAGGTCTCCGAGACCGACGGCCTGGCGGTCCACCGCCATGGCGTACTGGGTGAGGTCGTTGGTTCCGACGCTCACGAAGTCCACCACTTCCATGATCTCCCCGGCCTGCAGTGCAGCCGACGGCGTCTCGATCATCACTCCGACCGTGGTGACCCCGCGCCCCCGCGCAGTGGACGCAAAGCTGGCCGCCTCCTCAACGGTGGAGATCATGGGCGCCATCACCCAGACGTCCGCCTCGGCCCGGTCCGCGGCTGTCACGATGGCGTCGAGTTGCCGCTCCAGCATGGGGGTGTGGGTACGTGCCGTGCGGAAGCCGCGGGCACCCAGCGCCGGATTCACCTCGTCAGGCATGGGGAGGAACGCCATGGGTTTGTCGCTGCCGGCATCGAGCGTGCGCATCACGACGCGGGCGCCGGGAAAGGAGGAGAGCACGTCGACGTACGCATCCACCTGCTCGGAGATGGACGGCTCGTCCGCACGGTCGAGGAAGCAGAACTCGGTACGGAAGAGACCGATGCCCTCGGCGTTCGCCCTGGCGGCGTACGCCGCGTCCCCGGCGGAGCCGACATTGGCCAGTAGCGCCACGTGGGTGCCGTCGGCGCTCCGCCCGGCTGCTTCCAGTGGGCGAAGCGGCGCGCGGTCGGTGCGGGCGGTGGCGCGCTGATCCTCGTCCGGGTCGACGATGACCTCGCCGGTGGTGCCATCGACGAGCACGGTGGTGCCGTCGGGGATGTCGAGTGCCTGTCCACAGCCGACGACGGCAGGGATCCCCATGCTGCGGGCCAAAATGGAGGAGTGGGAGGTGGGGCCACCCTCGGCGGTGACGATGGCCAGGCACGTCCTGCCGTTGAGGGTCGCGGTGTCTGAGGGTGCAAGGTCGCGCGCCACCAGGATGAACGGGTGCCCGGGGTCCACCACGCCCGGCATGGGGATGCCCAACAGATGGCTGACGACGCGATCGCGGATGTCATTGAGGTCGATGGCGCGTTCCGCCACCATGCCCCCTGCGTTCGTCATGGACTGGGCCACGTGGTTAGCGGCCTGCCAGAAGGCGTTGGCGGCGTCCATGCCGCGCGCCCGGATCAGACCTGAAGCGGAGTCCACCAGTGTGGAATCGCCGGCCAGCACCGCCGTCGCGCGCAGGATGTCGGCTGCCTGGGGCGGGACGTGGTCAGCCCGCCCGGTGTATTCGGAGATGACGGCGTCCAGGGCGGTGGACAGGCGTTTCGTCTCGGCTTCGACGTCGTCGGGGCTGATGCGATCGAGTTCGGGCGGGGCGGTCATGGGTTCGGTCACCCTGTGTATCGGCCCGACGACGCGACCGGCGCTGACGCCGCGAGGTTGCAGCAAGGCTGGCTGCGCTGGGGGTGGTGGGGTGCCTGCTGGCCCCATTTCCCCGAAGCCGTCGGCGATCATCGCGGTGATGACTTTGACTGCTTCCTGGGCCTCTGGGCCCCGTGCCTCGACGCGCAATCTGTCACCCATTCGTGCGTTCAGAGTCGCCAGGCCGATGGGGGTGGTGGCCGAAACGCAGTGGCCGCGTTCGTGGATGACGTGGATCTCGGCGTCGTACTTCACTGCTGCGGCAGCCATGGTCGCGGCAGGACGGGCGTGCAGTCCAGCGGCGTTGGGAAGGGTCGCCTCCTCGGCTGCGTCCGGCTCCCAGCCGTCCCGCGGATCGAGGCCATCCTCCGATGTTGTGGAGCCCGCCCCCAGCGCCTGCACTTTGGGGGTCAATGCACGTGTGGCCTCTGACGCGACCTCGTCCAGTGATGCCCCGCCGGCGGACCGGACCGATGCCGCCATCAAACCTTCGACGAACGGGGCGGGCACCACACGAACGTCAGGAGCAGCATCGCCGAGGAACTCCACGGCCATTTCGGCGCTGAGGACTGCGGAGCCCAGATCCACCAGCACCACGACCCCGGAGCCGACGTCGGCACGACGGATCGCCTCCATGACCGCCATGGCGTCGGTGCCGAGCCCACCGTCGGGCATCCCGGCAGCCACTTCGATGGGTGGGACCGTGCCGTGCAGCATCTGCATGGCCAGTTCGACGGCTGCATCCGCCAGGGCGCGGCTGTGCGAGACGACGACCAGGCCCACCAGTGGCTTGGTCACGCGCCGTCCAGCGACGCAGCCAACGCCTCGAAGAGATAGGCGGTGGAGGTGGCACCTGGGTCCTGATGACCCTTGGAGCGCTCTCCCAGGTAGCTTGCCCTGCCCTTGCGGGCCACCATCTCGATGGTCGCCTCACGGCCCTCGCGTGCGGCAGCAGCCCCGGCTCGGGTCGCTTCGGCAAGGGACTCACCGGAGGACACAGCCGCTTCGATGGCCTCGACTGCGGGCGTCATGGCATCGACCATCGTCTTGTCGCCCAGTTCCGCCTTGCCACGGGAGAGCACGCCCTCGAGCCCCGCCCGCAGCGCGGCGGCCACGGACTCCGCCGACACCTCGTCTCCAGAGCCGAGGGGTGTCGCGAAGCGCATGAAGAACGTGCCGTACAGCGGACCACTCGCACCTCCGACGCTACTCACGAGCGTCATGCCCACCTTCTTGAACAGGGCATCGGCCCCGCTCGTTTCTGGAAGCTCGTTGAGCACTGCGTTCATGCCCCGTGCCATGTTGGCGCCGTGGTCGGCATCTCCGATCGCGGAGTCGAGCTCGGTCAGATAGCCCTTGTTCTGCTGCACGAGTGACCCGAACTGGTGCAGCCATTCGACGAGCTGCGCGAGGGAGGCCGACTGGGAGGTGTTCACACGCCCCACCGTAGTCCGGCGGTCCTGACCGGCGCGTCCCACAGTCCGAGGATTTCGTCGTCGGCCTTGAGCAGCGTGACGGAGCAGCCCGCCATGTCCAGGCTGGTGATGTAGTTGCCCACCAGGTTGCGGGCGACGGTGACCCCCGCGGCATCCAGCAGCGCCTTGACCTCGCCGTACATGAGGTAGAGCTCGATCAGCGGCGTGCCGCCCATGCCGTTGACCATCACGATCGTGTCGCCGCTGGTGAAGTCGAGGTCGTGGAGGATGGGATCCACCAACTGTTTGGCGACCTCCCTGGCCGTGCCCATGGGTTCGCGGTGGCGTCCCGGTTCCCCATGGATGCCGATGCCGATCTCCATCTCGTCCTCGGGCAGGTCGAACGTGGGCTTACCGGCGGCCGGGACCGTGCAGCTCGTCAGGGCCATGCCCATGGAGCGGCCTCCTGCGTTGACGCGGTGGGCAATCTCCAGGACACCGTCCATGTCCCGGCCCTCCTCCGCGGCTGCTCCGACGATCTTCTCGAGCAGCACCGTCAGGCCGACGCCACGACGACCTGCCGTGTACAGGGAATCCTGCACCGCGACGTCGTCTGCCACCACGATGGTTTCCACGCGAACGCCGGAATCAGCAGCCATTTCGCCGGCCATCTCGAAGTTCATGACGTCGCCGGTGTAGTTCTTGACGATGTGCAGCACGCCCGCACCGGCCTCTGCCTCCGTGGTGGCTGCCAGCATCTGATCGGGGGTGGGGGAGGTGAACATTTGGCCGGCGCAGGCGGCATCGAGCATGCCCAGGCCCACGAAGCCACCGTGGAGGGGCTCGTGGCCGGAGCCACCACCGGAGATGACTGCCACTTTGCCGTCGCGAGTCTTCTCAGCGCGGTAGATGATGCGGTTCTCGTGATCCACCCGGACGTTGTCGTCCGAGAGTTCGATGCCTTTGAGTGCGTCGGCAATGACGTCGTCGACGTCGTTGATGAGCTTCTTCATTCTGGTTGCCCCCTGCTTCGTTGCGAGTTGCACAGCGTGCGTGCGAGCGCACAGGTTCGTGCGCGAGCCCTGTGTCTGATGTTGGCCTGTTCGTCTGGGATCGGCAAGAGCCCTGGGCCCAAGTGCACGTTCGTTCCGAGGGGCGCGCAATTACGTGCAAAGGGTGCTGCGGCGGTGCGGGCAACGCTTCAGGTGAAGCGATCCGCCTGATTCGTGAGCTGCGTTTCGGGCTTCGAACTACTGTGGGGGCATGGACAACAACGCACACCGGCCGGTCGCGATCGTCATGGGGGCATCACGAGGCCTGGGTCTCCTGATGGCCGGGGAATTGGCCAGGCGTGGCCACGACGTCGCGATCTGTGCCCGCGATCAGGAATCCCTGGAACGCGCCGCCACCCAACTCCGCGCCCATGGCGGAAGGGTGCTGCCCCTGGTGTGTGACGTCACCGATCCGGACGCCGTGGAGGCGTTCGTCGCAGACGTGACTGAGGAGTTGGGCCCCATCGACGTGGCCATCCACGTCGCGGGGATCATCCAGGTGGGCCCGGTCGAGGCCGTCACGCGGAAGCACTTCTCTGACGCCATCGACATCATGCTCTGGGGGGCCATCAACATGGCACTCGCCGTGCTGCCGGGCATGCGCGAGCGGCGCCGCGGCCGGATCGGTGTGGTCACCTCCATCGGCGGCAAGCTTTCTGCTCCCCGCCTCCTGCCCTATGCCACGGCCAAGTTCGGCGCTGTCGGATTCACAGAAGGACTCTCTGCGGAACTCGCAGGCTCTGGCGTCACCGCGACCACCCTGGTGCCGGGGCTGATGCGCACCGGGTCCCACGGTCGCGCCCAGTTCTTCGGGGATGCGGGCAAGCAGTACGCATGGTTCGGGCCAGCCGCTTCACTGCCGCTGCTCTCCATGGATGCGGAACGCGCCGCCGCCAAGATGGTCGACGGTGTCCTGAAGGGCAAGCCCGTCAAGCTCGTCTCCGCCCTGAGTCACGTCGCAACACGCGTCCACGGGTTGGCGCCCAACCTCACCATCCGCCTCAACCAGGCGCTGAGCCTGCTTCTGCCCAAGGGCACGAGTTCGGAAACGAAGGAGGGTGTTGACGCCCGAAAGGAACTGAAGCCCGGTGGCATCGTCTCCAAGCTGACGACGCTGGGTGATGCGGCAGCCGCACGCTTCAACGAAGGTCGCCAGGACCACTGACCCTGCGACCCAGGGCGCGTCATTGCCTGACTGCGCGGCGATGGACCTCACTGGAGCGAACCACCTCCCGCGTGGGTGATCCGCCGTAGCGTGGGGGCATGGTCATTGTTGTGTGTGTCTCGTGTGGGAAGAAGAACCGGGTGCCGGAAGCGGCCAAGGGGCTGCCGCAGTGCGCCCACTGTCAGTCGAAGCTGCCGTGGCTGGTCAATGGCACCGACCGCAACTTCGATGAGGTGACGAGCGCGTCGGTTCCTGTCCTGGTCGACTTGTGGGCGCCGTGGTGTGCCCCGTGCATCTCCATCGCGCCGATGCTGGAACGCCTGTCCCGCGACCGCGCCGGTCAGCTCAAAATCGTCAAGGTCAACATCGACGACAACCCTGCCCTCCAGGAACGCTTCAACGCGATGAGCATCCCAACAATGGTGATCCTGAAGGACGGGGAGGAAGTGGCCCGCCAGATCGGCGCATTGCCGCAGCGGGCACTCCAACAGTGGGTGG